>JANMMT010000135.1:0-2070 GCA_031373545.1 Hyphomicrobiales bacterium
CGGGTTTGCCAAGTTTGTCAGCCACGCCCACGGTTTGCACGCTCCATTGCTCGCCGTATTCCCACTGCAACTCATCGCAAGCCACAAACTGGCCGAGGCTGCCGACGCTAAGCGAATCGCCCCAGGGGTGCAGCCAACCCAAATAGCCGCTGAACAGAACCAGGATGGCCAGCGTCAGCGCGGCACCGGCCAGATTTCGAAAGATCGGACTGTCGTCGTCCATGAATAGTCCCCATTTCGACATCCGGCCCCGGGGGCGGTGTCATTCCAGCAGCTTTCCAACCAGCGCGCGCAGGTCCGAGGCCATCTCGGCTCCGGTTGTAAGTCGCAAGCTTTCCAGCCCGATCACTGCGGCATAAATAAGGTGGGCTTTTGACACCAGTTCGGCTTCGTCAACCCCGGCCGTGCGCAGAAACCCGGCCAGATCCAGCAACCGCTGCCGGTCCACCCGCTCCAGAACTGCCCGCGCCCGGGGATCGCTTCGCCCCCAGTCGCGCAAGGCGGGTTCGATCTCGACGCCGCCATAGCTGTCGCCGGGCAACACCGAGACCATGTCCACAAGCAGCATCAACTGCCCGCGACCCTCCAGGCCCGACCCTTTGACTGCGGCGGTGATCGCGGTGGTGGCAAGCTCTTCCCAAAGCTCAAGCATCACCTGATGAAGTTCGGCGAGTTCCTTGAAATGCCAGTAGAATGATCCCTTCGTGGCACCGATGTCACGGGCCAAAGCCTCGACCTTGACCGCCGAGATTCCTCCCCGCACCAGCGCGCGGTAACCGGCCAGAACCCAGTTGATCCGTCGAAGTTTCGCCTTTGGGTCCTGCGTTGACATGCGACAAACATACGCACCCGTATGGACAAGGTCCAGCGCCCCGGCTAAACCATACGCAACCGTATGGAGGGTTACGTGAACGCTTGGCTATTGGCCGCAGGTATTGCGGCGCTTCTTTTGGACATCGTCCATATTTTTCCTGGCGGGCGCGAGATTCACCGCCCCATGGTCGCCTCTCATTGGCCCGAGCCTGCCAAGGCGATCTGGTCGGTGGTCTGGCATGCCGTGACAGCCGTCATGGCCATTGGCGGCGTGGCTCTGATCGCGGCGGCTTTCCTGCCGGAACAGGCGCTGGCCTTGTCTGTGGTGCCGATCGCGCTGTTTCTGTCCGCGGCGGTGCTGTTCATCGTCTACGGGCTGATCCGGCTGGGCACGGTGCGGGTGCTGCTGCAATGGACTGCCTTTCTGGTCATCTCGGCTCTGGGCCTGATCGGGCTGGTCGCTTGACCGACCCGTCTGACGTGGTCGCCGTTTTACCGTAGCTGCTTGCGTGGGAAACCGCTGCGGCGTAAGCGGGGCGAAATTCCTGCAGCCCAAAGGTCCCCGATGATCCCGCGCTATTCCCGCCCCGAGATGGTGGCGATCTGGTCCCCGGAAACCCGCTTTCAGATCTGGTTCCAGATCGAGGCGCATGCCTGCGACGCCCAAGCAGCCCTTGGCGTGATCCCGAAGGCCAATGCCGAAGCCGTCTGGAAGGCAAAGGACGTGACCTTTGATGTCGCCCGGATCGATGAGATCGAGGCGGTCACCAAGCATGACGTCATCGCCTTCCTGACCCATCTGGCCGAGATCATTGGTCATGACACGGCGCGCTTTGTGCATCAGGGCATGACCTCGTCGGACGTGCTTGACACCACGCTGAATGTCCAACTGGTCCGGGCCTCGGACCTGTTGCTGGTGGCACTTGACCGGGTGCTGGCTGCGCTGAAGACCCGCGCGTACGAACACAAGGACACCGTCCGCATTGGCCGCAGCCACGGCATCCATGCCGAACCGACGACGATGGGCCTGACTTTTGCCCGCTTTTACGCCGAGATGGCACGGAACCGCGCCCGGCTGGTCAACGCCCGCGCCGAGGTGGCCACCGGGGCGATTTCCGGCGCCGTCGGCACCTTCGCCAACATTGACCCGGCCGTCGAGGATCACGTCTGCAAGATGCTGGGCTTGACGCCCGAGCCGATCTCGACGCAAGTCATCCCGCGCGACCGGCATGCGATGTTCTTTGCGACGCTGGGGGT
>JANMMT010000137.1:0-20836 GCA_031373545.1 Hyphomicrobiales bacterium
CAGAGCACGATGGCCGAGTTGAAACTTCTAGCGCTCGATGGGGACGATCTCGCGGTCCTGTCGGCCCATTGCCAAGATGCGGTGGTGCGCGTTGCGGACTTGGCCTATCTGGCGCGGGAGCGTCGGTTTGCTCTGGTTTGCAACCGATTTGACTGGGCTGCAGCACACGCCGCACCTTCGGCAAAGCGTGCGTCGCATGAGCGGCATCGCGCGGGGTTGCGGTTTGAGCGTGTTGCTAAAGTCGCGACCGTTGGCATTGATCTGAAGGCGGTGGATGCCGTTTTGGTGTTACTCGCTATCCGGTTTGAGCCCGGCGAGGACGCTCCAGCTGGCGATATCATGCTGCAGTTTGCCAACGGCGCTGCAATCCGGTTGCGGGTGGACTATATCGAAGCGGAATTGAAGGACTTGGGCGGGGTTTGGGCGACAAGGTATAAGCCGGACCATACGGGAGATTAGGCGGGAGGCGTCTTTCGTTGGCGCGGAACGCGACTTTTGGTGGCGCAGAACGCGACAATCAGCCCGGACCGGGCGTGCAGCGACCTGTTTGCGGCGATCCAGCCCATGCTAAAGATTGCGGCGAATACGATAAGGAGTGGCCCCGGCGGCCAGGAAGATCACGATGCCAACACGCCTAGCGACTACCGATTCAAATTTTCCGGCAGCTTTTGAAGCATTGCTTGGCGATAAACGCGAAGTTTCTAACGATGTTGATTTGGCGGTGCGCGAGATTATTGCTGACGTGCGCGCGCGCGGAGACGCGGCACTGGTTGAGTTATCTGCGCGATTTGATCAGGTGGATCTGGCGCAGCAGGGCATCCAGATCAGCGCTACTGAAATTGAACATGCCGTAGCCGCCTGCGATGGGGACACGTTGCGTGCGCTACAGTTTGCGCATGATCGCATTAAGTCGCACCACGAGCGGCAACGGCCCAAAGACGACCAATATACGGATGCTGCTGGCGTTGAACTCGGATCGCGCTGGAGTGCGGTTGAATCGGTTGGGCTTTATGTGCCGGGCGGGTTGGCGTCCTATCCAAGCTCTGTTTTGATGAATGCGGTGCCAGCGCGCGTCGCGGGTGTGCCGCGCGTCGTCATGGTGGTGCCGACCCCGGATGGTCTGATCAACCCGCTGGTGCTGGCCGCAGCCCATATCGCGGGGGTCGATGAAATCTACCGTGTCGGCGGCGCGCAGGCCGTGGCGGCGCTGGCTTACGGCACGCAGACGATCCGGCCCGTGGTGAAGATCGTCGGCCCCGGCAATGCCTACGTGGCGGCCGCCAAGCGGCAGGTCTTTGGCCAGGTCGGCATCGACATGATCGCCGGGCCGTCCGAAGTGCTTGTGCTGGCCGACGACACCGCAAACCCCGCCTGGATCGCAGCGGACCTGCTGGCGCAGGCCGAGCACGACACGGCGGCGCAGTCGATTCTCATCACCTCCTCGCGCCGGTTGGCCAGGGAGGTGAGCCATGCGCTGGACGGTCAGCTGGCCACGCTGCCGCGCCGGGACATCGCCGCGGCCTCCTGGCGGGATTTCGGCGCCATCATCCATGTGCAAACCCTCTCCGATGCGATCCCCCTCGTGGACCGCCTCGCTCCCGAGCACCTCGAAATCATGGCGGTGGACGGCGCTGATCTCAGCCAGCGCATCCGCAACGCCGGAGCGATCTTTCTGGGCAGCCACACGCCGGAAGCGATCGGCGATTATGTGGGTGGGTCAAACCACGTGTTGCCCACCGCCCGCAGCGCCCGCTACGCTTCGGGTCTGGGAGTGCTCGATTTCATGAAACGAACCTCGATCCTATCCTGCGGGCCCGAGCAACTGCACGCGCTGGGACCAGCCGCCATTGCGCTGGGCCGTGCCGAGGGGCTGGACGCCCATGCGCGTTCCGTCGCCATTCGCCTCAATCTGCCGTTCGGAGACTGACCGACGATGGCTGATGCGCCTTCTCCCGATCGCCTCGTCCGCGTTGTTCTCGATCAGAACTCGATCGAGCGCGGCACGCCGGATCAGGAGCACGAGCGGGCCACTGCGATCTATGATCTGATCGAGGACAACAGCTTTGCCCTGCCCGGTCCGCACCAGGGCCCTTTCGTGCTCTCGATCGGCATGTTGAACCAGCGCCTGGTCTTTGAAATTCGCGCGGAAACGGGTGATCACATCGTCACGCATGGACTGTCGCTTTCGCCGTTCCGCCGGGTGATCAAGGACTATTTCATGATCTGCGAGAGCTATTATGCGGCCATCCGCACCGCCAGCGCCGCACAGATCGAGGCCATCGACATGGGGCGGCGCGGGGTGCACAACGAGGCGGCGGACATCGTGATCGAGCGCCTGAAAGACAAGGTTACGGTCGATTTCCAGACGGCGCGGCGGCTTTTCACGCTGATCATGGCGCTCTCCTGGACGGGGCGCGAGACGTGAGCGCACCGAAAGCATCGTCTCCCCGCTCTGTGCTGTTTGCCTGCACGCTCAATGCTGTGCGTTCGCCCATGGCGGAGGGCTTGTTTCGCGCACTGCTGGGATCGAAGATCTATGTGGATTCCGCCGGGCTTTCCACAGCATCGCTCGATGGTTTTGCCGTCTCCGTGATGGCCGAAATTGGCATCGATATCCGCGATCACAACACGCAGGGTTTTGATGAACTCGATCTGAGCGAATTCGATCTCATCATCGCACTCTCGCCCGAGGCGGTGCATATGGCCCAGCAGCTGACCCGCCACGACGCGGTGGAAATTGAATACTGGCCGACCGAAGACCCCTCTGCGGAAACGACCGGATCGCGCGACAGCCGCATGGAGGCCTACCGCGCGGTGCGCGACCAGATCAAACGGGGGATCGAGAAGCGCTTCGCTCTGTAGAATGAGCGGCCTTGTGTTTTCCCGCACACTGCCCGCGTCCCGCCCACTGCCGGCGTCCCATGGGCAGAACCGTAATGGCCGTCACCAGAACCCCGCCGGAAAAGCCGATCACGGCAAACAGCAGCCCCTCCAATGTGAGCGGCAAGGCCGGCTTGTAATCGCGCCACGCGGCGCGGGCGATCTCCCCGTCATAGTTGCGCACGACCGCGCCCACGCGCGTCAGCACATCAGGGGCCATCATCGCCTGGCGCTGCCCCGACAGACCGTCATAGCGTTGCACGGTGCTGCGCATGCTGGCCCCGCGCGCGGCGAGGAACGGGTCGGCAGATGTTTCCAGCCGGTTGAGGCCGCCCTCGCGTGACAGGCCATTGCGGCGCGCATCCTGATCGAAGCGCTCGACGACCGCGCGCAGCTCGTCCACGGCCCCGCCGAGGCGCTGGCCATATTGCTGGGTGAATTCGGGAGCCTGCGAAGCAAGAACCGCGGCCAATCCGCCCGCAAACATTGTGATGACACGCCGGATCATTGAAAGCTCATCATGGGGTATAGGCCAGGTTTTTCAGCGCATCGCGCACATCGTCGTCAGTGACTTCGCTGGCAATCCTGGCGATTTTGCAGGCAGCCGTCTTTTTCAGTGGCGCCATCACCAGAATGACCGTTTCCGTTCCAGGGCAACCCGGGTCCGTACAGATGATTTCGCTCACGCTGATGCCGATGTCGGGATTGTACCCCAGAGCGGCATGGACAAGTGCTTTCACGCGCGCCGTGTCATCCGGAGAGTTGGGCTTGCGGCCAAAGCTCCACAGGGAAGCCCCTTGCTTGTCGGTTGCGGATTTGGCTTGCGTCATGCTGGTGATCTCTCCCGGCAGCTATCATATGGCCGCGATTTGTGCCTTCAGCAAACCCGGCAGCAGCACCCCCTCCAGTGCGGCCTTCTGGCGCAGCGCCGTGCGACGCTGGCCGGGCAAGCGCGCGCCTGGCTGATCCTCGATCGCCCTGGCGAGCATGGCCATCCGCTCGGCAAATTGCGTGTGTCCGAAGGCGGTCGGGTCCAGAGCCAGGATGAGCTGGCCCGTGCGGGGCGGACCGCCCTGGTCATCCAGAAAGGACGAGGCCTCAAACGCCAGATGCGTGCCCACAACGGCTGCGGCGAGCACCTCGACCATCAGCGCCAAGGCTGCGCCCTTGGCACCGCCCAGCGGCAGCATCGTGCCCGCAATCCCTTCTGCGGGATCCGTGGTGGGATTGCCATGCGTATCGAGCGCCCAGCCCAGCGGAATAGCTTCGCCCCTCTGCCTGGCCGTGACGAGATTGCCGCGTGCGACCTTGGACAGCGACAGATCCACCACGATCGGGGCGCGTCCTGCGAGCGGCGCGGCAAAAGCGATGGGGTTGGTGCCGAACACGGCATGCTGCCCGCCTGCCGGGGCCATGGCCGCAGGTGTGTTGGCAAACAGGATTGCCACCAGCCCCTGCGCGGCGAGCTTCTCGACCACATGGCCGGCCACGCCGCAATGGTTGGAGCGGCTGATGGCGGCTGCCGCAAGGCCCTGTGCCTGCGCCATGGCCGGAAGCTTTTTCAGCGCCAGATCCAAAGCGGGATAGGCAAAGCCATCCGCCGCATCCACCGCCAGCACTGCGGGCTTCACGCGCCGCGCCACCGGCTTGGCATCCCCCCGCGCCTTGCCGGATTTGAGCATGGCAAGATAGGTGGGCACGCGCTGGAGGCCGTGACCATTCAAGCCATCCGCCTCCGCCGCCACCAAGGCCCGCGCAACGGAGCGCGCGACAACGGTTGATGCGCCGTGCTTGCGCAACACGCGGATGACAAACCGCTCGGCGCTGGCGAGATCAAGAATCGTATCTTTCATCCGGCAGCTTCTCCCAGAACGCGCAGCACATTGGTGATGGTGAGATGACTGACGCGCAGGTTCGATTCCGCCGTGACGCCCGCAATATGAGGCGTGAGGACGAGATTGGGGCACCGCGCAAACACCGCTCCGCGCGCGGCGGACAGCGGCTCTTCGTCAAAAACATCCAGCGCAGCACCACCCAACCGGCCCGCCTTGAGCGCCGCCGCCAGGGCCGCCTCATCCACAACGCCGCCGCGCGCCGCGTTGAGCAGGATTGCATCCGGTTTCATGCGGCTCAGGCGCAGCGCATCGATCATGTTGCGTGTCGTGGCGGTGAGTGGCACGTGCAGGCTGACCACATCCGCCTCGCGCAGCAGGGGCTCCAGCCCGTGCCGCCTGGCAAGGCGCCATGCGGGATGATCGTCGGCAAGATGCGGATCGAAGGCGATGCAATGCATGCCCATGGCGCCGGCGCGGACCGCCACCTCGCGGGCGATGGCACCAAAACCCACAAGACCCATGGTCTTGCCCGAAATCTCGCGGCCCATGAGCTGGCTGCGTGGCCAGCTGCCATCCACCACAGCCGCCGTGGCCCCGTAGGCGCCGCGCAGCAGCAGCATCGCGGTTGCGATCACCCATTCGGCCACCGCCAGATCATTGGCGCCGCTGGCCGGACAGATGCGGATGCCGCGCGCCGCGCAGGCCTGCGTGTCGATGTTGTCGAGCCCGACGCCCAGCCGTCCCACCACCTGCAGGTGGCTTGCTGCTGCAAGCAGCGGCCCGCGCACCTGGGTGCGGTTGCGCACAACAAGGGCTTTTGCAGCGCCGACGGCGCGCAGCAGATCATCGGGTCGATCGACCAGAGCAGGATCGTAAAGCACTTTGAAATGGGCAGGGATGGCTGCAAGTGCCGTTTCATCCAGAAATTCGCAGATCACGATATCAGGCATGGTGCTCTCCCTTTCAGCGCAGCAACAACAGCCCCGCAGTCACGATAACGAGGATCATCACAGTCGCCCCCATAAAGACCGCAATATGTCGCCAGCCCAAGGTGAGGATGGCATTGACCGATGTGCCCAGGCCCAGCGCGGCAATGGACAGAAGCAGCCCCCAGCGCGACACCTCGTTGAGGGCGGATTTCACAGGCAAGAAATACGGCGCGACACCAGGCATGGCCGAGGCCGCCGTGTTGAGGATGCACAAGAGCAGAAAGGCCACCGCGAACAGTGGCACGGGCACTTTGGCGACCGCAGCGCTGTCGCCCCTGCCAGTCAACCAGGCGCCAATGAGCAGCACCACAGGCAACAGCAAAAACACGCGAAAAAGCTTCACGATGACGGCGCTGTTGCCGACGGGCTCGGACACCGCATAGCCCGCACCCACGACCTGCGCCATGTCATGGATGGTGGCGCCCAGCAGCAACCCGGTCTCGCGCCCGGTCAGCCCCAGCCAGATACACAGGGGAGGATAGGCCAGCATCACCAGCGTGGAAATCGCATTGGCCATGATCACGGTGAAGGCGACATCCACCTCCTTGTTGCGATAGGCTGGCACAACCGAGGCCGTCGCCAGCGTGGCCGAAGCGCCGCAAACAGCGGTGGCGGCACCCGCCAGCATGCCATAGCCATCGGCAAGACCCAGGCGGCGGGATAACCACAACGCGCTCATCACCGTCAGAGCCATCGAAGCGATGACCAGCAGAAGGATGCCAAAGCCGAGACCCAGAATGTCCCCCAGCGCAATGCGCAGGCCCAGCAGCCCGATGGCGACGCGCAGAAGCGTCTTCACACACCACGTGATGCCCGGTGCGAAACGGGCGTACGCGGCAAGAGGGTTGAGGAACATGCCGATGACCAGAGCCAGCACCATAGCGGGAAGCGCGAAGCCACCTGTGGCGCTGCGCATCAGCGGTTCGGCCAGAACGGCCATGATCGCCACGACCGCGCACAGGGCGATGCCGGCCGCATGGGTGCTGATGAAGCGTGCGGGCTGCAATGCCATGGCCTTTCTTCTGCTGCAACGTCCGGCGTTATCGGTTTTCGCCGGATGACGAAAGAGCCTTGTCAGGCGCTGCGATACAGCTTGGTCATCACGAACTCGCGGTGCCCCAGAGCTTCTGCAGCCGTGAGACGCCCATTGGCCGTACGCACGATGTTGGCGATGAGCGCATCTCCCGCATCGGGAATGGTCATGTCCCGGCGCAGGATGCCCGAGACATCCACGTCAATGTGCTCGGGCATGGTGCGCATGGTCTTGGGGTTGCCCGTGATCTTAATGACGGGGACGATGGGGTTGCCGATCACATTGCCCTGTCCTGTGGGGAAGGTGTGGATCACATAGCCCCCCGCCGCCATCAGCGTGACACATTCGGCCGCAGCGGAGGACGTGTCCATGAAATAGAGGCCCGGGCCCTTGGCAGGGGCTTCGGCGGGTTCAAGAATGTCGATGTAGCTGGACGTGCGCCCGATCTTCTCCAGGTTGCCCAGCGCCTTCTCCTCGATGGTGGTGAGACCACCTGCAATGTTGCCTTTGGTGGGCTGGCTGTCGGAGAGATCGGAGGTCTTGTGGGCCTCGATCACGTCGTCCTGATAGGCCTTCCACATCCTGTACCAACGCTCGCCCAATTCCGGCGTGGCGGCGCGCGCCTTGCACAGATGCTCCGCCCCGGTGATTTCGGATGTCTCGCCGAAGACACCGTAAATGCCCTTGGGCAACCACTTGTCGTACATGTTGCCCACCGCCGGGCAGGAGGAGAGGCCCGTCGTGGTGTCGCTCTCGCCGCATTTCGTGGAAATCCAGAGCTCGGAAACAGAGGTTTTCTCGCGCTGCAACTCGGAGGACCACTGCAAGAATTCCTTCGCCACATACGAGGCACGGGCGATGGTGGCAATGTCGCCGTGCCCCTCGATGCCGAAGCCGACCACAGGTTTGCCCGTCTTGGCGATGCCATCCACCACGGTTTTGGTCCAGCCATCCTCGATGCCGATGACGATGACCGCTGCCACATTGGGGTTGGAGCCCACACCGATCAGGGTGCGGAAATGCAGATCGAGATCCGCGCCGAACTGCAGGCGTCCGTAGGCATGCGGCAAGGCCATCGTGCCCTTGATGGTATTGGCGACGGCCTCGCAGACGGTGTTGGACAAATCATCCAGCGGCAGAAGCACCACGTGGTTGCGCACGCCCACACGGCCGTTCTCGCGCCGCCAGCCCATGAAGAAGTCCTTCTCGGCCGCGCGCAGGGCTTTTCTGGCGAGGGGCGCGCGAAAGCCCGGCGCCTCGATCTTGCGCCCCTTCACCAGCTTTGACGGAATTTTTCCAAGGTCGACATTGGCGACCAGCCCGCTGACTGTCATACCCGTCTCCTCACCAGCGCTTCGTTTTGGCGTTGTGGACATGCAGATGCTGGCCCTTGGCCACATCGGCCTTGATGATCCCGATGTCCTCGCCGTATTTCCAGACCGTATCGCCCGTCTTCAGATCCTTCAGCGCGACCTTGTGGCCAATGGGCACGTCCATTTTCGCCGTGACGCGAAAGGCCGAATTGTCCTCGGTGATCACGGCGAGCATATCCGTGCCGGCTTTCAGATTCTCCACCACGACCACCCCGCAATTGTCCTTGCGGGTGTGAACGAGAAGATGTGGCATATGGGCTTTGTCGGCCATGTCTCACCCTTGTGTCGTCGCGCGCTTTTTGGTCGCGCGCAATCTTCTCAACAAGGTCTTCTATAAGATATAAGACTGGACCAGGTCAACGGCGCGGTGCCTGCGCTCTTCGGATTGGACATGATGGCAAACATCGAAGACTTGAGCTTTCGCCCGCTCTATCAGCAGGTGCGCGAACGGCTGACGCAGCGCATTGCCACCGGCCAATGGCGTGCCGGTGATATGGTGCCCAGCGAAATTCAGATTGCCGCCGATCTGGGCGTCAGCCAGGGCACGGTGCGCAAGGCGCTCGATGAAATGACCAGCGCCAACCTTCTGGTGCGCCGTCAGGGGCGCGGCACGTTTGTCACGACCCATGACGAAACGCGCATTCTGTTTCAATTCTTCAAACTGAAGCTCGACACCGGGGCGCATCTTTTCCCCGAGAGCGAGGTTCTGGGCGTAACGGTCGCGCCGACATCCGTGCTGGAGGCTGAAAAGCTTGCCATTCCGGCTGCGGCATCGGTTATCCGCATCAGGCGCAAACGATCTCTGGCCGGTCGCAGTGTAATCGTGGAAACCATTGTGTTGCCCCTCTCGCTGTTCGGGGGGATGGAGTGCGAAGATATTCCCAACAACCTCTATGACACCTTTGCGCGGCGCTACGGGATCACGGTTTCTGGCGGTGAAGAGTGCCTCAAGGCTGTTGTGGCCTCTGCGGAGGATGCGGAGGTGCTGGGCGTGCAGCTTGGAGCCCCGCTCCTGCGCATTGACCGCGTGGCGACCAGTCTGGACAGTCGTCCCGTGGAATGGCGCGTCAGCCTGTGCGACACACAGCACATGCATTACGCAACCAGCCTGCGTTGAGATCAGGCGGCGTCCTGTGCAGCGTTGGGCGTGGCAGCCCCTTCGGCAGCCCCTTCACCCGGCAGTCCCTTCACCCGGCAGGAATGCATCCAGGGCCACCAGGGCCTGCGAGCGATAGCAATCCCTCTCCAGCATCAGCTCGTGGCGCGCACCGGGAATGGTGATTGCCGCGCAGCCCCGCAGCCGCGTTGCCAGTTCCTCTGCCGCATGGGGATCGCACAGAGGGTCATTTCCAGGGATGAGCATGAGGGTGGGCACCTGAATGGCGCGCCCGAAATCGCGATTCTTGAAACGCCGGAAGGTCTGGAACATCGACAGCACCCAGCGGATCGTCGGATCTCCAATGGCCAGATCCGGTGCGGCCGCAATGATCTGGGCGATGCGCCCGTAACGCACGGGGTCTGAACTGAGACGGTTGCCCTGAAAGGGCTTGGTGGAGGGCGAAACCGGTCCGCCGCCGGGCACATACCGCCCACCCAGCGCCACGAAATCCAGCGCATAGGCCAAGGTCTCGGCCGCCAGCGGCGTCTTGACGGTGGCCAGGCCCACCAGCGGAGAGAGCAGGACCGCGCGGTCCAGCCGGGTTTCCCCCGCTTCCAACGCCAGCAGCAGCGCGGCTGAACCCATGGAATGCGCCAGCCCGAAATGCGGACGCGGCAGGCGTGGCATCACCTGATCAAGCACGGCGCGGATATCGCGGCCATATTCATCAAAGGAATCCACATGCCCCTTGCGTGGATCGGCCAGCATGCGCTGGGAGCGCCCCTGGCCGCGCAGGTCGAAGGCGACCACGGCAAAGCCGCGCCGCCTCAGGTGGGCAATGGTCTCGAAGTATTTCTCCACGAATTCCGCACGCCCCTGCACCAGAAGCACCGTGCCGTTCAAGCGCTTCACGGAGGGCCGCCAGCGCGCCACGCGCAGCCGAATGCCATCCCCCGCATCGAGCAGGGTCACCTGTGCGCCCCCCGGCACCGCGTTGCCGGGAATGGCTGTCAGTTCGATCACGCCACAGCTCCCAAGGTCCGACGCACCGCGTCTTTCCAGCGTGCATACGCGGCTTCGCGCACCGCGTCATCGTGTTTGGGCGTGAAACGCCTCTGTCGCCGCCACCGCTTGGCGAAGCTGTCGGGTGGGCCATAGAGCCCCGCCTGCCAGCCCGCGAGGTACGCCGCGCCCAGCGCGGTCGTCTCCAGCACGCGCGGGCGGTCCACGGGTGCATCGAGTGTGTCGGCGAGGCGCTGCAGGGTCCAATCCGAGGCGGTCATGCCGCCGTCCACGCGCAGCACCGTGCTGTCTCCTGCGGCCTCACTCCAATCAGCCCACATCGCTTCCATGAGATCACGGGTCTGGAAGCACACGCTTTCCAGCGCCGCGCGCGCCAGCTCCGCCGGGCCGGTGCCGCGCGTCAGCCCATAGAGGGCACCGCGGCAGTCCGCATCCCAATAAGGTGCGCCCAACCCCACGAAAGCGGGCACGAGGATCACCTCCTGCAAAGGGTCGGCCCTGCGGGCAAGTGCGCCGGTTTCACTGGCGCTTTTGATGATGCCCAGCCCATCACGCAGCCATTGCACCGTTGCACCCGCAATAAAAATCGATCCTTCCAGCGCATAGGTCCGCTTGCCGCCAAACTGATAAGCGATGGTGGTGATCAGGCGGTGCTTCGAACGCACGGGTTCGGGACCAATGTTAAGCAGGGCAAAGCAGCCTGTGCCATAGGTGGATTTCATCATCCCTGGCTCGAAACAGGCCTGCCCGATGGTGGCGGCCTGCTGGTCCCCCGCCACACCCAGAATGGGGATGGCCGCACCAAACAGCGCGGGGTCCGTTGCGCCATAGTCCGCCGCACAATCACGCACCTCGGGCAACAGGCTGGCGGGCACGCGGAAGAGGTCAAGCAGTTCAGCGTCCCATTGACCTGTGCGGATATCGAGCAGCAGCGTGCGCGACGCGTTGGTGGCGTCGGTTGCATGCACACGCCCGCCCGTGAGGCGGCTGATCACAAAGCTGTCGATGGTGCCGAAGGCCAGCTGGCCCTTCTCGGCCTGCGCTCGTGCGCCCGTCACATGATCGAGCATCCAGGCCGCCTTGGTGCCCGAGAAATAGGGATCAAGCCGCAGGCCCGTCCGCTCGGACACCATTTTCTCATGGCCCGCCGCCTGGAGAGCCGCACAGACATCCGCCGTGCGCCTGTCCTGCCAGACAATGGCGCGGTGGATCGGCGCGCCCGTCTGGCGATCCCAGATCACGGTGGTCTCGCGCTGGTTGGTGATGCCGATGCCGGCGATCTCATGGGCGTTCAGCCGTGCACGCTTGAGGGCGCTGCGCGCGGTGGCGAGCACCGTGCGCCAGATCTCTTCGGCATCGTGTTCCACCCATCCCGACGCGGGATAATGCTGGCGGAACTCCTGTTGCGCGCTGGCGACGATCTCCAGTTCAGGTCCGAAAATCAGGGTGCGCGTGGAGGTGGTGCCCTGATCGATCGCCATGATATGGCGCGGCTCGTGTGCGGCGCGCGTGCCAGCCATCGTCCATTTCCTCACCTGTTCGGGCTGCCACATTGCCCTTCACGGTTCAATCAGGCAACGGTTGGCGATGCTTGAATTGTCTGGCCTGTTCTGGGCCGCCTTCCTCTCCGCCACGATCCTGCCCGGCTCCTCGGAAGCCGCCTTGCTCGCGCTGATGGCGCTGGCGAGCTGGAGCACAGTCACCCTGATCGGCGTGGCCACCGTCGGCAACACGCTGGGTTCGGTCGTCAACTGGCTGCTTGGTCTTTATGTCGAGCGCTGGCGCGAGCATCCGCGCTTTCCTGTGAAACCAGCCGAGTTTGCCCGCTATCAGGCATGGTATCAGCGCTGGGGAGTCTGGTCGTTGCTTCTGGCCTGGGTGCCTGTGGTGGGTGATCCGCTCACGGTCATGGCCGGCGTGATGCGCACGCCTCTGTGGATCTTCCTGCTGGTGACCGGCATTGGCAAACTTGCGCGTTATCTGGTGGTCGCAGGCGTCGTCGCCTTCTTCCTCAAGGGATAGGGTCACTCATCTTCGCCGAACCGGTTGGCGACCAGGGCTTCGATGGCATCCATCGCTGCGGTGGCCTCGCGCCCCTCGGCCGTCACGATGATGCTTGTTCCGATGCCGGCGCCCAGTGTCAGGATGCCCATGATCGAGGTGCCGCCGACGGTCTCGCCGCAGCGTGTCACGCTGATGGTGGCGTCCCATCGATCCACGCATTGCACGAATTTGGCGGTTGCCCGCGCATGCAGGCCTTTGCGGTTGATGATGGGCAGCTCACGCCGGAGCGCACCGGGAGGAGCGGGGGGCGGTTCTGGGCAATCGGCCTCGCTCATGATTCGTCTGATTCCTCGTGCTGGAAATGTCTTATTTCCCCGCAAGCACCCGGCTGGCCACATTGATGTACTTGCGCCCTGCCTCCTGCGCCTGGAGCACCGCATCGCCGAGTTTGGAATGGTCACGCACAGAGGCCAGCTTGATGAGCATGGGCAGGTTGATTCCTGCAACGACCTCGACATTTGAGCCGTTCATGGCGGAGATTGCCAGATTGGACGGCGTGCCGCCAAACATATCGGTCAGGACCACGACACCTTCGCCGGTATCGACCTGATGGATCGCATCCATGATGTCCTGACGACGCCCATCCATGTCGTCTTCCGGATCAATGGTGATGACCCCAACCTGTTGCTGCGGACCGACCACATGTTCAAGCGCCGCCCGAAATTCCGAGGCGAGGCGCCCATGGGTGACCAGAACCATACCGATCATGTCGTTTCGTGGGTTAGACACAAGCTGCTCGCTCGGGCCTTTGCGATTGTGTTGTGATGCAGTGCAATGCAACATTCAAGATGCGCGGCAAACATTTGATCACAATGACATCAGATCGTTGCATATGTGTGACCACATCATGTGCAGTCGGCCCAGCGGTTCCGCGCTGCTGTCCAGCCGGAGGCGCGGCAAGCGCTCCCCCAGAATAACAACATGCAGATCGCTCGGATCGGGAAGCCGCGGCGGTCTTTCCTCAATCAGATCAACAATCAAGCGCAGCACGACGGCATCCAGCAGCTCCTGGCTCACGATGCCCAGACCGCGCATTTCCAGTTTCCCGGTGATCTGCGGATGGCCGCGGGCCACCAGACGGCCGCCTGCGCGCGTCAGCCGCACGCGGTCATCGGCCACCAGACGCACCGGCGGCCGGGTCCAGGTCGCAATCATCTGTGCGGCCAGTGTCGATTTTCCCGAACCCGGAGCGCCGCGGATCAGGATTCCATGCTCGCCCGCCGCGACAGCGACGCCGTGCAGGGTAATCGTGTCAGCAGACATGGTTGATCGGCAAGATCTCACCCAGAAGGGTGGCCCGGCCCGGCCCTCCACCTATGCCGCAGATGTGTAGCGCAGCAACCCGCAAACGCCCGGCTGAACCCTTGCTCCGCTTCAACCCTTGCTCCATGGACACATTATGTCCATGTTCTTTCGCGATTCCTCAAGGAATTTCGAGCCGTTCAGAATTGTCCGTTCCCTCGCAAAGGTTTTGCCTGTGACATATCATTCGCGCAAACGGGTGTTTGCGAAGAGACTGGTGCTTGCAAGTGCCACGGCGCTGTCGGTGCTGTGGCCGCTCGCTGCGGTGCAAGCCAATCCTGCACCCGCCTCGCGTGATCTCTACACGGCGGAAACGTCGGCCGGCAATTTTCTGGCGGCCCTGACCGCAGAAGCAAACCGTGATCCTTCCGCGGCGGCCCATTATTTCCGCGAGGCCATGCGCTCGGACCCGCGCAATGGCGAGCTGCGCGAGCGGGCTTTCATCGCCCATCTGCAGGACGGGAACATGCCCGAAGCCTTCCGGCTGGCCGAGCGGATCGTGCGCAGCGACGGTGAGCATACACTGGCAAACCTTGCTCTGGGCGTGCGCGCGATGCGCAACCGGCAGTTCCAATCCGCGCGGGGCCATTTCCTCAAGGCCGGTGGCAGTGGCCGCAACGCCGATCTCAGCGCGGCCCTGCTGGTGGCCTGGACCCATGTGGGAAGCGGCGAGACGACGCGCGCACTTGCCGTGGTGGATCGCTTCAGCACCATGCAACTGGCGATCTTCCGCAACTACTTCGGCGGTCTGATTGCCGATGTCGGGGGCAACAAGACCGAGGCCGGCAAGCGCCTCAAGGCGGCCCACGAAGCCGACCCCGGCACGATCCGCATTGCGGATGCCTATGCCCGTTTCGAGGCGCGGCACGGCGACAAGGAGGCGGCCAAGGCGATCTATGACCGCTTCATGGACAATGCGGGGCAGAAGGCCTTCATCCTGCAGCCCCGGCAGGAAATTCTCGATGGCAAGACGCCTGATCCGCTCGTGACGAGTTCCGTGCGCGGCGGCGCCGAGGTGCTCTACACCGCAGCCGATATCGGCGGGCGGCGCGGCACGGAAATGCTGTCGATCATCTATCTGCAGTTGGCGAATTATCTCAATTCCGAGAGTGATGTGGTGCTGGCGACGCTGGCCGAGAACTTCGAGCAGGTGAAGCAGTTCGACCGTGCCATCGATCTCTACAACAAGGTGCCCGATGAATCCGGCCTTGGCTCGCGGGCCGCGATGCGGGCGGCGCTCGCGCTCGATTCGTCCAACCGCACCGACGAGGGGCTGAAACTGCTCGAAGAGCGCATCACCAAGGCCCCATTCGATTATCTGCTGCACGACACGGCTGCGGGCATCTACCGGGGCAAGAAGCGCTGGGCTGAATCCATAGAGGCCTCGACACGGGCCATCGCGCTGATCGAGACTCCGCAGCGTGTGCACTGGAGCCTGTTCTACGGACGCGGCATCGCCTTTGAGCGCGCCAAGCAGTGGGACAAGGCGGAAGCGGATTTCAAGAAGGCGCTCAGCCTGCTGCCCACCGATCCCAAATCGCCGTCGGATCAATACAATGTGGCGCATGTCCTGAATTACATCGGCTATTCCTGGGTCGACATGGGCATCAACATCGACGAGGCCTTCGTCATGCTGAAGCGTGCGGTCGAGTTGCAGCCCAAGGATGGCTATATCATCGACAGCCTGGGCTGGGCCTACTACCGCCTCGGCAAGTACGAGGAAGCCACGCGCGAGCTGGAGCGTGCGGTGGACACCAAGCCTTCCGACGCCACGCTCAACGACCATCTGGGCGATGCCTACTGGAAGATCGGCCGCCGCGAAGAAGCGCGCTTCCAATGGAATCATGCGCGCGATCTCAAGCCGGAACCCGAAGAGCTGGAGAAAATCCTGCGCAAAATCGAGCGCGGGATGGATGAGCCGAAATCCGCTGAAACCCTGCCTGCGCCAGGCAATGCGCCCGCCGCAGACACACCGCCCGTGGCAAAACGCGACGGGGGTTGAAGGCGTTTGGGTTGAGAGCTTTTAGGCGTGGTTTGCGGGTCAAGAACCCTGGTAGCAAGAACTCTGGTAACAAGAACTTTTGGTAAATAGGGTCAGCTCAAAAAATCGGCTTCATGAGCCAAGCTCAGCCCCCAATCAGCCGTTGCAACAGGCTGCGGTCGCTTGGGGACGGTCCCTGCTGCTGAATGAAGCGCGTGGCCCCGGCATCATCGGCGCTCACGGGCGCAACGGGCGGACGGGGCGTTGGGCCAACAGAGCCTGGTGGAACAGGTGCTGATGCCTCCCCTGCCTGCGCCAGGCCGGGGCCATGCACGCCGCGCCATCCCATGCCGGGAAGTGACACCATGGGCACACCGCCATGGGCCTCGCGCATCAGGCGATTCCAGATCTCGGCGGGCAGGCCGGAGCCCGTCACCTTCTTCATCTCTTCGCCGTCGTCATTGCCAACCCAAACGCCCGTCACGAGATGGCCTGTGTAGCCCACGAACCACGCATCCTTGTGGTCCTGTGTCGTGCCTGTCTTGCCCGCCGCCGCCCAGCCCGGAAGTTCAGCCTTGCGCGCTGAGCCCGACACCAGCGTCTCGCGCAGCATCTGGTTCATCTGCGCGGCATGCGCGCCACTCATTGCGACACCCAGGTCGCGGTTGTCACGGGTGTAGAGCACGCGGCCCTGGGGCGTGCGCACCTGCAGGATCGCGTGCGGAATGATCGCCGTGCCGCCGTTGGCGAAGGCGGCATAGGCGGCTGTGAGCTCCAGCGGCGTGACTTCCGAGGTGCCAAGCGCCAGAGATGGCAGCGCCTGAAGCGGCGAAGATATGCCCAGCCTCTGCGCGGTGCGCACGACCGCGCGTGGCCCGGCCTCCTGAATGAGCCGCACCACCGGCGTGTTGAGCGACAACGACAGTGCTTTTTGCAGCGTCACCTCGCCGAAATATTCGCGGCTGTAGTTCTCGGGCTTCCAGCCCTTGATGTTGATGGGGGCATCCAGCACGCCCGATTCAGGTGTCATGCCGCGCTCCAGCGCAGTCAGGTACACAAAGGGCTTGAAGGCCGAGCCCGGCTGGCGGCGCGCCGCGACCGCGCGATTGAATTGGCTCTCGGTGTAATTGCGCCCGCCCACCATGGCCCGGACCGCGCCATCCGGAGACATGACCACAACGGCGCCCTGCGCAACATCGAGCTTGGCGCCCTTGGCGTCGAGTTCGGTGGTCAAGGATTGCTCGGCGAGCCGCTGCAGGCGCGGGTCGATGCTCGTCATCACCACGACGTCCTGCTCCACCGCGCCGACGAAGTCGTCGATCAGGTCGGCCACCCAGTCGGCTGCGTAGTTGGCAGAACCCGCCCCAGCCTGGCGGCGGGCACGGGCCGGCGCGGCCAGCGCCACCTTGGCATCCTGATCGCGGATCGCCCCGTCGCGCACCATGGCGGCCACCACCAGCGCTGCCCTGTCGGCGGCAGCCTCCGGGTTGCGGTTGGGCGCGAGACGTGACGGCGCTTGCACGAGCCCTCCGAGGATCGCGGCCTCTGCCAGAGTCACGGCGCGGGCGGATTTGCCGAAGTATTTCTGGGAAGCCGCTTCGACGCCGTAAGCGCCCGAGCCAAAATAAACGCGGTTCATGTAAAGTTCGAGGATCTGATCCTTGGTGTAGGTGCGCTCCAGCCAAAGCGACAGAATGGCTTCCTGGACCTTACGCGAGGCTGTGCGCTCCTGGGTGAGGAAGACGTTCTTCGCCAGCTGCTGCGTGAGCGTTGAACCACCCTCGGACAAGCGCCCGCCGGTGACATTGCGCATCATGGCACGGGCGATGCCATAGGGATCGATGCCGAAATGGCTGCGGAAACGGCGGTCCTCGATGGAAATGAAGGCCTGCGGGAGGTATGTCGGCAATTCCTTGATCGTCACTGTGCTGCCGCCCGTCTCGCCCCGGTTGGCGAGCAGTGTGCCGTCGCTGGCCAATATGGCGATGTTCGGCGGACGCTTGGGCACGGCCAGCTGGTCGATGGGGGGCAGTTTCATGGCGTGGTAGGCAATGAAGGCCCCCAGCCCGATCAGGGCCCAGATGGCCAGCGTGAACACCCAATAGACCAGGCGGCTGAAAAGCGAGCGACGTGGGCCGCGTTTGCGCGCGGATGCGGCACGCCTCTCGCCGGACGCAGAAGGGCCTGCATCGCCGCCGCTGCCCTGGCGCCCGTCAAAGCGTGGTTCAATCCGATCTTTGCGTGAGCCGCGCGCCATTCTGCCCCGGTCTTGAAATGCATCACGGTGTCAACGTTTCGAAATCATTTCCAAACGCTGAAACTTGGGCGAAAAAATGCCGTATATGCCTTTAACGGCAGCTTAAGCCTGATGGTTAACCTCGCAATTACG
The DNA here is from genome assembly GCA_031373545.1 of Hyphomicrobiales bacterium. Taxonomy (GTDB): domain Bacteria; phylum Pseudomonadota; class Alphaproteobacteria; order Rhizobiales; family Beijerinckiaceae; genus JADCCX01. The sequence continues at coordinate 17,969 of JANMMT010000137.1, forward strand.
ACAGCGCTATCGTGATCACCGGGGCCAAGGCCAGGGCTGTGGCGGCGAACAGCGTGCAAACGAGCAGGAGCGAACCTGTCAGGCGGGAGGGCACGGGAGGCAAATCAGGTAAAAACACGTACGTTCTTTCCGAATCAAGTCTCCTTTGTCGTCGGTAGTGGGTCAGTTTGAAATATGAACTTCAAATCGCATGACGCTTAGGGCATAATCCATAAATGACCAAAACACCCAAACGTCCGCGCGATGCAAACCAGTTGGCACATGCTATTATTGAATTGGCGGCAAGCTGTCACGGCGCACCAGATGAACCTGCAAAAGTGGTCCGCGCAAGGAAAGCCGGTTCCAAAGGTGGTCCTGCGCGCGCGCAGGCTCTAACACCTGCGCAGCGTTCCGAGATTGCGCACATCGCTGCGCAGGCGCGCTGGAAGAAGTCTCTCTAAGACTATTCGCTCTCATCCTCTGGAGCTTCCGCCGCCTTCCGCCATTCTACGTCTGGGCCAAAATCAAGCGGGATTTGGATTGGCTCCAAATCAAAATGTTGCGAGTTCCAGCGGTCAGCATCGTCAATAAGGCGAACAGCGTCACCGATCATTTGCTCCCGGCGCTTATTTAGCGAACGATGCATCTGAGGCCTTGTCGCATCTTCGATATCGACGAAGACGAAAGAAACTTGCCCATCTGCGTGGTGAATGGGCAACGAATGATAGGCGCGATATGTCCTTTTTGTATTTTCATCGCGGCGCAAATCTTCGCGAGCGGCAACGCTAATTTCATGCGCCAAAATCTCTAGCGGATTTCTCGGGCGCGGCAGCTCAACACCGTTCCGAACGGCAAATTCGGCCATCCTCTTGGGGTCGAGTTCAGTTTCGCCCGTGTTTACCCTGTATAAGGCGATAATCTTCTGAAGTTGCTTCTTCCCGGCCATAGCTTGTCTCCTTACATTTCGATTGGATGAATATTACCCCAGCCATCAACTTCAGCAGCGGGGAGTACGAAATTACGAACGCTAACAAGGTGGTTCCGAAACAAAGTGAATTTCTGAGTTCGGAATTGGAGTTGCCCCGCTACTAAACCGGGGTGAACTTTCAATACTTTCGCGAAACCGATCAGATCGCTCTCCAAAAAATACGGAGCCTTTCGCGCGATGAATGCGTCCATATCTTTTTTGGGAACGCAAAATTCGCGAGCCTCGACATTCGCGATGCGCTCCTGCTCTTCTAATTCGTCATCTGGTGCCCGGCCTACGTCGATATCTATCACTGGCTTTCTGAGGCCATCGCGACGCCGGACGTGTTCAAGTTCGTGCCGCAGCACAAAAAGAAAATTGTCAATGCGATCAAAGCGCAGTGACATACCAATGACCGGCATGTTGTCGTTCAGCCAAAAACAAACGCCATCAATCTTGCCACCTGGAAGTCCCTCTACAACGACATAGCGAATTCCTGCTTCGGCAAGAATTCTTGGGACGCGCTCCATATGTTCGGGGTGGCTTCGAAGCGCAGCAATTTTTGAAATGGCAGACTCAAGGTTCTGTGGAGAATATGACCCAATCAGCATCTCACTCGCTATCGTCTTCACCCGATGCAACCATGCCAATTGTGCCGGTGACGCAACTGCGCCTACATCGGTTTTTTTGGCAGCAAAGGCGAACGCCGAAGCGTCGTTAATGCGATTAACCTGAAAAAAGCGGCAAAGCGCTGATTCAACAGCTTCATGATCGCGCGCGTCCTCAACTTCGATCCATCCGCGTTTGATCATTTCGGCAACTGGCAGATTTCCATAAATTGCCGCTCGCATCGAACGCTTGGGGTCTGGTCGAACCTCCAGCCTAGCCTTAGCCAAGTCATATTGAGTTTGCAGGGCAACGAATTGTTCCGCTGAAACGCCAAACACTTCCTCCAAAAAAAGAGCCATCTCCGCATCAACGGGACGTTTGTCACCCACCATCTTGGAAACAATCGGCTCACTGACGCCGAGCACCATTGATAAGACGCGGTTTGACCAACCGCGCTCCGAAAGGAGTTCAGCAATAAGTTGCCCCGGTGTGCGCGCTGTTGTCATTTATCATCCCTTTATATGAGTTTGCGCAAAAAAGCAAACTGACCTAAATGCTTGACTCGCTCAACGCGAAGGATAGTATGAATGTATGAACAAGCTTTCTTCCAATGACCGCGCCAAAATCCTGCACCTTCTCTGTGAAGGTCAATCCATGCGCGCGATCACGCGCCTGACCGGCGCAAGCAAGAACACCGTCTCCAAGCTGCTGATTGATGCGGGGAAGGCGTGTATGGCCTATCACGACGCAAATGTTGTGAACGTCGCCGCGAAGCGCATACAGGTCGATGAGATTTGGTCCTTCACCTATGCCAAACAGAAGAATGTAGCGACAGCCAAAGCAGCGCCAGAAAGCGCTGGCGACACATGGACATGGACGGCAATCGAAGCTGATACAAAGCTGATCGTTAGCTACTTCGTTGGCGGGCGCGACAGTGAATGCGCCATGTGTTTCATGGATGATCTGCGGTCGCGCCTTGCCAATCGCGTGCAACTCACGTCAGACGGCCATAGGGCTTATCTTGAAGCCGTCGAAGGCGCGTTCGGTGATGATATCGACTACGCGCAGCTTGTGAAGATTTACGGCGCATCTCCTGAGAGCGTTAAGGGTCGCTACAGCCCGGCTGACTGCACAGGCGCGAAGAAAGAGCGCGTGACTGGCGCTCCTGATCCCAAGCATGTCAGCACGTCTTATGTCGAGCGCAGCAATCTCACTATGCGGATGCATATGCGCCGGTTCACGCGCCTCACGAACGGCTTTTCAAAGAAGATCGAGAACCACGCCTACGCGGTCGCGCTGCACATGATGTATTA
>JANMMT010000148.1:0-1893 GCA_031373545.1 Hyphomicrobiales bacterium
GACCTCGAGGCACGGGTCATGCGCGCCATCCTCCAGCAGTTGATCTCCAATGCGGTCAAATTCGGCAACGGGACCGTCCATGTATCAACCGGCACCGGCGCCGATTGTTACGAAGTCAGCGTCACGGACCACGGGCAGGGCATCGGCGCGGACAAGCTGGCCCTGATCGGCCGCACCTTCGAGCGCCTTGATGATTCTCTCAGCCGCGAGCGGGGCGGCCTCGGCCTGGGTCTTTCGCTCGCCAGCGGGTTGGCACGCCTGCATGGCGGCGGCTTGCGCATCACCAGCGAGAGCGGAAAAGGCACGACGGCCACGTTGTTCCTGCCCCTCCATGGCCGCGAAGTGCAGACAGCACCGGCCAATATCACGGTCATGCCGCTGCGCGCGCCGGAACATGCCAATGACAGAACCCCATCCGATACGCACACGATGAAGAAAGCCCGCCGCCGCCATGGTTGACCGAAACCCAGCCCCTTTTGTCGTAGATTCAGCCGGATTTATGGGACAATCGCGCGAAAAGGCACGCCGCCTGGGGCGCGGCGAAACCACCGTGACCCGCATGCTGGTCTCCAGCATCCTGCGGCAGCCGAAGCGCGCGCTCGGGCTGCTGCTCATGGGGGGCGGCACACTGGCCGTGATGGGCAACCTGTTGCTCATGCAGCCGGAAAAGCACGCTTATCCCATGTTTGCCGGCAACCCTGTCATTCATGCCGAACCACAGCCCAGCACCGTGCCCTTGCCGGTGACACGCAGAGGCGATTGGCCCGGCGGACCAGAGCGCAATGCAGAAGCCGTGAAACAGGCCGAACTCCTGCGCGACATCCAGCAGGAACTGGCGACACGCGGCTTTTTTGCCGGGGAGCCCGAGGCGGCGGCGACCGCCCGCACGAACCAGGCGATCCGCGAATTCCAGGCCGCGGCGAACCTGCCTGTCACAGGCCAGCCCAGCGAGGCCTTGCTGGCCGCCATCCTCACCTCCAGCGTGAAGCCGCGCGATCAGATTCTGGGAGCCATCCGCGCCAACACGACGCGTCTGGAGCGCGCCGACACGGTCGAAGCCGTCCAACGGGCGCTCACCAAGCTCAACTACGGACCCTTGCGCGCGGATGGTCAGTTCGGTGCTGGCACGAAAGCCGCACTGGAACGCTTCGAGAAAGACCGCAAACTGCCCTCGCACACCGATAATTCCACCCGGGTGTTGCGTGAGCTGGCGCGCGCCTCAGGCGTTGCCATCGACTGAGCGGGCGTCCACAACCCGTTGCATGCGTCTTCGATCAGACATGTTTGTCGCGGCCTACCTGCGCCTGCGCAATGGCGAGAATGCCTTTGCGGTTGTCCGCCGCAAGGGCGCGCCGGAAGCAGGTGCCATTTTCATCTGCATCGACCACCTGAACGGAACGGTCGATCTATACGGCCCCGCGCCCCAATCTGCTTTCGATGACGCGCGCCCCGGGCGCCTGTTCCAGCGGCTGACGCGTGAGGGCGCGGATGCCGCAACGGTGGAGGCCCGCCTTCTCAAGGAGCAGCGCTTCGACCCGGACATCTGGATCATCGATGTCGAGGACCGGCGCGGGGAACCCCGGCTTGATCTGGTTCATCTATAAACCAAACGGACATCGTGTGCCCTAGACAAACCGCATCACGCTGCGGCACAAGCACTGCAAAGATCAACAAGCCTCAAGGGGAAAGCCCATGAAGATCCTCGTGCCTGTGAAGCGGGTGGTTGATTACAACGTCAAGATTCGCGTCAAGCCCGATGGTTCGGGTGTTGATCTGGCCAACGTCAAGATGAGCATGAACCCCTTTGACAAGATCGCCTGCGAAGAGGCGATCCGCATCAAGGAAAAGGGCGGCGCGACCGAAATCGTCGTGGTCTCGATCGGCCCGGCCGGC
>JANMMT010000167.1:0-8160 GCA_031373545.1 Hyphomicrobiales bacterium
GGAAAAAGCCCTGTATCAACAGCACAAGCGGCAGGGCCAGAAAGGTGCTGTAGACATTGGGATCCTTGAACGGACCCATGGCACGACCGTAACGCGTGAAAAGATCGAACGTACCCAAAATATCGAAATAACCCATGATGCCGCAGACGGAAGCGATGGCGGCGGCCAGCACATAGCCGCTCTTCATCAGCTCGATGCGGCGCAGCGTGTCCTCGCCGAAGACGCAGGCGACGACGATGCTCATCACCGCCATGTAGACCGAGATCACGATGAACCAGATCGCGCGTTCCTCCTCCGCCACGCCCATGAGCGAGAATCCGCCGCCGATGTTGTAGATGAGCAGCGGCAGGATGAGCGGCACCAGCAGGACACTGAAGCGCAGGCCCGTGAGCACGAAGGTGACAAACAGCACAGCAAAGGCGATCTCGAACGGGGCCGGTTCGATGAACACGAGAAAACCCGAGGCGAACAGCAGCCACACCGAGAAGTTGCGCAGCGCGCGCGTGCTCAGCACCGTGCTATGAGGTGCAGTCGAAGGCGCATAATTGGCATAAGCGGCGCTCAATACGCGTTCTCCGATTTCAGCAGCGAGAAGGGCGTCATCAGCAGAATTTTGAGATCGAGCCCGAGCGACCAGTTCTCGATGTAGGCGAGATCATGATCGACGCGGCGCTGGATTTTTTCTTCCGTGTCCGTCTCGCCGCGCCAGCCGTTGACCTGCGCCCAGCCCGTGATGCCGGGCTTGACCTTGTGGCGTGCGAAGTAGCCATCCACCACCTGATCATAGAGGCGGTTCTCGGCTTTGGCCTGCAGGGCATGCGGGCGTGGGCCGACCAGCGAGAGGTTGCCCTTGAACACCACGTTGAAGAGCTGCGGCAGCTCATCCAGCGAGGCCTTGCGGATGAAGCGCCCGACGCGGGTGACGCGTGGGTCGTTCTTGGTCACGAGCTTGGCGGCGCCGGCATCGGCCTGGTCCACATACATCGAGCGAAACTTGAAGACCTCGATCAGGTCGTTGTTGAAGCCGTAACGCTTCTGGCGAAACAGCACCGGCCCGCGCGAGGTCAGCTTCACGGACAGCGCCACCACGAGCATGACAGGCGCGAGGGTGATCAGCATCAGCGTGCCCACGGCCTTGTCGAAGAGCCATTTCTGCACCACGTCCCAATCGGCCATGGGGCGGTCGGCCATATCGAAGAACGGCACGGTGCCAACGAAGGAGTAGTTGCGCGCGCGGAACTTGAGCTGCTGCGTATGCGCCGCCAGGCGAATGTCCACCGGCAGCACCCAGAGCTTGCGCAGCATGTGCAGGATGCGTGCCTCCGCCGTGACCGGCAGGGCGAAGATCACCAGGTCCACCCGCGCGTGACGGGCATAAGCGAGGAGATCATCCACCGTGCCAAGCTTGGGATAACCCGCCACCATGTCGCTGGAGCGGTCGTCGCTGCGGTCATCGAACACGCCGGTGATGCGCAGGTCCGTCTCGGGCATGTGGGCGAGCTGCGTCAAGAGACTGACGGCAGGCTCCCCGCCGCCCACGACCACCGCGCGCCGGTCCAGCAGGCCGCGCCGGGTCAAATTGCGCATGAGCGCAGCCAGGCTGAGGCGGCCCGCGATGGTGACGCCGCTTCCGGCGGTGAACCAGACCAGCATGAACAGGCGCGAGAACATGCCTTCAAGGCGAAAGAAGAACACGGCGGCAAATATGATGAGGAAGGTCAGGCCCCAGGCGGCCACAAGGCGCGGCACCTGCATCACGGGGCGGCGCAGCGCGCTGAGCGTGTAGGTGCGAAACCCCTGCAGCATCATCGTCCCGGCAAAGGCGATGAGCGGGATGAGTGTTAGATAGGCGGCCTGCCAGCCGATCTGCGGCTGCACATAGACGGTGTAGGTGCCAAGCCCGACCGCGGCGAAGAGCGCCATTTCCACCAGGCGCCAGGTGCCGATGAGGATCACGGGCGACAGGGCGCTGCGCGGGCTGCTACCCATCGCGATCTCGGCCAGCGGCGTGCGAGAGGCGGACATCAGACGGGGCCCCGGCGGGCTGTCATGTCTGCACCGGTGCGAAGCTGCGCGGCACGGCGCGCCGCTGCGCCGCGATGCTGTAGGCTTCCAGCACCCGGTCGGTCATCTTGGTCACGCAGAAATGCGCACGGATGTAGGCAGCGAGACGAAAGGCCTGCTCTCTGCGCGCCGCTGTGGGCACCTGAAGGGCCGCATCCATGGCGCTGATGAGCGCGGGCACATCGTCAGGCGGGATGAGACGACCGGCCTCCGTGCCGAAGATTTCCGGAATGCCGCCCACATCCGTCGAGATCAGCGGCATGGAGGCGCCTGCCGCCTCGATGACCACGTAGGGCATCGATTCGGCGCGCGAGGGCACGATCATGGTGCGCGCCAACGTGAAGGCGTCGCGCGCGGCCATCGGCTTGCGGAAGCTCACGGTTTCGGCCAGGCCTTCGTCCGTGACCTGTTGGCGCAGGGCAACCTCGTCCGGGCCCTGTCCCACCAGCACGAGGGTGGGCGCGCGGCCATCGCGGCGTTTGAGCTGCGCGAAGGCCTCGATCAGGTTGTCCACGCCTTTGGCAAAGCGAAATTCACCGATGTAGAGAAAATCAGCCGCGTTGGCTTCGGGCGTCACCGGCTCCATTTCATGCGGGTGCAGCCCGTTGAGCACGATGGCGCTGGTGCGGTTGGTCTTGCACACGAATTGCTCGTAGCGATCCGCGATGTACTGGCTTTCGAACAGGAAAGCGTCCGTGCCGCGCTCCAGCAGGCGCTCGACGCCCATGTAGAGACGGTGGAGCGGCGAGCCCGGCCTGTAGTTGAGGCTGCCGCCATGGGGCGTGTAGGCGCGGATGGGGCCGGTGGCCGACACAAGCCCGCCGAGCCGTGCATAGACGCCGCCCTTGGAGCCGTGGCCGTGCAGGACATCGGCCTCGACGTTCCGCACATAATTCGCCATGGCTTTCAGTGCATAAGGCTCGCGCCAGTTGGGATTGCGCCGGATTTCCACGCGGCGCACGCCGAGCGACAGGCTCTCCGAAAGCTTCGCCAGGAGGTATTCGTTGCGATCGCCGGCGAAGGTCGAATCGCAGAACACGCCCACGTCATGGCCGCGCTTGGCCTGCTCCCCTGCCAGATCGATCACATGGCGGAACAGGCCGCCGATGGGGGCGCGGAAGACATGGACAATGCGCATCTTCAAAAGAACCGTTCGCGAATGGTGATGGTGTCGCCGGGGCGCACGGGGGCATCCAGCGGCACGCGGCCCGTGACGATCTCGCCGCTGATCATGCGGGTGAGATCGGCGGTGTGGCGATCGGCGCGGGGCTGGAAACCACCGGCCAGCGCAACGGCGGTCTGGACGGTCATGCCGTTGATGTAGGGAAACTGGCCGGAGGTCGTGACCTCGCCCAGAATAAAGAAGGGGCGGAACTGCTCGACCTCGACCGAAACCTTCGGCTCGCGCAGGTAACCGGCACGCAGCTTCGCGGCGATGGCGCCTTCAAGCCCGCGGGTGGTCTGGCCCCTGGCACCTATGCTGCCGATCAGCGGCATGGAAATCGATCCTTCGCCATCTACCGTGTAGGTGTTGGACAAAGCGTCCTGGCCGAATACCAGCACGCGCAGCCTGTCTCCCTGCGCCAGCGCATAAGGCTCGTGCACACTGGCCGCGAGCAGATCGGAGTGACCGTTCGTGCGGTGGCTGGCACAGCCGCCAAGCGACAAAGCACCAAGCAGGGCGAAGGGGAGAACGAGACGCTTCATGACGCACACACAACTCTGACTGAACTGCCGCCACGTTAGCACCGGCATGGTTAAGAAAGCTTTGCGGGCGTTTTTTCCTTAACCAAGCCATTTAACGCTGCAGACACCATAAATGTGGAACGGTTAACGCGTCGGAAACCATAATCTGCAAAACCTGTGGGTGATCGGACACGCGGCCGCGTTGTCCTTCTTCGCGTAGCTGGATGATTGTCATGCGTTCCAACGGGGCAATGCCCGAACAACCTGTTGCGGCAGGGGACAAAGGCGAGATCGATCTTTCCGCATTGATGCGCGAGATCGGCCGGCGCAAATGGCTTGTGGTTCTGGCGACGCTCGTCGGCTTCGGTCTGTCCACGCTGGCGGTCAACATCATGAGCCCACGCTTCACGGCGGAGACGCGCGTGTTTCTGGAGGCCCGCGATTCCGAATACACCCGCGTGGGGCGCGATGGCCCGCGCGAAAGCGGCGGCGTGATGGATCAGGACGGCGTGCTGAGCCAGGTCCAGATCATCACCTCGCGCGACATCGCGCGCACCATCGTCGAACGGTTTGAACTGGGCACCCGCCCCGAATTCGACCCGCTGCTCAAGGGCGTCAGCCCGGTCACCAATTTCATGGTGATGCTGGGGGTCGTCAGCAATCCTGCGAGCGTCTCGCCGCAGGAGCGTGTGCTGGAAAGCTATTTCGACAAGCTGAAGGCCTATGCCATGGCGAAATCGCGCGTGGTGGCCATCGAGTTCCAGGCCAAGGATGCCGAACTGGCGGCCCGTCTGTCCAATGCCATCGCCGAGGAATACATCCGCCATCTGGAGCAGGCCAAGCGCAGCACCGCGCTGTCGGCAGGTTCCTGGCTGGCGCGCACCATCGAGGAGTTGCGCCAGCGCGTTTCCGCCGCCGAGGGGCGTGTGGAGGCTTACCGCGCCGCCAATGGCCTGTTCATCAGCCGCGACACGCAGACGATCTCCACCCAGCAGCTCTCCGAACTCAACGGCCAGCTGGCCACCGCGCGCTCGCAGCAATCGGATCTGGCGTCCCGCGCGCGGCTCATCCGCGAGGCCATCCGCCAGGGCCGCATCTTCGAGGTGTCGGAAATCGTCAACAACGATGTGGTGCGCCGCCTGATCGAGACGCGCGCGACGTTGATCGCCCAGATTGCGCAGGAAGAGCGCACGCTGCTGCCGCAGCACCCGCGCATCAAGGAGTTGCAGGCGCAGCTCGGCGGCCTGGAAAATCAGGTGCGCGCCGCCGCCGACCGCGCGGCCCGCGCGCTCGAAAGCGATGCCCGCACGGCCGCCGCCCGCGTCACTGCCAGCCAGGCCGAGTTGGATATCCAGAAGCGCCAGTCCGGCGTTTCCAGCGAGCAGGAGGTGCAATTGCGTGCGCTGGAGCGCGAAGCCAAGGCCGAGCGCGAGCAGTTGGAGAACTATCTCTCCCGCTACCGCGATGCCGCCGTGCGCGACACGGACAACGCCGTGGTGGCCGATGCGCGCATCGTGCAGCGCGCAACGGTGCCCAGCATTCCCACCTTTCCCAAGCGCATCCCGATCATCATCATTGCCACCATTGGCCTGTTCACGATCTCGCTGTTCTTCATCCTGACGCGCGCGCTGCTGTCCGACCGGGTCTATACCCGCCGGGTGGCCGAGCCCGTCCAGGCCGGTCTGATGCAGGGTTACCCACCCGGCCTGATGCCATATCCCTACATGATGATGCCAGCGGGCATGATGCCAGCGAGAATGGTCCACCCTGGCATGATTCAACCGGGCATGATTCAACCGGGCATGAGTCCACCGGGCATGAATCCACAAGCGATGAATCCGCCACCGATTCCAAGCGCCGCGCTGCAGGACCCGCGTTTGCAGGACCCGCTTCTGCACGAGCCGCGCGCAAGCGGTGCCGCATCCGCCCTGCCGATTGCGCCCACGCTCAGCGCGGCGAAAACAGCCGCGAGCGATGCGATGCAAGGCGCCATGGCGCGGATGCGCGAGGCGATGAACCGCACGCCCGAGCCTCCCGTGCCCATTCCGGCGGCGCAGATCGAGACCATCGTCAACCGTGCATCGGCTCCTGCTGCTGCTCCTCTTGCGGCCGCGCCACGCCCGCACGTCGAGGTCTCTCCTGCGCAAAACCCAGCCGTGGACAGCCCAGAGGTTCGCGCGCCCGACCGCAGGATTCCCGAAATACCCCCTGCGATACCATCCTTGCCCGTGATGGCCGTGCCAGTGCTGGCCATGCCCGCGTCTCCTGTTGCCGCACCGCCGGCGCCTCCGATGGAGGCAGCGCCCTCACCGCCGCTGGCCGCCCCCAAGGCTGTGTCCGTGCAGGCTGAAACGCCGCTTGCCCCGCCGCCCCCCATGGATTCGGCATCCGGTTACGACCCCGTTTCGGAAATCGCCGAGGAAGCGCAGGCGATGACCATTCGTGGCCGCCCCGTGTCGCTTCTGGTCACGGGCATTGCCGGCGGTAACTTCCTCAAGGGGAGCGTGCAGCGACTGGAGCGGGCGCTGGCCCACAATGGCCGGACTCTGGTGCTCAAGCTTGCCGCCGACCTGACGCCGGAGGGCGTGGTGATGGCGGTCAAGGATGCCGGCCGGGATTACGCCTTCGTCATCGTCGACGGCGGCGCGGTGCATGCGGGCACGCCCGCCCTGTCGCGCGCAACGACCTTGACCGTGCTCGTCGCCTCCGACGATCTGGAGGACAAGCGCACCGAGATTGCCTCGCAATGGTTGCAGGGCTGCAATTATTTCATCATCGGCGCGGTCGCTGGCGAAACCGCCGTCACGGCCTGATCAACTGCGCTGCAGGCGGCGCAGGACAACATGCAGGCGCGGGCTTGCCTTGATCCGCCCCTTGGCGCGGCCCACCAACTTGAGCACGCTGCCCAGCACAGCGCCTCTCGCGCTGACGGCCAGGCAGGTGTTGAACAGCTTGTCTTCCTGCGGACAATAGCCGGCTTTGTAAGCCGCATCGCCGATGCCCAGATCGAAGGTCGTGAGGCCAGATGCGCCCAGGGTGCGGATCATGCGCAGCAGCAGGAGATCACCAGGGCTGCACCGGGCGATCGCGCAATCGCCGTCGAACGAGGTGATCATGCCGCTGAAGCGCCGCCCGTGCACCAGGCCGCCGAACAGCGCGGCGACCGTGTTCCCGGCTTGGAGCGTGTGAAATTGCATCGGCGCGCCTGTGGGCAGGACGGTCGATATCTGCTTCAGAAATGCCACGGTGCCGGGTTCTGCAAAGGGGTTGGGCACGCCCATGGCGGCAAAGCGCTTGGATTTCTGCTGCAGGAATGCGCCGAGCGCGGCCTCCACTTCGGCCTGCGTGGTCGCCACACCGTATATCACGGGGCCAAGCTCGCTGAGCTTGCGCTCTTTCTTGCGCAGCTTCTTGAGGCTTTCGGCGGACATGATCCGCGCCGTCATGGCGTCGGCGTCACCCAAGAGATCCGTGCTCCAGGCACTGCTGGGGGCAGGGGTGTGTGGCAGGTCGGCCAGCGGATGCGGGACGCCGGCCCATTGCACCGGCTGGTCATCGAGCATCACCAGATCAACACCTGCGGTGCGGGCGGCCTGCAGCAGCAGGTGGCGCAGCTCCGCGCTGTCCACCCGCGCCAGCGTGCCCAGCGGCATGTTGTAATTGGCATGCTTGCCACCCGCAAAGTGCGCGATGCGGCAGCCGGCCTGGCGGTGGACGGCCAGCGGCCACAGCAGTTCGAGCCCGCGCGCCGCATCCAGCATGTGGATGATCAGGGGCTCCGCCCCCTCGGCCATGCCGATCGTGTCGTACCAGGCCTTGCAGAAGGCATGCCCCTGATAAGCCGTGCCCTGCGCCTCCAGCCGTTGCCACAGGCTTTCGAGCGGGGCAGCCGCGCGATGCGTTGTCACGGCCCAGGCAGGCATTGCCTGTGCCGCACGCAAGGCCTCCACCTGCGCAACCATGCCCGTGATCTGTGCCGCGCTCATCTGCGCACGCCCCTTTTATAGCGCCCGATGCGCAATGCCTTGGATATTCAGCGGTCAAAGCAACGGAACGTCAATGCAAACCGGTGCATAGGATTGATGAAGGGCAAACAGATCACAATCGGGCGCAAGTGAAACACCGGGTGTTCAGGGCGGGGTTGAGCGCATTGGCGCTGACGGGCGCAGCGCGTCTGGCGGCTTCCCGCACGCGCGGCCTGGGCGCCATCCTCATGGCGCATCACGTGCGCCCCACGACGGCGCGGCGCTTCGACCCCAACCGAATCCTCGAAATCACGCCGCAGTTTCTGGATGCGGTGCTTGGGCGCGTGAAGAAGCGCGGCTACGAGATCATCCCGCTCGACGCGGTGCCCGCGCGCCTCCTTGCAGCCGACCGCACGCGGCCGTTCGTGGCACTGACCTTCGACGA
>JANMMT010000045.1:0-10384 GCA_031373545.1 Hyphomicrobiales bacterium
ATCCAGTGCGCCCTTCCCGCCCGTGATGGCCGCAACCGCCGCCTTCATGCGCTTGATGTAGCCGCCATGATCCGCGCCCCACACATCAATCATGATGTCGTGTCCGCGCAGGAACTTGTCGCGGTGATAGGCAATGTCGGAGGCAAAATATGTCGCCGATCCATCCGATTTCAGCAGCGGACGGTCCACATCGTCGCCAAAATCCGTGGCGCGAAACAGTATTTGTTCGCGGTCCTCATAATCCTCCACTGGCGCGCCCTTGGGCGGGGGCAAGCGCCCTTCGTAAATCAGCCCGCGCGCGGTCAGATCCGCGATGGCCGCTTCCACCGCATTGGGTTGGCCCTGAAGCAGCGAGCGCTCGGAGAAAAACACGGCATGGTCGATGGCGAGCGCTTTGAGATCGTCGCGGATCATGTCCATCATGGCGGCGATGGCAAAGGCGCGCACATCCGCGAGCCACTCCACCTCAGGCATGGTCAGAATGGCCTTGCCGTATTTCGCTGCCAGCGCCTCGCCCACGGGCTTGAGGTAATCACCGGGATAGAGCCCCTCGGGGATGGCGCCGATGTCTTCGCCCAGCGCCTCGCGGGTGCGCAAATAGGCCGAGCGGGCCAGCACATCCACCTGCGCACCGGCATCGTTGATATAATATTCGCGCGTCACGTCATGGCCTGCAAAGGCCATCAGATTGGCCAGGGCATCACCGAACACCGCGCCCCGGCAATGGCCCACATGCATGGGACCGGTGGGGTTGGCAGAGACATATTCGATGTTGACCTTGGTGCCGCCACGCGCCGGGCCTCTGCCAAATTCCAGCCCCTGGCGGATGGCCTTGGCCAGCACATCCTCGAACAGATGGGCCGCAATCCGCACGTTGATAAAGCCCGGCCCGGCGACGCTGGCGCTCTCCACACCTTCAAGCTGCTCCAGTTCCGCCACCAGCAGATCCGCCAGATCGCGCGGCTTCATTGCGGCATCTTTTGCCAGCACCATGGCGGCGTTTGTGGCAAAATCGCCGTGGCTTGGATCGCGCGGAGGCTCGACAACCACGCGGCCCGTGGCAAGCTGCTGTGGCAAGCGCCCGTCGGAGGCCAGTTTCTCCAGGATTTCAATGATTTTGATCTGATAGTGCGCAAAGAGATTCATGTGGTGAATGGCAAACCTTCTACGGAGAGGCTGCGACCTAGCCTCATTCCCGGTCAGAATCAAACAGCCGGCCATGGGCATCAAGCGCGTAGCGGTCAGTCATGCCCGCGATGTAATCGCCGATGGTGATGGCATGGGTCATCTGATCCTGATCCACAAGCTGCCGCTGCCATTCCTCCGAAAGAAGCTCAGGGTCATCCGCATAAGCCGCAAACAGATCTTCCACCACAGTTTCGGCATGGTTCATCACCTTCATGACTCGGCTGTGGCGGTAGAGTTCGCGGAAGAGAAAGGCCTTCGTGGCGCGCTTGATGTCTTCCATCCCAGGGGAAAAGGCGATCACGGGCGCGTAATGCGCGCGCAGGTCAGCTGCGGATTGCGGGCCAAGCGCTTTGAGGCGTGTCACCGATTCGGTGATGACGTCTTCCACCAGCGCCGTGATGACCCGCCGCTGCAACTCGTGCACCATCCGGGCGTGCTCCAGCCTGGGGTATTTCCAACGCAGATTCTCCAGTAAATCGCCCAGAAACGGCACGGCCTGCAGGTCGGCGAGTTCAAAAGCCCCTGCCCTCAACCCGTCGTCGATATCATGCGCGATATAGGCGATGTCATCGGCAATGGCCGCAGCTTGTGCCTCGCCCCCCGCCTGGCTCCACAGATCAAGCGGGTGCACGAAATCGTAGGCCGCAATGGCGGGCGGCAGCGCCTTGCCGAAGTATGCGCCGACGGTTTCACCTGTGGGCGTCACCAGCGGGCCATTGTGCTTGACTAGGCCCTCCAGCGTCTCCCAGGAGAGGTTCAGCCCATCAAAATCGGCGTAGCGGCGCTCCAGACTGGTCACGACCTTGAGCGACTGCGCGTTGTGATCGAACCCGCCCACATCCGCAAGGCACCGATCCAGCGCGCGCTCCCCTGCATGGCCGAAGGGCGTGTGGCCCAGATCATGCGCGAGCGCGATGGTCTCAGCGAGGTCTTCGTCCAATCCCAAGGCGCGGGCAAGAGAGCGGGCGATCTGTGAAACTTCCAGCGTGTGGGTCAGACGCGTGCGGTAGTGATCGCCCTCGTGCTCGATGAAGACCTGCGTCTTGTGCTTGAGGCGGCGGAAGGCCGTGGAGTGGATGATGCGGTCGCGGTCGCGCTGGAAGGCGCCGCGGGTGGGCGAGGCCGGCTCGTCCGCCCTGCGTCCGCGTGTCTGTGCGGGGTCGCAGGCGTAGGGCGCGCGCCAGCGGTCTCCAGGAGTGATTGCAGGCACCATCACGTTTTGCAGATTGCTCTTGTTGATATGGACGTTTCGAATCCTTAGTTCATAGTGACACCAATGCGAAGCAGGGGATTTCTGCGATGAGCGAGACAGAATTCAGCGTCAGTGCCAATGCCGCCCGGCGCATCCACGAGTTGCTGGCCAGCGAACCACCCGGATCCGTGCTGAAAATCAGCGTCAACGGCGGCGGTTGTTCGGGCTTCTCCTACGGCTTCGACATTGGCCACGTGATCGCCGGTGATGACATCGTGGTTGCCCGCGACGGTGTTAAGGTGGCCGTGGACAGCATTTCGATCGGATACATGCGCGGTGCGGAAGTGGATTTCGTCGATGATCTGATGGGGCAGTCATTCCGGGTGCATAACCCCATGGCCACGTCGGGCTGCGGTTGCGGCACGTCCTTTTCCATTTGATCGGGCTTTTCCATTTGATCGGGGTGCAGCGCCTCCAGATCGCCCCATTCGGGATCAAAAGCGTTACGGCCACTATCCTTGCGGCAATTTGTAAGATCTGCACGGTAAAACCGCGCACCGCGTTCAGCACCACCGACCAACCGAAATAATTCCGGGGAATCTTGCATGAGACATTCGACAGTTAAAACCCTTGCAGCGGCCTTGACGCTTTCCGTCGCCATGCCGGCAAGCGTGGCCCTGATTGCGCTGCCCCGTCCCGCGTTGGCGCAGAGCGTCGTTACAGTCGACAACCTCACAATCGAGGGCCAAAAGTTTTCCTTGCGGATTCCCCGCCTGACTTTGGAAGGGTCCAGCAACACGCAAGCTGATATTCGCGCCCTGTTCGACAGCAACTCCAGCGAGCCCTGGTCTGCCCGCTTTGCCAAGATCAGCGCCCGCAGCATTTCCCTGCCGATTGTCGAGATCGTCCACACCCTCCAGACTGATATCAAAAGTACGACGACCTACCGTGACTCGGTGATTTCGGATGTGCGCAGTGGCGTGATCGGCGAGATCATCACCCCCCTCACCACCGGAACTTCAGATGCCACCAGCAAGACGGCGTCGCCTAGGAAAGGGGACGTGACCGTCCTGAACAGCAGCATCAAGGCACTGGACCTGCCACAGATCATGCGATTTCTGTTCGAGGCGGGACAGCCGGGTGAGCCTTTGAAGACCGTCATGGGCGAAAGCAACATGGGCAAATTCACCATGGACAGCGGGCCGGAGGGCACGTTCACGCTCGCCGGTTTGCGCAGCAGCGATTACAAGCTGCGCTCTACCCCGACACCCGCTTTGGCTGCTTTCAGGGAACTGGAAAGTCTTTCCAAAACCAAATCCAGGGAGAACGACCGCCGCGCAGCCGAGTTGGGTCTGATGCTGGCCAGCAGCGTGTCCATCGGCAATTTCGAAATGCTCGGGCTCGCGGGTGATTTTAAACCCAAGGTGGGTCAGGCAGCCAAAATGAACATCGACCGAATGGCCATGGCGGGCGGTGCTGATGTGCCCGGCCGCTTTGCACTGCAAGGGTTTGGCATCGAGACGACCGATGGAAAGGTCAAGGTGCGCGACATCAGTCTCGATGGCTTGAATTTCAGCGGTGTCATGACGGCACTTGGGCGAGCGAGCGCATCCGGCAACAAAACCGAGGACATTAATCCGGCTGAACTGATACCCCGCATCGATCTTGTACGCGTCGCGGGTGTCGATATCGATGTGCCTGATGCAAAGGACAAGAACCAGCGCATCACAGCCAAAATGGGGCTTCTCGAAGTCAAGATGGGCAATCACGTCGGCAGCATTCCGGCCAATTTTGCCCTGATGCTCGATCAGTTGCTCCTGCAGATCCCCCCCGGCACGAAAGATACGAACTTCAAGGAAATGATCGCACTCGGCTATTCCCGGATCGATCTTTCAGCGCGCTACGACCAGGTCTGGAACGAGCAGGCTAAAACGCTCAGTCTCAAGGATTTGACCTTCCGCTCGGCGCAGATGTTCACAAGCAACATTACGGCGGAATTGGGCAATGTCTCGCGCGATCTCTTTACCGGAGACAAGGCATTGGCCGCCGTGGCCGCACTCAGCGTCATTGCCACGAAAATGAACGTGACGCTTACCAACGAGGGCCTGTTCGACAAGCTCATCACCCAGCAGGCCAAGCAGCAAGGGCGCAAGCCGGAGGACCTGCGCGCGGAGATCGCCGCCGGGGCAGCGCTGGGCATCCCCATGATGATGGCGGGGCATCCAGGTGCCAAAGCGCTGGCGGAGGCCGTCGGGCGCTTTGTGGCGAAGCCGGGCGTGCTGAAGGTCGGCGTCACTTCGAAGGACGGGATCGGGGCTGCCGATGTCATCGGCACACAGAACCCGCTTGATGTGCTGAAGAAGGTTGATATCGACGCTACGGCGAATTGAGGCGGGGCCACCCTTGACCTGCGATTGATGGGTGCAAAAAACCTGCCGGGATCGCTCTCGGCAGTTTTTTCGCCTTCTGGACTTTGATCGAAATCAGTCGTCGGACTTTTCAGTCTCGGTTTTTTCCGTCTCGGATTTTTTGGCCTTCTTCGCAGCGGCCTTCTTGGGCTTGTCCGCTTCGGTGGCCGGCGCATCATCGCCGTCTTCGGCCAGCAGCGCTTCCTTGGTGACGGGAACCTCGGTGATTTTCACCTGACCCAGAATGTGATCGACGACCTTTTCTTCAAAGATCGGCGCGCGCACTTCGGCCAAAGCCTGCGGATTCTTGCGGTAATATTCCCAGACCTCTTTTTCCTGTCCGGGGAACTGGCGGGCACGCTGCACGAGGCCTTGGCTCACCTCATCATCGGTCACCTGAACGCCGGCCTTTTCGCCAATTTCAGCCAGCAACAGGCCGAGGCGCACGCGGCGCGCCGCGATCTTCTGGTAATCGGCCTTGGCGGCCTCTTCGGTCGTACCTTCGTCCTCGAACGACTTGCCCGCCGCCTTCATTTCCATGCCGACGTTGTTCCAGATCGCGGTGAATTCCTGATCCAGCAGGGTCGGCGGGAGGTCGAAGCCGTATTTCACATCAAGTGCATCGAGCAACTGGCGCTTCATCTTGCGGCGCGCCGCGCTGGTGTATTCACTCGCAATCGAGGATTTCACGGCGTCTTTCAGCTTGGCAAGGTCCTCCATGCCATATTGCTTGGCCAGCGCTTCGTCGATCACGAGTTCGCCGGGCGCCTCGATGACCTTGGCGGTCACGTCGAATTCGGCGGCCTGGCCCGCAAGCTGCGCAGCGGCATAATTGGCCGGGAAGGACACTTTCACCAGCTTAGCTTCGCCGGTCTTGATCCCGATGAGCTGCTCTTCAAACCCGGGGATGAAGGTGTTGGAACCAATCACCACCTGAATGTCCTGGCCCTTGCCACCGTCGAATTCCGTGCCGTCGATACGGCCCACGAAATCCACGCTGACGCGGTCACCTGTCTCGGCCTTGGCCTTGTCACCCTTGGCGGTGAAGGGACGCATCGGCTCCGCCATCCGGGCGATGGCCGCATCGATCTCGGTCTCGGCGACGTCCACGACCTGCTTGCTCAGCGTGATGTCGCTGTGATCGACGACTTCTATCACCGGCAGGACTTCGAGTGCGATGGTGTATTCGAGATCGCCCTTGGCCTCCATCGCGGCGTCGATTTTCTCGCGCGCCTGGGGAAACTGCACATTGGGCTCCATGGCGAGTTTCAAGCCGTGCTCGTCGACGATCTTGCGGTTGGCTTCTGTCACGGCATTGTTGACCACATCGGACATGACCGACTTGCCATACATGCGGCGCAGATGCTCTTTGGGCACCTTGCCGGGGCGGAAGCCGGGAATCTTCGCGCGTTGACCGAGGGTGGCGAGTTCACCTTCCATGCGGGTCAGCAGGTCAGCGGCGGCCAGCACCACCTTGAATTCGCGTTTCAGGCCGGTGGCCTCGGTCTGTGTGATCTGCATGGGTCAACTGCCTTCGTCTGTCGCTTGCTCGGAGTGTCACTTGGCCATTGCGCAAAAGCGCTTCAAGCACTTGAAAAGTCGTCTTCGCGGCCCTGCATGGGCTGTGGTGCGGGCGGAGGGACTCGAACCCCCACGGCTTTCACCACTGGAACCTAAATCCAGCGCGTCTACCAGTTCCGCCACGCCCGCAACCTCAACCTGGAACGAACTGCAAAAAGCCCGCTCCATGCGCCGGACCGCATCCGGAAGCGGCTCGCATAGCGGATCATCGCAAGGGATGCAGCAAAAATATTGCAGCGGTGCAAGAACGGGCAACGCGCACCCTCGACGCGCTGGAAAAACCACGACATAGGAAAGCCGCCTTAACTGATAAACAAGTGTGCGCATGTCTGAGCCGATCGCCTCTCCCTCCCGCCGCACCGTGATGACCGGAATTGCCGCATCCGTGACACTTCTGGCAACGGCTGCAAGCGCGCAGACCAGAACCGAACCCATGGTGCTGACCGCAGCACCCGCCCAGCGCCGCCTTCGTGCGGATCCCGCGCCCGAGACCGATGTGTGGGCCTACAATGGCAGCATTCCCGGCCCTGTGATCCGGCTGAAACGCGGTGAGCCGCGCACGATTCGCCTCGTCAACAACCTTGCGCAACCGACGAGCCTGCACATCTCCGGCCTGCGCCATGCCAATGCGGCGGACGGGGTGGCCGGGCTGACGCAAGCTCCTGTCCCGCCCGGAGGCAGCTTTGAAACGACCATCCTCACGCAGGATGCAGGCACGTATCTCTATCATCCGCTTGTTGCGGGCCAGACAAGTGAACAGATGGAGCGGGGCCTGACGGGGCTCCTGATCGTCGAGGACGACTGGGGACCGGTGGACCAGGATGTGGCGGTGCTGCTGGATGACTGGCGGCTGACCGAGACCCATCAGATCGACCCCGCCTTCGGGCTTGCCGCCGACGCGGCGCGTCTCGGGCGGCTGGGCAATGCGCTGTCGGTCAACGGCAGCCCCCTGCCCCAGACCGTCACCCTACGCCCGCGCGCCCGCGTACGTCTGCGCATTGCAGGCGCCATGAATGCCCGCGTGCTGCCCATGCGCTTCAACAATATGGCGCGCGCCACCGTCATCGCCATCGACGGACAGCCCTGCGATCCGTTCGATCCGCTCAAGCGCGAGGTCATCGTGGCCCCCGGCTCACGCTACGATGTGGTGCTCGATCTGCCCGCCACGGCGGGCACAGAAACGCTGGTGCAGGTGGCGCTGGGCGACGGGCTGACGGTGGTGCGCTTCAAGACCGAGGGCGAGCTTTTGTCAGAAAAGCCCGCCGTGCAATCGCTGCCGCCCAATCCCAATCTCCCCGCCGGCATTCGCCTGCAAAACGCCCGGCGCGCCGAGTTCAACATCGCTGGCGGCTGGAACACGTCCGATCCAGCAGGTGCAGGGGCAACACCTGCCGTTGTCGCCGCAAAGTTTCCCGACCCGACGAAGGTGTGGACGCTCAATTTCGGTTTTCCCTCCGGCATCACGGGCAAACCGCTGTTTTCGGTGAAGCGCGGGCAGGAGGTCGTGGTCGCCTTGGTCAATCGCACGGCGTGGGTGCAAACGCTCAAGATTCACGGCCATGTGTTTCGCGTTCTGCATGCGCTCGATGATGGCTGGGAGCCGTTTTTCCTTGATACCGTGATCGTGCCGGACAACCGCACGGTCCGAATTGCGTTTGTGGCGGACAATCCGGGAAAATGGCTGATCCGCTCCGCCGTGATTGAGCATATGGAGAGCGGCGTGCTCTCCTGGTTTGAGGTTCTGCCATGACGACCAATGCCCTTCTCGCGCCGTTCAAGACTCCGTTTGAAGCGCCTGCGTTTGCAAGCATCACTGCCCCGGATTTCTTGCCGGCCTTCGACGCGGGCATGGCCGAGCACCTGGTCGAAATCGACGCGATTGCACGCAATCCCGAGGCGCCGACCTTCGCCAACACCATCGATGCGTATGAACTGTCGGGCCAGACACTGGACCGCATCAACAGCGTATTCTGGAATCTGGCGGGCACGGATTCCACCGAGGCGATGCGCGCGATCGAGCGCGAGATGTCGCCGCGCCTTTCCCAACACGGCAGCACGATCTATGCCAATGCCGCGCTCTTCGGCCGCATCGAGGCGCTGTTTGAAGCGCGCGACACCTTGGCGCTGACAGGTGAGCAGATGCAGGCGCTCACCAAGATCCGCACCGGCTTCATCAAGGGCGGTGCCAAGTTGGACAAGGCCGGCAAGGCGCGTGCAGCCGCCATCAAGGCCCGGCTGGCGACCCTGACGACACAGTTCAGCCAGAACGTGCTCAAAGATGAGACCGATTGGGTGTTGCAACTCACCGAAGCGGATCTGGATGGGCTGCCCGCCTTCCTGATCAGCGCCGCAAAGGCGGAAGCGGAAAGCCGCGGGCTTGAGGGCAATGCGATCACGCTGTTGCGGTCATCGGTCGAGCCGTTCCTTACGTTCTCGACCCGGCGCGATCTGCGCGAGCAGGCCTTCACGGCCTGGACCTTGCGCGGCGACCAGGGGGCCACGGACAACAAGCCACTGATTCGCGAGATTCTGGCCCTGCGCGCCGAATACGCACGCTTGCTCGGCTATGCGGATTTTGCCGCGATGAAGCTTTCGGACACAATGGCCAAATCAGCCATCGCCGCACAACGCCTGCTGGATGAGGTCTGGCCCGCAGGCAAGGCCCGCGCAGCAGCCGAGCGCGATGCGCTGATGGCGCTCGCCCAAACCGATTATCTTCCGGCGATCAAGCCATGGGACTGGCGCTATTACAGCGAAAAGCAGCGCCAGCAGCAGTTCGATCTTGATGAAGCGACAATCAAGCCGTATTTTCAGCTGTCGAAGATGATCCAAGCTGCCTTCGATACGGCAACCAGGCTTTTTGGCCTGACCTTCCGGCCACGCGCCGATGTGCCGGTCTATCACCCCGATGTGCAGGCCTTCGAGGTACTCGACAAGGCAGGCGCGCATATGGCGCTGTTCTACGGCGATTACTTTGCCCGTCCGGGCAAGCGCTCGGGCGCCTGGATGAGTTCCTTCCGCGATCAGAAGAGTCTGGGCGGCGCGCAGCGGCCCATCATCATCAACGTGATGAACTTCGGCAAACCCGCCACCGGTGTACCGGCCCTGCTTTCATTCGACGATGCGCGCACGCTGTTCCACGAGTTTGGCCATGCGTTGCACGGCATGCTTTCCAACGTGACATATCCTTGTCTGGCGGGCACCAATGTGCCGCGTGACTTCGTGGAACTGCCCTCGCAGCTCTATGAACACTGGCTGGAGCAACCCGCCGTGTTGGCGGAATATGGCCTGCATGCCCAAACGGGCGAGCCGATGCCGCAGGCTCTGCTTGACCGGCTGATTGCCGCCCGCACCTTCAATCAGGGCTTCATGACAGTGGAGTATTGCGCCTCCGCGCTGATGGACATGGCCCTGCACGCCCTGCCTGACCCGGGCACATTGGATGTGGCGGCTTTCGAGGCCGAGACGCTGACGCGCCTGGGCATGCCGCCAGAGATCGTGATGCGGCACCGCACGCCGCACTTTTCACATGTCTTTTCGGGCGATGGCTACGCCGCAGGCTATTACAGCTACCTGTGGTCCGAGGTGCTGGATGCCGATGCGTTCCAAGCCTTCCGCGAGACGGGTGACATCTATGATGCGCCAACAGCGCAGAGGCTGGCCGCGTACATCTACTCCGCAGGGCACAGCCGCGATCCTGAGCAAGCTTACACGTTGTTCCGTGGCCGACTGCCCGAGGTGAGGGCATTGCTGGCCAAACGGGGCCTGAAAGCAGTCGCCTGAAGCCTCGATTTAAGGCAATTGCATATTTTTTAACCAATCCTGTCTGTGCTCGTGCCTACTTGCCCCCATCACAGGCAGCGCGATCTCAAAAGCCAAGGCCTACGTTGTGATGGCACGGCATCTGCTTGCAAGTGCCCTGACAAAGTGACAGGAAGACAGCGATATCCGCTCGGATGACGCGCTCATGTCAGAAAAAAGCTGGGTCATGAAAAAAATTGAAGCCATCATCAAG
>JANMMT010000050.1:0-27893 GCA_031373545.1 Hyphomicrobiales bacterium
TGCCTGAAATGTCGCGCGGCAAGGGTGTGCGCCTGCAAAAATACAAGGATGGCGGCGTGGCCGATGCCAAGACCTTCAAGCTGGCAGAAGGCCTGACTTGGCAAAGCTCGGATGGCCGCACCTACACCGTCGCCAGGCCCGAGTTGGACGAATGGATCGGCAAACGCGCCGAGGCGGGCAAGCTCCCGCCCAAGGGCTTTCCGAAGGGCAATAGGTTCGGGTGAGAGACTTGACATTCGGGTGAGAGACTTGGGTCTCACCTGGCAGTCGGCTTGGCGCTGCCCTTTCCCGCTGCGCGGCACCTGTCGGAGCAATATTTCACGTCCTCCCAGACCTTTTCCCACTTTTTGCGCCATGTGAACGGCAGACCGCAAGTGGCGCAGGTCTTGGTCGGCAGGTCGGATTTCTTGCGCATCTTGGGCACGGCGCCCTTACCCTTTGGTGCGCAGTGTTGAGCGGCCCCCGTCGATGCCAATCACCTGGCCGGTGATCCAGCCTGAATCCTCCGTGGCCAGAAAGGCCGCGAGACGGGCAATGTCCTCCGGTTCGCCAAGGCGCTGCAGCGCGTGCATCTGCGCGATGGCAGTGGCCATTTGCTCGTTGCCGGTGAGCGCCTGTGCCAAGGGAGTCTTTGTCAGTGAAGGGGCCACGGCGTTGACGCGCACCTTGGGCGCAAGCTCCGCACCCAGCGCCAGCGTGAGGCCTTCGATCGCGCCTTTCGCCATGGCAACCGAGGCATGGGCTGTGAAGCCCTGCGCCACTGCGACGGTCGAGAACAGCACGACAGAGGCCGTGCCTTCATAAGCTTTCAGCGCGGGCAGGGCGGCCTGCACTGCGCAGGCTGCACCGACGGCGTTGATGCGAAAATCCAGCTCGAAATCCGCCGGTGTCAGGCGGTGGAAAGGCTTCAGGTTGATCGTGCCGACCGCATAGATGACCCCGGCGAGTGTATCCCCCGCTGCAGCGGTGACTGTCGCGAAAGATGCTGTGTCCGCAACATCATGTGCGCTGAAGGTGCACCCAAGTTCCGCTGCAAGGCCAGACAGCTTCGCCTCGTTGCGTCCTGCAAGGTGTACGCCGTAGCCCCGTGCTTTGAGCAGCCGCGCAGTTGACGCGCCAATTCCGCCGGTGCCGCCATAGATCAGAATTGTGCCGGACATGGAAACCCCTTAGCCAACCGCCAAGTTGCGGTGCCGTCTGATTGGTAAACATTGCAGATGTTTGGTCTGCGGTTTGCAGACAGACGATCTACGGTTTGCAAACGCGTCTGGTTCAGCCTAACGCGTGAAGACCGCAGGAGGTTGCGCCCAACAAAAAACCCGCCATAGCGGCGGGTCTTCTGTTCAATCTTCGGGCATTTTGTGGCTTACTTGATGCCGCCCAGAAATTTTGTCGCGAAACCACCGATATCCGTGGCGCTGAACTGGCCGAAGCCCCCTTTGCCACCCAGCAGATCGCCTGCAACCTGCGAAGGCTGGCCGCCACCCTGCAGCGCGCCCAGCGCCATTTTTGCGAGGGGCGCATAGGGACCGGCAGCAAAGCCGGTGGCCAGTTCCAGAAGCTTGGAAGGGTCAGAAAACGCCTGGGTCAGCTTGCCGACCATTTCGAGCGGATTGAAGCTTTTCAGCATATCCACCGGGTTGAAAGCCTTTGCCAGTTTATCAAGTCCGAACATGCTCGTCTCCTCTGAACGTCCTGTACCAGGATGCAAAAAGTTAACCAACATAATCCATTAAAGTCAACAAGCAATTTTCATACATAGAATATTCTTGTTTCACGGATATCAAGCTCCTCACACGAAGGCCCGATCCGCTGCAAATCCCGAAACGTCGCAGATGGGAGCCTCACCCATGATCATGTCTGCGATCAGGCGGCCGGAAACCGCCGCATTGGTCAGCCCGTGATGCGCATGGCCGAACAAGAACCACAGGCCTTTGTGGCGCGGCGAAGGACCAATGACCGGAATCATGTCGGGGAAACACGGCCTGCGACCCATCCACGGGGTTGTTTCGACCTGTCCGTCCAGTGACAGCCATTGGCGGGCGAGCGGCGCACAGCGCTCCACCTGCACCGGAGTGGGCGGCGCATCGCGGTGGGCAAATTCCGCGCCGGTGGTCATGCGGATGCCATGCTCCATGGCCGCCATGGCAAAGCCCGCATCCGTATCGATGGCTGGATGATTGAGCGTGACATTGCCGCGTGGGCGGTAATGCACATGGTAGCCGCGCTTGATGAACAGCGGCAGGGCATAGCCCAGCGGGCGGATGATCTCGGGCGTCCAGGCGCCGAGCGCGATCACGGCGTCTCGTGCTGTAATGCGCCCCTCGGGTGATTCCACACTCCACCCCTCGGCGTCCTGCACCAGTGTGCGCGCATCGGCGCGAGCAAAGCGTCCGCCGAGCGCTTCGAAATGGCGGGCATACGCCCGTGTCAGTTGCACGGGCTCGCGCAGGGAAGCCGGGTCGTGCCAGTGGATCGCTCCGGCCATGGGTGCGTCGTTGAGGTGTGGCTCCACCTTGGCCAGCCCGGCAGCATCCAGCGGCGTGGAGGAAACGCCAAATTCTGCCCGCAGACGCGCGGCCTCGCCCATGCGGGCCTCGAAGCTTTCCGGCTTGCGGAAGAGCTGAACCCAGCCGCCGGGACGCAGCAGATCACTCACGCCCGCTTCCGATGCCAGCAACTCATGCTCGGCCAGGCAGCGCTCGAACAAGGGGCGATTGACGCGGATCGTGCGCTCGATGCGTGCGGGCGAGGCATTGCGCCAATACTGGAACAGCGGCGAGGCCAGCCCCAGCAGACTGCTGACCTGATAGTGCGCTTCGCTCTCACCGTTCAGTGCGTAGCGGATCAGCTTGCCGAGGCCGCGCGGGAAGGCATAGGGGTAGAACGCCTCGCGCTGAATCAGCCCGGCATTGCCGAACGATGTTTCCTCGCCCGGTGATTTGCGATCCACCAGCACCACGGAGCGCCCGCGCCGCTGCAACTGCAGGGCGGCCGCGACACCCACGATGCCCGCACCCAGCACGACCACATCTGTTTTCATGCCGAATCAGCTCCTGTTGCAAGCAGGCTAGCATGGGGCGCATGCGTTCCCCGGTGTCATTCCCGGCGACCCCGAAGGGTGAGGGAAGGGAATCCAGTTGTTCTCTCAATCCTGGCAAAGTCTGGATCTCCTATCCGGCTCTGGAGCCGCCGGGGATGACACGGTTCCCTTCCCAAGGCGCGCATACCCCGCTACGCCAGACCCATGCTCACCTTTCTCGCCCGCCCGCTTGACTGGATCGGCCGGCACGGCACGCAGGGATTTGCCCTGTCGATCTTCGCCGGTTTGGCCCTGCCGCAACTCGCAGCCAGCGCGCGCCCGCTGCTGGCGGTGACGATTTTCATCTTCGTCATGCTCACCTTTGCCCGTGCGGATGCAACCGCCGTGCAGGCTTTGCTGGCGCGCCCACGCCCGCTCATTCTGGCCTGCCTCTGGCTCATCCTTGCACCCGTTTTCCTTATCGGCGGCGTGCTGCTGGGCATGGGCCGCGCCAATCTCGATCCCGGCCTTGTCCTGGGCCTGGCCATCATGGCGGGTGCGCCGCCCATCATTTCCGCACCGGCTGTCGCCATGTTGCTGGGGCTGGAACCGACGCTGCTGCTGACAGCTGTGTTGTTGACAACGGCGGCGGCTCCGCTGCTCTCTCCCGTGCTGGTGGAATGGGTGGCGGGCGCAGCCGTGCCGTTGGATCTGGGCATACTCATCCAGCGCCTGGTGTTGCTGATCGGCGGGGCGATTGTGGGCGCGCTCGCGCTGCGCCGCTGGCTTGGCGTGGCACGCATCGAGGCCAACAAGACCACCTTCGATGGCATTGGTGTGGTGATGTATTTCATCTTCGCCGTCGCGGCCATGGACGGCGTGCTCGACGCGGCCCTCGCCAACCCCGCGCGGGTGGCTGAGTTTCTCGCCTTTGCCTTTGCCATGTCGGCCATGGGTTTTCTCACGGCGTGGCTGGTGCTGCGCTCACTTGCGCCGGCGGATCGCTTCGTGCTGGGCTATGCCACATGCCAGCGCAACATGGGGTTGCTGATTGCGGCGCTGGGCGCGGCGGCTCCCAAGACCACCTTCCTGTTTTTCGCCCTCGCGCAATTTCCGATTTATCTGATGCCGCAGATCGTCAAGCCGCTGGCCAGGCGGCTGAGGAAAGACGGGTAGAAACCGCGCCGCAAGAAGACCCTCTGCCCCTTGACCCCGCTCTGCCCCTTGCCCGCGCACCTCCATCGATTTACGAGAGGGCATGACGCAGCCGCTCCTCATTGCTCCCTCCATCCTGTCCGCCGATTTTGCGCGACTGGGTGAAGAGATCGAGGCCATCGACCGTGCGGGGGCGGACTGGATCCACTGCGATGTAATGGACGGGCATTTCGTGCCCAACATCAGCTTTGGGCCGGATATTCTCAAAGCCATTCGCCCGCGCACGAAAAAGCTGTTCGATGTACACCTCATGATCCAGCCCGTGGACGCTTATGTCGAGGCTTTTGCCAAGGCGGGCGCGGACCTCATCTCCTTTCACATCGAAGCGGGACCACATGCGCACCGCACGCTGCAACTCATCCGCAGCCACGGCAAACAGACCGGGCTGGTCCTTACACCGCAGACCCATGAGAGCGCCATCGAGCATCTGCTGGACCAAGTGGACCTGATTCTGGTGATGACGGTCAGCCCCGGTTTCGGCGGTCAATCCTTCGAGCATGGCATGCTGGAGAAGGTGCGCCGCCTGCGCGCCATGATCGGCAAGCGCCCCATCCGGCTGGAGATCGACGGCGGCGTGACGGTTGAAACCGCGCCGCTGGTGGTGGCAGCCGGGGCGGACACGTTGGTGGCGGGTTCGGCCGCTTTCAAGGGCGGGCCGTCCGCCTACGCCGCCAACATCAAGGCCCTGCGGCAAGCGGCGGAGCGCGCCCTTGGCACAGCCGTTTGAGGCGACGTATCTGGGCGCAATTGTCCACGCCGGGTTGATTGCGCTGGCCGCGAGTCTTGCCGGGCTGGCGGTGGTTGTGCTGCATCATGAGGCGCTGTCGGATCGCGCCTGGCTGGTGGCGCTGATCATCGCGGAAGGCGCGTTCCTGAGCGCGCTCATGGTGGGCCTGCCAGTGCTGTGGATCACGGCGCGCTGGCCCTCTTGGCTGCGTGGCCCGCTGGGCGCGGTGCTGACCACATTTGGTTTTGTGCCTGCCACCATGTTTGCCTTTGCGGTGAAAATTCGCCTGCTGGATGGCCGCATCGAGGATGATCTGCTCGCCAGCTTCGACATTGTGGAAATCGGCTGGTCGATGTTTGGCGCCATGGGCCTGTTCACGCCGCGCGGCCTCGTCTATCTCGTGCCCTGGCCGCTGGCTGTCGTGTTTCTGGCAGCTTTGCTATGTTTCTGGCGTTGGCCTTCGCCTGCGCGTTTGTGAAATGGATTTCTGATGGTCCCCCGCTACGCCCGCCCCGAGATGACCGCGCTGTGGTCATCGGCCGCCCGCTTCAAAATCTGGTTCGAAATCGAGGCGCATGCCACCGATGCGCTGGCGGAGCTGGGTGTGGTGCCCCATTCCGCCGCCAAGCTGATCTGGGAGAAGGGTGGCGCGATCGCGTTCAACGCGGCGGATGTGGAGCGCATCGACACCATCGAGCGCGAGGTGAAGCACGATGTCATTGCCTTTCTCACGCTGGTTTCCGAGCGCGTGGGGCCGGAGGCGCGGTTTCTGCACCAGGGCATGACCTCCACCGATGTGCTCGACACCTGCCTGGCGGTGCAACTCGCCCGTGCGGCTGACCTGTTGCTGGCGGATATTGATGCACTTCTGGCGGCGATGAAAGCCCGCGCGCTGGAGCACAAGCACACCATCACCATCGGGCGCTCGCATGGCATCCACGCCGAGCCCGTGACATTCGGCCTCAAGATGGCGCAGGCCTACGCCGAGTTTGACCGCAACCGCACGCGCCTGCGCGCTGCGCGGGCCGACATCGCAACCTGCGCTGTGTCAGGTGCGGTGGGCACCTTCGCCAACATCGACCCACGCGTGGAAGAGCATGTGGCTGCCAAGATGGGGCTCAGCGTTGAGCCGACTTCCACACAGGTGATCCCGCGCGACCGCCACGCGCTGTTCTTCGCAACACTCGCGGTCATTGCCTCCTCCGTGGAGCGGCTGGCCGTTGAAATCCGCCATCTCCAGCGCACCGAGGTGTTGGAAGCGGAAGAGTATTTTTCACCGGGCCAGAAGGGTTCTTCAGCCATGCCGCACAAGCGCAACCCGGTGCTGACCGAAAACCTCACGGGCCTCGCCCGCATGGTGCGCGCCATGTGCATCCCCGCCATGGAGAACGTGGCGCTGTGGCACGAGCGCGACATCAGTCACTCCTCCGTCGAGCGCTTCATCGGGCCGGATGCGACCATCACGCTGGATTTTGCGCTCGCACGCCTCACCGGCGTCATCGACAAGCTGGTGGTCTACCCCGCTAACATGCGCAAGAATCTCGACCGCATGGGCGGCCTGCACAACTCGCAGCGCGTGCTGCTGGCGCTGACGCAGGCGGGTGTGAGCCGCGAGGAATCCTACCGCCTGGTCCAGCGCAACGCCATGAAGACCTGGGAACACGGCGCAGATTTTCTTGCCTCCCTCAAGGCGGACCCCGAGGTGGCGAGCCGCCTCTCCGCCGCGCAGCTCGAAGGCAGTTTTGATGACGCTTACCACCTCAAGCACATCGATACGATATTCAAGCGTGTCTTCGGGTGAGGATGATCAACCAGCCTTGATCACGCTGTGACAGGCTACCGCTTGCCAGATGCGGACGCTTCCCGCATGCCCACCCCATGACGGATCTCACCCTTCCCGGCGTGGTGGCGGCTGGCCTGCTGTCGTTTCTCAGCCCCTGCGTGCTGCCGCTCGTGCCGCCGTATCTGGCCTACATGGCGGGCACCAGCGTTTCGGCACTGACGACGGACGAGCCGCAGGCGAACCGCCGCGTGCTGCTGGCGGCGCTGTGCTTCGTGCTGGGTTTTGCCACCGTGTTCGTGTTGCTCGGCGCGGGTGCATCCAGCATGGGGCGAGTGCTGCGCATCTACAGCGATTGGCTCAGCGTCGCGGCGGGTGCGGTCATCATTGTCATGGGTCTGCACTTTCTGGGCGTGTTTCGCATAGGCCTGCTGTACCGCGAGGCGCGGCTCGATGTGCGCCGCCCCGCCAGCTTTTCGGGCGCGTATCTCATGGGCCTGGCCTTCGCCTTTGGCTGGACACCCTGCATCGGCCCCGTGCTCGGCGCGGTGATGGCGGTGGCGGGCGCGCAGGCCAGCGTGGTGCAGGGGATGGGCCTGCTCGCCTTGTATGCGGCGGGCCTGGGCATTCCGTTTTTGCTGGCTGCCTTGTTCATGGGGCCGTTCACGCGGCTGCTGGCGCGGCTCAAACCGCGCATGGGCCTGATCGAAAAGGTCATGGGCGGGCTGCTGGTTCTCACCGGCATCGCCTTCCTCAGCGGCGGCATGGCCACAGCGGCGTTCTGGTTGCTGGAGACCTTCCCGGCGCTGGGCAGGCTGGGTTAAAGCCACTGGGATGACAAAAAACCGCCGGGTTGCCCCGACGGTTTTGCATGTTCGATCTCGAAGTGTCTGATCAATCTTCGACGTAGGTGATACGGCCGCCGACGTTCTTCCAGGTGTACATCACATAGTCAGGGCGGGTGATGTCACCCTTCTTGTCGTACTTCAGCTCACCAATCACGGTCTTGAAGCCGACGCCCGAGCGGATGTGCTCGGCCATGCGCTTGGCATCCACCGAGTTGATCGCCTTGGCGGCTTCGGCAAACACCTGCAGGCCGGCGTAGGAATAGAGCGTATAGGCCTCGGGGTTGACGCCCTTGTCGGTGAACGTCTTGACAATGGCCGCTGCCTCGGGGCGCTTGCGCGGATCGGGCGAGTAGGTCATCAGCGTGCCTTCGGCCGCAGGGCCGGCAATCGTCGCGTATTCCTGCGAGGTGATGCCATCGCCCGACATGAGCGGCGCACGCAGGCCCTGGTCACGCATCTGGCGCACGATCAAGCCGCCTTCGGTGTGCAGGCCGCCCCAGTAGACGAGGTCGGCACCGCCGGCGCGCAGGCGCGTGATGAGGGCGGAAAAGTCCTTCTCGCCCACATTCACGCCTTCGAACATGATCTCCTTGACGTTGGCGGCGTTCATGGCCTTCTGCGTCTCGGCGGCAAGGCCCTGGCCGTACGGCGTCTTGTCGTGCACGATGGCAACCTTCTTGCCAGCGAAGTTCTTGACGATATGGCCAGCGGCCACGGCGCCCTGCTGGTCGTCACGACCGCAGGTGCGGAACACATTCCACAGGCCGCGCTCGGTGATCTTCGGGTTGGTGGCGGAGGGCGAAATCATGATCGCGCCATTTTCGGCGTAGACTTCCGATGTCGGCAGCATCACGCCGGAGTTGAACGGCCCGACGATGTGGCGGACACCGTCTGCAATCATCTTGTTGGCGACCGATACGCCCTGACGCGGGTCAGAGGCATCGTCACCGCGCAGCGCCACCAGCTTGCGGCCGAGCAGGCCGCCGGCGGCGTTGATGTCGGCGATGGCCTGGTCGGCACCATCCGTCAGCTGCTTGCCGAAGGCGGCGTTGGGGCCGGTGATCGGCCCGATCGTGCCGATCTTGAGGTCCTGCGCCTGCGCGAAGGCACGGCCGGAAAGTGCTGTGGTGGCCGCTACGGCAGCCATGAAATGTCTGCGATCCATACGAGGTGATCTCCCATTGAGGTGGCCCGGAGAGCGCCGGAGCCGGTTCGGACAGGCCATTGCACCCATCCACGCGGTGCAATGAAGCCCGTTTTCATCGGGCTGTCACGCTCAAAATGCAGCCGCCAGCGTGTTAAGACGCCTGACCCTTGCGCCGCCATGCCAGCGGCCCGGCGGCATCGTAGGCGAAGGCATATTGTGTCGACATCTGCACCGAGCGCTGCATGCGCCAACCCGCATAGGAAAACGCAAAAAGAACAACATAATCAACGATATAGAATTGCAACGACAGCAAGGTTCCCTGAAACAGGGCAAAATGGATGAACCGCACCGCGCAGTTGAGCAGCGCCACATAAACCGGCACGAGCACAAACGGCTTCCAGGTCTTGGCCAATGCGCGGCCCATCTGCCAAGCAGCCGCCCCGCCCATGATGACTGTGATCAGCACGAACAGCCAGGCTGAGTGCTCTTCATAGAGGACGCCTTGCATGTTCAATGCCTCCCGCCTTCAAGATACGCCGCCTGCACCTTGGGGTCCGCCAGCAATGCGCGGCCCGTGCCCGCCATCGTGATCACGCCGTTCACCATGACATAGGCCCGGTGGGCGAGTTTCAGTGCATGGAACGCATTCTGCTCGACGAGAAACACCGTCATGCCCTCTTTCTCGTTGAGGTCGCGGATGACTGAGAAAATCTGCTTCACGATGATGGGGGCGAGCCCCAGCGAGGGCTCATCCAGAAGCAGCAACTTCGGGCGGCACATCAGCGCACGGGCGATGGCCAGCATCTGCTGCTCGCCGCCCGACATGGTGCCGGCGCGTTGCTGCAAACGCTCTTTCAAGCGCGGGAAAATGGTGCAGACCTTGGCGAGATCCGCTTCGAAATGCTCCATGCCCGCCACGGCGGAGCCCATTTGCAGGTTCTCGTACACGCTCATGCGGGCAAACACCCGGCGCCCCTCGGGCGATTGCGCAATGCCCAGCTTGGCGATGTCGTGGGTTTCCACCTGCGTTATGTCGCGGCCCTGATAGACGATGGAGCCTTCACGCGCGCGCGGGCTGCCGAAAATCGTCATCATCAACGTGGATTTGCCCGCACCATTGGCGCCGATCAACGTGACGATCTCGCCCGCGTTCACATCGATGTCGATGCCCTTGAGCGCCTGAATCCGCCCGTAATACGTATGCACGCCCCGGATCGTGAGGAGGGGAACAGGCGCACTCTGCACAGCCGCACTCATAGGCCCACCTCCGCCTCGATCCGGGCGACCTCTTCCTCGTCATCCGCACCGAGATAGGCGGCAATGACCTTGGGGTCGTTGCGAATGGCGTCCGGCGTTCCATCCGCGATCTTGGTGCCGTAATCGAGCACCACGACGTGGTCGGAAATCTCCATCACAACCGTCATGTCATGCTCGATCAGCAGCACCGCCGTGCCATGATCTTTGCGGATGGAAAGCAGCAGCGCATTCAGCTCAGCGCTTTCCTTGGGGTTGAGGCCCGCTGCGGGTTCATCGAGGCACAACAGATGTGGATCGGTGCACATGGCGCGGGCGATTTCCAGCCGCCGCTGGTCGCCGTAAGGGAGTTCGCCGGCTGAATCATCGGCGCGGTCCATGAGCTTGGTCTTGTCGAGCCAGAATTTCGCCTTTTCGATGGCGGCCTTCTCGGCCTCGCGAAAGCGCCGTGTGCCCAGCAGCCCGCCGATCGTCCATTGTGAGGCCGTCATGAGCGCATTGTGCTGCCCCACGATCAGATTCTCCAAGACGGTGAGGCCCGAAAAGAGGCGGATGTTCTGGAAGGTGCGCGCCACCTTGGCTTTGGCCGTGATCTCGAAATCCGGCATGCGTTCAAGCAGAAACAGCCGCTCGGGGCCGGGCGCTTCTGCGGTGCGGTCGCTGTCCGTCAGCGCGTCCATGCGCGCGAAGAGGTCGCCACCGCCCGTGCCGTGGCGAAAGCCGATGCGCCCTTCTGTCGGTTTGTAAAAACCCGTGATGCAGTTGAACACGGTGGTCTTGCCCGCACCGTTGGGGCCGATCAGCGCGGTGATGTCACCCGCATGGGCGGTAAACGAGAGGTCGTTAATCGCCACCAGGCCGCCAAAGCGCATGGTGAGATGTTCGACATTGAGAATGGGGGCACCGCGCATCAGAAATGGATTCCTGTCATCCCCGGCGAGCGAAGCGAGGGAAGGGGATCCAGAACAAAGGCCAATGCACGGATGGACCGATCAAGACTGGATTCCCTTCCCCTGCGCGGCTGCGCCGCTGCGGCCGGGAATGACACTGTGAGCGTAATCATCCGTGGCCCTCCTTCACGTTCTCCGCCCCGATCATCTTGCGCTCTTTCAGGAAAATCGACGGGGTGCGCACGGCAATCAGCCCACGCGGTTTCCACAGCATCATGAGCACCATGCCCAGGCCCACCAGCAGCATGCGATATTTGGTGGGGTCATCGCCGATGACGGGCTTCAGAAACTCGAATTCGCGCAGAATTTCGCTGCCACCGATTAGCGCGATGGAAGCCAGCACCACGCCCAGCAGCGAGCCCATGCCGCCCAGCACGACGATGGCGAGGATGAGCGCGGATTCCAGAAACTTGAAGCTTTCCGGCGTGATGAACCCTTGCCGCGCGCCGAAGAACGCACCGGCAAAACCTCCGAACATCGCGCCGATGGCAAAGGCCGTGAGCTTGGTGTTGGTGGTGTTCATGCCGATGGCGCGGCAGGCGATTTCATCCTCGCGCAGGGCTTCCCAGGCGCGGCCCACGGGCAGTCGCTTGAGCCGCAGCGTCACCCAGGCCGTCAGCAGCGCCAGCGCCAAAATGGTGTAATACAGAAACACCGTGCGGTAGACCGGCGTGAACTCCAGCCCGAAACGCGCCGCGAAGCCCTTGTCCGAAGCGTTGAAGGGAATGCCGAAAAAGTCGATGCGCGGGGCGGACATGCCGGAGCCACCGCCCGTCAGATCACGCCAGTTCAGCGCCACGAGGTAGATGATCTCGCCAAAGGCCAGCGTCACGATGGCGAGGTAGTCGCCCCTGAGGCGCAGCACGGGGAACCCCAGCATCACGCCCCACAACGCCGCCATGACGCCCGCCACAGGCAGCGCCAGCCAGAAGGAAAAGCCATATTGCTGCGACAGCAGCGCGTAGGTGTAGGAGCCGATGGCGTAGAACGCCACATACCCCAGATCGAGCAGGCCCGCGAGGCCGACCACGATGTTGAGGCCCCAGCCTAGCATGATGTAGATGAGGATTTGCACGCCGAAATTATCCACCCATTTGGGGATGGAATCGGGCCCCGCCACCAGTGTCACGATGACCGGAAACAGCGCGAGAAGCACAACACCAAGGGGCATGAGCTTCTGCTCCAGCTTCACGAACGCCGCACCCGTGGAAGCGGGCCTGCGCTCGCGCTTTTCTGCGGCCAGCGCCCGGTTCCAGGTCACATAGCTGCGGATCAGGCTGCCGACGAACACGGCCGCAACCATCGAGAACAGCAGGCCCAGGCGTGGGCGCAGCACGATGGTGTTGTCCATGGACTGGTCCGTCTTGATGCCCATGATCAGGCCAAACAGCCCCAGCGCCACGACCGCTGCCAGCAGCGCGTCCTTCAGCGCGCGCTGCGCATCGAACGTGGGGGAGACAAGCCCGGCGGCAGCGGGACCTGAACGCAGCGGAGCGGACATGTCAGACCTTCTCCACTTCCGGCTTGCCCAGCAACCCCTGGGGCATGAAGATGAGGGCGATCACCAGAATCGTGAAGGCCGCCACATCCTTGTAATCGATGGAGAAATACCCCGACCACAGGCTCTCGATGATGCCGATCAGCAGCCCGCCCAGCACCGCGCCGGGGAGCGATCCGATGCCGCCCAGAACCGCCGCCGTAAACGCCTTCACACCTGGAATGAAACCGTCGTTGTAGGAGACCACATTGTATTTCACGAGCCACATCACCGAGGCCACCGCCGCCAGGCCCGCGCCAATGACGAAGGTGATGGATACCGTCCGATCCACGTTGATGCCCAGCAGGGCGGCCATCTTGCGGTCCTGCTCGCAGGCGCGCTGCGCCCGGCCCAGCGGCGTCTTCTGCACCAGGTACCAGAACACCAGCAGCAGCACCGCCGTGACACCCATGATCAGGAGATCCTTGTAGGCCACCACCACGTCAAAGCGCTCGCCTTTCATGATCGTGAGGCCGCCGCTGATGATGTTGGCAACCGGCTTGTTGCGGGCGTCCTGCGCGAGCTGCACGAAATTAACGAGCAGGATCGACATGCCAATGGCCGAGATCAGAGGCGCGAGGCGAAACGAGCCCCGCAGCTTGCGGTACGCCACCTTCTCGATGGCCCAATTGTAGAGGCTGGTCACCAGCACGCTGATGATGAGGCACACAAGCAACGCCAGGAAAATGCCGCCCGCACCCACGCCCACAAGCGCTGTCACCGCAATGAACATGATCAGCGCCACGAAGGCCCCCACCATGAACACATCACCGTGGGCGAAATTGACCATGCCGATGATGCCGAAAACCATGGTGTAGCCGATGGCAATCAAACCGTAGATGGAGCCCAGCGCGATCCCGTTGATCAACTGCTGCAAGAAAACGTCCATGCACCCACCCCGTCAAGACAACGCCGCCCCTCATGGCCACCCCTCATGCATATGGCCAAGTGATGGCTGGTATCAACAGGCCAGTTGGTTTTTCCCAACAACACTCACCCAAATCTTGCTGCGGCGCGTGGCCCCCTTGATCCCGCACGCAGGGCAGCCGATAGCGCTCACCATGAGCAACAACGACCCCAAGAACTTTCGAGAGGCCAATTCTTTCCGAGAAGCCAAGACCTTTCGAGAAGCCAAGACCTTTCGAGAGGCCATGAGCCGGGTCGCGGGCGCAGTGCATGTGATTGCCACCGATGGCCCTGGAGGACTTTCGGGCGCCACCGTCACGGCCATGACCTCTGTGTCGGACAGCCCCCCCAGTCTGCTGGTCTGCCTCAACAGTGGGAGCCGCACGTTGGCGGCGTTGCGCCGCAATGGCGCGTTCACGATCAACACCCTGAGCGCCGCGCAGCAGGAGGTGGCAGAGGTGTTTGCCAGCCAGCGCGGCGTGGAGGGCGAGGCGCGCTTTGCCGCACAGTATGGCTGGACCCGGCAGGGATTGCCGCTGCTTGCGGATGCGCTCGCCAATTTCTCATGCCGTCTGGCGGAAATGACCGTTGTGGGAAGCCATGTGGTGCTCATTGGCACAGTGGAGGCGGCCGAAGCCGGGCGGGAGGTGGACTCGCTTGTGTATGTGCGCCGGGGCTACAGGGCGGTATAGTTCATCCCCTCGACATCTCGTCGAACACTTTTTGCGCCTCATGGAAAGCCGTGTTGGCGGCGGGCACGCCGGCATAGACCGCGCAGTGCATCAGAACCTCCTTGATCTCGTCGCGTGTCAGGCCATTGTGGAGCGCGCCCTTGACATGGATGCGGAACTCCTCCCAGCGGCCAAGCGCCGTGGCAACGGAGAGCACGATGATCGAACGACTTTTGTAATCCAGCCCCGGCCGGTTCCAGACATCGCCCCACGCCGTGCGGGTGATGAAATCCACCCACTCGCCGTTGAAGTCGGTCCGGCTTTTGAGCGAACGATCCACATGGGCATCGCCCAGCACACGGCGGCGGTTGGCTTCGCCGTGCTTGAGACGGTCGGTGTCGCTGGTCATGACAAAAACTCCTTCAGCGCCTGCGTAAACGCATCGGGCTGTTCGAGGTTGGAGATATGCGCGGCATCGAGGCTCACCCACGCAGCCCCTTTGATCCGCGCGCGCATCATTTCCATCATGGCGGGCGTGGTGGCCGGGTCATGGGCGCCGGAAATCAGCAGCACCGGGGTGGTGATGGCGCGGATGATCTCGCGCTGGTCCATGTCGCGGATCGCCGCGCAGCAGCCGCCGTAACCCACGGCGGGCGTGGCTGCGATCATGGTCTTGATGACGGCGATCGTTTGGGGTGCGCGCGCCACAAAGGCGGGTGTGAACCAGCGCTCGATGGTGGCATCCACAATGGCAGCCATGCCGTTTTGCGAGACGTTGCGAATGCGCCCGTTCCACAATTCCGCGGGTGGCATTTGCGCGGCGGTGTTGGCCAGAACTGCCCTGCCGATGCGGTGCGGCGCGTGGGTCAGCAACCACTGACCGACCATGCCACCTTTGGACAGGCCGCAGAAATGCGCTTTCTCGACCTTGAGAGCATCCAGCACAGCCAGCGCATCGCGCCCCAGCTGCGCGATGGAATACGGCCCCGGTCCAGCCACGCTTTGGCCATGCCCGCGCGAGTCGTAGCGGATGATGCGAAACTGCTCGTTCAGTGCTTCGGCTTGCGGGTTCCACATTGAGAGATTGGAGGAGAGCGAGTTGGAAAACAGCAGCGCGGGGGAAGTCGCAGGGCCTTCGACCACGATGTTGAAGGGTTCGCCGTTGAGGGTGTGGATGGGCATCAGATGACCTCGCTCTTGCGCTGCTTCTCAGCTTCATGAAACGCCAGAATGCGATCAATGAACACCTCGCTTGCGCCCAGATAAGTCGTGGGATCAAACAGCGTTTCCAGATCGAGCATACCCGTCTCGGGTGATTCCCCAAGCACGTCCTTGAGGTGACGTTTCTCAGCCGTCGCTCGCTTGCAGGCCGCTTCCATCAATGCTTTGGCCCGCGATTTTCCCAAGACGGGAGCCAGCGCAAAGGTCACGCGCTCGGCCATGATCAGGCCGTCGGTGAGTTCGAGGTTGGCGCGCATGCGCAGCGTGTCCACCTCCAGCCCCTCCAACAGCGTTTGCATATGCAGGCTGGCTGCGCCGGTCAGCAGCAGCAATGCGCGCATCGTGTCCCACTCCGCGTGCCAGCCTCCCACGCCGCGCTCATGCTCCTGCTGGCCTGCGGCAAGCATGGTCGCCACCAGCGCCGGCGTGCGCAGGGCGCAAGCGATGATGGCCGTGGTCTGCACCGGGTTGCGCTTGTGGGGGAGGGTGGAGGAACCGCCTTTGCCCGGCGCGGCAGGCTCGAACACTTCGGCCACTTCTGTCTGCATGAGGAGAGCGATATCGCGGGCAATCTTGCCGAGGTTGGAGCAGAGAATACCGAGGTTGGCGGCGAGTTGTTGTGATGAAACCCGGTTGGTGTGCGCTGGAACCTGTTTTGAAGCGCAGATCATTTTCTCGCCAACATCGATCCCCGTGTCACCAAGCGACGCCAAAGTGCCCGCCGCACCGCCGATATGCATTTGGGAAGTGTGGCAGAAGGACAGAGCATGCTGCGCACCGATGATGGAGTTGAGCCAGTTGGCACTCTTCAAGCCAAACGTCGTGGGCAGAGCGTGCTGCAGTAACGTCCGGGCGATCATCAAGGTTGTGCGGTGGGCATGCGCATATTTTGCCAGACTTTCCGCAATGGTTTCAACGCGGCCAAGCACGATATCCCGCCCTTGTGCCCAGAGCGTCCAAAGCGCTGCATCGATCACATCCTGGCTGGTCGCACCGTAATGCACGAATTCAGCTGCCTCCGGATCAATCTCCCGCACCTTTTGCGTCAGCAGAGCCACCAGCGGGATCGCCGGGTTGCCCGCCAGCGTGGTGCGCCGCCCGATCTCCACGAGATCGTAGAGCGAAGCATCACAGCACGACGAAATCACCTCTGCGGCAGCCTTAGGAATGACGCCCACCTGCGCTTCCGCCCGCGCCAGCGCGGCCTCGAAATCGAGCATGGCTTGCAGCCAACTCGCATCGGAAAGTATCTCGGCCATTTCGGCATCCGCAAAGAGCGCGCCGGTCAGGCCTGTGCCGCTGGAAAAGGTCATCGTCTGCGCCTGCGCCCGTTGAGTCTGGCACGTTCTAGCATGTTCACTGCATGGTGCGAGCGCGCCTCTGTCGTTCGAAAGTTGGTGCAAACACGCAAAAGCGACGCTGTCTCCGCGTCGTTTTTCCCCTTGACCCCCTTTGAATACAGTTTCACATTCTATTTTGACGATTTCCAATCTGGGAGAAAGGCAATCGTCCAAAGCAGACAGCCAAAAAAGCCGTAGCCGAAAAGCCGCACGTGATGCGCCGTTCGTGGGAGGGTGGCGCAAACCTGAAAATCGAGGGAGAGACCATGGCCACCGTATCCATGACGGTGAACGGAGAAGCCGTGTCCGCTGTTGTGGATGCGCGCACACTGCTCGTTCATTACCTCAGAGACAACCTGCGCCTCACGGGCACCCATGTCGGCTGTGACACGTCGCAGTGCGGGGCCTGCGTGGTGCATGTGGATGGCAAGGCGGTGAAGGCCTGCACCATGCTGGCGCTCACGGCGGCGGGTTGTGAAGTGACGACCATTGAAGGGCTGGAGCAAGGCGGGAAGCTGCACCCCATGCAGGAAGCCTTCCGCGAGCATCACGGGCTCCAGTGCGGCTACTGCACACCAGGCATGATCATGGCGGCCATCGATATCGTGAACCGCAAGGGCACGCATCTGGATGAGCAGACGATACGCGAGGAGCTGGAAGGCAACATCTGCCGCTGCACGGGCTATCACAACATCGTCCGGGCTGTTGAAGCGGGTTCTGCAGCCATGGGCGGTTCTGTGCCAACGAAGATGGCGGCGGAGTAAGAATTTCCTTCTCCTTCGGGAGAGGGTGCCAGCCGCAGTGGCAGAAGGATGTGAGTACATCACGACGACATGAGTTTTCTCCCTCACCCGGCCGGCACCCGCCGACCACCCACTCCCAACAGGGGTGGGA
Source organism: Hyphomicrobiales bacterium (assembly GCA_031373545.1). GTDB lineage: Bacteria > Pseudomonadota > Alphaproteobacteria > Rhizobiales > Beijerinckiaceae > JADCCX01. Next base: position 17,513 of record JANMMT010000050.1, read on the forward strand.
TGTGGGCACACAGAGGACCACACCCATGACAAATCCAGCGACCAGCATTCCAACCACCGGCATTGGCGCCCGCGTTCTGCGCAAGGAAGACCACCGTTACATCACGGGCGCAGGTCGCTACACCGATGACATCAACCGCCCGGGCCAGAGCTATGCGTTCTTCCTGCGCTCGCCCCATGCCCATGCAAACATCCGCAGCATCGACACGTCAGCGGCGTGCATCAAGGGCGTGCTTGCCATCTACACGGGCGCGGACATTGCGGCAGACAAGCTCGGCGGGCTGATCTGCGGCTGGATGATCAACTCCAAGGATGGCACGCCCATGAAAGCCGGAGCCCATCCTGCCTTGGCGCAGGGCAAGGTGCGCTATGTCGGTGATCATGTGGCGGTGATCATCGCGGACACGCTGGCCACCGCACGCGATGCAGCCGAGAAAATCGTTGTGGATTACGAGGTGCTCCCTGCCGTGGTGGATCTCGCGACCTCCACCGACACGGGCGCGGCGGTCATCCACGATGTCTCTGAGAACAATGTCGTCTATGATTGGCATCTGGGCGACAAGGGCGCGGTGGAAGCCGCGTTCAAGCGCGCGGCACACATCACCAAGATTGACCTGGCCAACAACCGCCTCGTGCCCAACGCCATGGAGCCGCGCGCGGCGATTGGCGACTATGATCGCGGCGAGGGGGCCTTCACGCTCTACACCACGAGCCAGAACCCCCATGTGGCGCGGCTCATTCTCTCGGCCTTCATCGGCATTGCACCCGAGAACAAGCTGCGCGTCGTCGCGCCCGACGTGGGTGGCGGGTTCGGCTCGAAAATCTTCGTCTATGCCGAGGAGACCATCTGCGTCTGGGCCGCCAAGAAAGTGGGCCGCCCGGTGAAATGGGTGGCCGACCGCACGGAGGAGTTTCTGTGCGTGGCCCATGGCCGTGATCACCTGACCCATGCGGAAATGGCGATGAATTCGGATGGTAAAATCCTGGCGATGCGGGTGAAAACGCGCGCCAATCTGGGCGCCTATCTCTCCACCTTCTCCAGCGCGGTGCCGACCTATCTCTACGCGCCTCTGCTCTCGGGCCAATACGATATCCCGGCGATCTACGCCGAGGTGGAAGCGGTCTACACCAACACCTCGCCGGTGGATGCCTACCGCGGCGCGGGCAGGCCCGAGGCCACCTTTGTCGTCGAGCGCATCGTGGAGGTGGCGGCGCGCCAGCTCGGCCAGGATCCAGCCAAGTTCCGCATGAAGAACTTCATCAACAAGTGGCCGCACCAGACCCCCGTGATCATGATGTATGATGCAGGCGATTATATCGGCTCCATGAAGCGGGCGCAGGAACTGGCGGATGTCAAAGGCTTCGGCAAACGCAAGCGCGAGAGTGCAAAAGCGGGCAAACTGCGCGGGCTGGGGTATTCCGCCTATATCGAGGCTTGCGGAATCGCGCCGTCTGCCGCCGTCGGTTCGCTGGGCGCGGGCGTGGGCCTGTGGGAATCGGCTGAAGTGCGCGTCAATCCCGTGGGAACAGTGGAGGTGCTGACCGGCTCCCACAGCCACGGGCAGGGCCATGAAACGACCTTCGCGCAGCTTGTCTCAGGGCGGCTCGGCATCCCCATCGAGCAGGTGTCCATCGTGCACGGCGACACCGACAAGGTGCAGATGGGCATGGGCACCTATGGCTCGCGCTCGGGCGCGGTCGGCATGTCGGCCATCGTCAAGGCGCTCGACAAGGTCGAGGCCAAGGCCCGCAAGGTCGCTGCGCTCTGCATGGAGGCGGCGGAGGGCGACATCGACTTCAAGGACGGCAAGTTCACGGTCAAGGGCACGGATAAATCCATGGCCTTCGGCGAGGTCGCGTTGCAGGCCTATGTCGCGCACAAGTTCACGGGCGAACAACTGGAGCCGGGCCTCAAGGAAGGCGCGTTCTACGACCCCACCAACTTCACCTTCCCGGCAGGCGTACACATCTGCGAGGTGGAGATCGATCCCGAAACCGGCGTCACGCGCGTGGACCGCTGGGCGGCGGTGGATGATTTCGGCACCATCATCAACCCCATGATCGTGGAGGGGCAGGTGCATGGCGGCGTGGCGCAGGGCATCGGCCAGGCGCTGCTGGAAGGCACAGTCTACGACGAGAACGGCCAGCTGCTGACCGCCTCGTTCATGGATTACACCATGCCGCGCGCCGCAGATGTGCCCTCGTTCAGCCTCGGCTTCAACACGACGCCGGCACCCTCCAACCCGCTCGGCATCAAGGGCTGCGGCGAGGCAGGGGCCATCGCGGCCCCGGCGGCGGTCATCAACGCCATCACCGATGCGCTGGGCCATGAAGAGATCGCCATGCCTGCGACCCCCAATGCGGTGTGGGTGGCGGTTCAGAAGATGATGACCAAGATGGCGGCGGAGTAGGAGAGACCCATGTACCCATTCACCTATCACCGAGCCACTTCGGCCCGTCAGGCGGCCACGCTGCTGGGCAAGGCGGAGGATGCCAAGCTGCTGGCGGGCGGGCAGACGCTGCTCCCCACCATGAAGCAGCGACTCGCCAGCCCGGCGAACCTGATTGATCTATGCGGCGTGGCCGAATTGCGCGGCATCGAGCTCAAGGGCAAGACCCTTGTGATCGGGGCCATGACCACCCATGCGGAGGTGGCCGCGAGTCCCCTCGTGGCGGAAAAACTGCCGGGGCTGGCGGCGCTCGCCGGGTGCATCGGCGATCCACATGTGCGCCACAAGGGTACCATCGGCGGTTCGGTCGCCAACAACGATCCGGCGGCGGATTATCCCGCAGCCCTGCTCGCGCTCGGGGCAACCATTGTCACCACCAAGCGCAAGATTGCGGCGGATGAATTCTTTCAAGGCATGTTTGCCACGTCGCTTGAAGAGGGCGAAGTCGTGACAAAAATCATCCTCCCGCTGGCAGCGCGGTTCGCCTATGCCAAGTTTCGCAATCCCGCGTCACGCTATGCGCTCGTGGGTGTGGCGGTGGCCAAGAAGGGTTCTGGCGTGCGCGTCACCGTCACCGGCGCAGGCGAAAACGGCGTCTTCCGCTGGGCAGCGGCCGAGGCGGCGTTGGGTGCCAGATTCCATGGCCGCGCGCTCGATGGCCTTGCAGTCGCGGCCAAGGGGCTCAACAGCGACATTCACGCTTCAGCCGATTACCGGGCGCATCTCATCGGCGTCATGGCCAAGCGCGCAGTTGGCGCGGCGCTGGGCAAGTAGAGTGCTTCAATACATGAAGCGCTCTTCCACCACTTGGCCATCCTTGACGGTGTAGAGCCCGACCTCTTTCATGGCCACGCGCTTGCCGGTCTGGTTGTCGGTGATATCCATGTCGAAGACGAGCGTGAACTGGTCGCCGTTCACGTATGGGCCTTCGGTGTGAAAGCTGTGGACGGTGTTGTTGGCATACCACCAGTCACTCTTGGCCTTGAGTGCAGCGGTGCCTTCGACACGTGCCATGGGACCATCCATGGCCTCGATGCTGACGATGTCGGGAGCGTTGAAAGCGACTGCTCCATCGATGTTGCCAGCTTTGATCAGGTCGGAGAAGGCCTTGGCGATTTCGGCAGTGGTCATCGGGGGCTCCTTTATTGAGGCGGCAGCATTGCCCGTGCGCAACGGCTCGTCAATCCTGCACGCGGCAGTGACATATTTCCTGCTGTACTCTCTTTTGATGCAGGCTAGTTTGTCAGGAGCATGACACCCATTCCCCATTCCATCGACGCCACGGCAACGCTGCTTGCCTCCGCTGATTATGTGGCTGACAGGGCGCTTTCCACCGTGCTGTTTCTGGCGCTGCGCATGGGCCGCCCGCTGTTTCTGGAGGGGGAAGCCGGTGTTGGGAAAACAGAAGTTGCCAAGGTGCTGGCTTCTGCGCTGGGGCGCCCCCTCATACGCCTGCAATGCTATGAAGGGCTGGATGTGTCCTCCGCCGTCTACGAGTGGAATTATGCCGGGCAGATGATGGCGATCAGGCTGGCGGAAGCCGCGGGCAGCACGGACCGCGCGGCGTTGCAGGCCGATGTCTTCTCCGAGCGTCACCTCATCAAGCGCCCTCTGTTGCAGGCGTTGGCGGATGATGGCACGGGTCCGCCTGTGTTGCTCATCGACGAGTTGGATCGCACCGATGCGGCGTTCGAGGCCTTTTTGCTGGAGGTGCTTTCCGATTTTCAGGTGACCGTGCCTGAGTTGGGGACGATCCGCGCCAAAGCCCCGCCCATCGTCCTCATCACCTCCAACCGCACGCGTGAAATCCATGATGCGCTGAAGCGGCGCTGTCTCTACCACTGGGTGGATTACCCCGATGCGGCACGCGAGCTGGCGATCCTGAAAGCCAAAGCCCCCCATGCGCCCGCAAAGTTGACGCGGCAGATCGTGGCCTTCGTGCAGCGGCTGAGGTGCGAAGATCTGTTCAAGGCACCGGGCGTCGCCGAGGCGCTGGATTGGGCCAGCGCGTTGGTGGAGCTGGATGCCGTCGCGCTCGATCCCGCCCTTGTGGGCGACACGCTGGGTGTGCTGCTGAAATACCAGGATGACATCGCCCGCATGCAGGGCTCGCGCATGAAGGCGATCCTCGATGAGGTGAAGGCGGAGATTCAGGCGGAGAAAAAGGCGTGACAGCGCGCTCTTGCGGCTCCTGCACCCTCTGTTGCAAGTTGTTCCCCGTGCCCGAGCTTTCCAAGCCAGCGGGCAAATGGTGCCAACATATTGCGCAGGGGCGCGGCTGCGGCATGCACGAGGCGCGCCCGCAGGTGTGCCGCTCTTTCTGGTGCCAATGGATCGAGAACACGGATCTCGGGCCGGAATGGAAGCCGGAAATCGCCAAATTCGTGCTCTCGATCTATCCCGGCACCAACAGCCTGGCGGTCACGGTGGACCCTGGCGTGCCCGGCAGCTGGCGGCGGGAGCCCTATCTCGTCGGCTTGCGCCGCTTTGCAGAGGCCGCATTGGCGCAAGGCGATCAGGTGATCGTGTTTCTGGGTGATCGCGGCACGGCTGTGCTGCCGGATGGGGAAGTGGAGCTGGGTCGCATTCGGCCCGGTGACCGCATCGTCACGTTGCGACGCGGTGCGGCATATCGGGTCGAGGTGCAGCGATCATGAGCGAATTCTCAGACGGCCACCTTGCGCAAAACATCGCCCATTTTGCCAGAGCGCTGCGTGTCGCGGGCGTTCCCGTGGGGCCAGCTGCCGTGCTGGATGCGGTCAAGGCCGTCGAGGTGGCGGCGGTTGGCAACCGCGAGGATTTCTACTGGACGCTGCACAGCAGCCTTGTGACACGGCGCGCGCACACCGTGTTGTTCGACCAGGCTTTCCGTCTTTTCTGGCGCCGCCGCAGCCTGATCGAAAAAATGATCCAGATGCTAACGCCCTTCTCACCCATGCAGAAGGAGAGCAACGAGCCCAAGCCGCTGGCGCGCGTCTCGGAAGCGATGTTCGGTGGCATCCGCGAAGAAACGATGCGCAAAAAGCCCAAGATCGATTTGGATGCCCGCATGAGCATGTCGGACGCCGAAGTGCTGCGCACCAAGGATTTCGAACAGATGAGCGAGGCGGAAATCGCCGCCGCCAAACGCGCCATTGCAGCGCTGAAACTCCCGCTGGACCGCGTGCGCACGCGGCGCTTTCAGGCCGCGAGCCATGGGCGCATCGATCCGCGCGCCACATTGCGGGCTTCGCTGCGCGGCGGCGCCGGCATGATTGATCTGCGTTTTCGCAAGGTGCAGCGCAAGCGCCCGCCCGTGGTGGCGATCTGCGATATCTCCGGATCGATGGGCGATTACAGCCGCATGTTTCTGCATTTTCTGCATGCGCTTGGCGCCTCTGGCCGCGAGGTCAAGACGTTCTTGTTTGCCACGGAACTCACCAACATCACGCGCCTGCTGCGTGCGAGCACAGACCCGGAGGTGGCGCTGGCGGCCTGCGGGCGCGGCGTGCGTGATTGGGACGGCGGCACGCGCATCAGCAGCGCTTTGGCGGCATTCAACAAGCTTTGGGCACGCCGTGTGCTGGCGGGCGGGGCGGTGGTTCTCTTCATTTCAGATGGGTTGGAGCGGCAGGATGATCCGCTGCTGGCGCGCGAGATGGACCGTCTGCACCGCTCCTGCCGGCGGCTGATCTGGCTCAACCCGCTGCTGCGCTATGATGCGTTCGAGGCCAAGGCCGCCGGCATTCGCGCCCTGCTGCCCCATGTGGATGAGTTTCGGTCCATCCACTCCCTGGCCTCCATGAAGGTGCTTTGTGAGGCGCTGGATGCGCAGGCAAGCGGGAATGCTGACCCAAAGCGATGGTTGAAGGCGGAATGAGAAAGGCTCACAAGGTGTCTGAGCTCTGGAGTTGCCAATGACCGTCGACAACGATCTTCTCAACCTTGCCGAAAGCTGGGCCCGCGCTGGCCGCCGCGTGGCGCTGGCGACGGTCATCGAGACCTGGGGCTCCGCACCGCGCCCGGTCGGGTCGCATCTGGTGATCGACGGGGAGGGGAATTTCATGGGTTCCGTCTCGGGTGGCTGTGTGGAAAGCGCCGTCGTCACGGAGGCGATGGACATCATTGCCAGCGGCGCACCCCGAACGCTCAGCTTTGGCGTGGCGGATGAAACGGCCTGGCGCGTCGGTCTCTCTTGCGGCGGCACAATCAGCGTCTATGTGGAGCCGGTGGCGTGAAGCTTGATCTGCTCACGGCGCTGAATGCCGAGCGCGCTGCCCGCCGTGCGTGTCTCGTGGTGACCGACATGGCCAGCGGCGTGTCACATCTCATCCATGGGGCGGATGGGACCGAAGGCACCATCCTCGGTGAGGCCGCTCACCGCGCCCTGCGCAGCGGCAAGAGTGGTCTGGTTGAGATCGAAGGGCATAGGTTGTTCCTTGCCGTGCATCTGCCACCGGTGAAACTCGTGGTGGTGGGCGCGGTGCACATCAGCCAGGCGATGCTGCCCACGGTGGCAGCACTTGGCCTTGATCTGACCATCGTGGACCCGCGCACCGCCTTTGCCACATCCGAGCGCTTTCCTGGCGTGAAGCTGCTGGCCGACTGGCCGGAAGAGGCCCTGCCCACCCTGGGCGTTGATGCTTACACCGCTTTCGTGGCGCTCACCCATGACCCCAAGATCGATGATCCCGCGCTTGCCCATGCGCTGCGGGCGGGCTGTTTTTACATTGGCGCGCTCGGCAGCCGCAAGACACACGCGGGGCGGTTGACACGGCTGGAAGCGGCGGGGTTCGACAGTGCCACGCTGGCCCGCATCCGCGCCCCGATCGGCCTCGACATCGGTGCCGTCAGCCCTGCGGAAATCGCCGTGGCCATCCTGGGCGAAATCATCGCAGCCCAGCGCAAGGGCCAGCCATCTGATCTGCCCAGGCCATGAAATTCGGCCCTGTGACCATCGGCGATGCCGTGGGCGGCGTGCTGGCGCACGGCGTGCGCGAGGGCGATCTCGTTATAAAAAAAGGCACGGTGATCACGCCGGCGCATGTCGAACAACTCTTCGCGGCCGGTGTCGCGCAGGTGACCGTCGCGCAGCTTGAGGCGGGCGATGTGCCAGAGGATGCAGCGGCCTCCTCGCTCGCCCACGCACTGGCTGGCTCAAACCTGCGCACCGATCCGCCGTTCACGGGCCGCGCCAACCTCATGGCGGAAACAGCAGGCCTGCTGGTGATCGACCGCGCGGTTGTGGACAAGGTGAACAGCATCGATGATGCCATCACGCTCGCCACCCTGCCTGCATATCGCCGTGTCGCGCCGGGCGAGATGGTGGCGACGGTCAAGATCATTCCCTATGCCGTGGCGCAAGCCAGCCTGTCCCGCGCCACGGCGCTGGCCCAGGGCGCGCTGCGCATCGCGCCATTTTTGCCCAGCCGCGTCGGTGTGATTTCAACACTGCTGCCTGGCCTTAAGGCAACGGTGGTCGAAAAGACCGTGCGGGTCTTGCGTGAGAGGCTGCAGGCCATCGACCAGGGCGCATCGCGCATCGTCAGCGACATCCGCGTGCACCATGAAGTGGATGATCTGGCCGAAGCTTTGCACCACACGCGCGCTTTGGGCGTGGATATCATCATCGTGTTCGGGGCCTCGGCCATTGCCGATCGGCGCGACATCATCCCCGCTGCGCTGGAGGGTGCGGGCGGGCACGTGGAGCACTTCGGCATGCCGGTCGATCCGGGTAATCTGCTGTTGCTGGGCGCGCTGGGAACGGTGCCGGTCATCGGGGCGCCGGGTTGCGCACGTTCGCCAGCCGAGAATGGGTTCGACTGGGTGCTGCAGCGCGCCATGGCCGGTATGCCTGTGCGCCGGGCCGATGTGCAGGCCATGGGTGTCGGTGGGTTGCTGATGGAAATTATCTCGCGCCCACAGCCGCGCGCGCCCGAAACCGTGGCGGCGCTCGTGTTGGCCGCGGGCTCCAGCCGGCGCATGGGCCGCAACAAGCTGATGGAAATGCTGCACGGCAAAACGCTGGTGCGCCACGTGGTGGAAGCCGCACTTGCTTCGCAGGCTTCTCCTGTCACGGTGGTGCTGGGCCATGAGGCTGAGCGCATCCAGGCAGCCTTGGAGGGTCTGAACGTGCGCTTCGTGCACAATGGCGAGCATGCCAAAGGCATGACGTCCTCGCTGCGCGCGGGGCTTGCAGCCATGCCCGCTTCCACGCCCGCCGCGCTTGTGCTGCTGGGCGACATGCCGATGATCTCGGCCAGTCTCATTGACCGGTTGCTGGCGGCCCGCGTGGGTGCGGCAGAGGCCGACGCGGTGGTGCCTCTGTGCGAGGGGCAGCGCGGCAATCCCGTGATTCTCGCCCGCAGCCTCTTTGCAGCGATAGCCGGCCTGCAGGGAGACATCGGCGCGCGCGCCTTGCTCGGCGCACAAGTCAGGGTCATCGAGGTGCAAACAGCCGACCGCTCCATTCTAATCGATGCCGATACGCCTGAAGCTCTGGAAAGCTTGCGCCAGATGTGATGCCGTCAGCCTGATGGGGGCAGCGATTCGGGCAGGAACTCGACATACCAGGCACCGGTCTGTGTGTTCTGGTGCCAGATGATATCGCGCCCGCGCTTCGAGAAGCCGCCGAAAATATCTGGATGAACGAGGTGCAGTGGCTCATCGACCCGGAAGGCCGTCAAAACGCCTAGCGCCTCGGTGGGCGCGACGTAAACGAGCGTTCCCATGCGGTACCAGGGTTCGATCTCCGCAGTGTTCCAGATCAGGGAGCGCATGTCACAGCAGACGTAGCCATGGGCCTTGAAAAGCGCGTGCCAGTAAGCCGGCGGCTGCTCGTTGAGGTGATCCACTCCCCCCTGGCCCGGTGCCGCAGCCGAGAACACCACGCGCGGCGCGGCCCGCACGAGCGATTCGACCAGCTTGGCTGCTGCCGCCTCTGGCAGGTGCTCACCGACCTCGGTGCAGATCGCGTAATCGAAGCGCTCGGGCAAGGACACGACCGTGGTCAGGTCGACATGCTGCGTTGCGATCGTGCTGTCGATGCCGTCAAGGGCATAGGTATCAAGCCCCAGAATCCGCGTGGCACCCCGGTCGCGGGCGACCTTGAGCCAATCGCCCCGGCCGCAGCCGAAATCCACCAGGCTGCAGCCATGGAGATCGAACCAACCCAGGATGTGGCGCGCGGAGGCCCTTACGGATGGACCGTAGGCGTCCATCGTGGCCTGCAAGCGGGCATAGCGGTCGTTGAGGTTCATGGAAGCTCCGTTGCGCGCATCGGCATTGGCGGGGAAGGCGATGTGCTCATGACCATGCAGCCAGCCCATCGAGAAACTTGGTCGCATAGCGCGTGATCTCGGCGCGGCGCTCGGGGGTCATATTGGCGAGTGTGCGGTAGGGCATCGCCATGCGGGGATTGCCTGCCAGCTTGCCCTCGTTCGTGATGAGAAAATTCCAATACATCGCATTGAACGGGCAGGCATCGGCACCGCTTTTGATCTTGGGATCATAACGGCAGCTTGCGCAGTAATCCGACATGCGGTCGATGTAGGCGCCCGAGGCGGCATAGGGTTTCGAGCCGAGAATTCCACCATCGGCATGCAGCACCATGCCATGCACGTTGGGCAGTTCAACCCACTCATAGGCGTCCGCATAGACCACCAGATACCATTCCTCGACCTGCTTGGGATCAAGCCCCGCGAGCAACGCGAAATTCCCCGTCACCATCAGCCGCTGGATGTGGTGGGCATAGGCATGCGCGCGCGTGGTGCGGATGCATTCGGCGAGACAATGCATATCGGTCTCGCCCGTCCAGAAAAATGCGGGCAGGGGGCGGTGCGCATCGAGGTGATTGGTCTGGGCATACGCGGGCATGCGCAACCAATAGAGCCCGCGCACGAACTCGCGCCAGCCGAGCACCTGGCGGATAAAGCCCTCCACCGCGTTGAGCGG
>JANMMT010000051.1:0-2379 GCA_031373545.1 Hyphomicrobiales bacterium
CACCGTCCTCGCACCACTTCAATTGATCGTTAAGTTGCTCGGGACCTTCAGTGAGATTTTCCCGTCTGTCGGTGTCGAAATCTTTGTCGAAGAAATCGGGGGCTCCGCAATCCTTGTGCATGAACGCGTTTGCCAGATCGGTATCTCCGGCGCTCCAAGCTTGCGAATGGTGCCGGCGGGGGATCTGGTGACCATTCCAGCAGGCTCAATCGAGATCGCGGCGGTCGCCAGGCCCGATCATCCCTTGTTGAAACTCGGGCGGGCACTCACGCAGGATGATCTCAATGAGCACCGCCAGCTGGTGCCGACCAGCCGCGCGCGCGCCCTTTATCCTAACACTCTAGCCCGCGAGATCTGGCGCGTGTCCGATCTCGCGATGCGACGCGACATGATGCTGCGCGGCATCGGCTGGGGGACATTCCCCCGACATGTCGTCGAGCGCGAACTGACATCAGGCGACCTCGTGGAGCTTAATCTGGGAACCCGCCCCCCGGAGATGATGCGGGCAGATCTCTTCGTCATCCACCGGTCGGATGCAGCATTGGGCACATCAGGTACGTGGTTGATTTATGAACTCGGCAGGCTCTTTTCCGCATCTTGAACAAGGTCTGCTTATGAGCCTGCAATGAACAAACTCGTCGCAAGCATGAACTGCCGGTATCGGCCAATCGGAGCCATTGCGCTGGCAATTTTCAATGTCCTGACCTAGCGCAAAATGCTTTTGAGCGCACCTCTGACCAGGGTTTCCTACCGGCCAAGAGATACCAAAGCACGTGCGATGAGCTCTATCGCTCGCGACAAGGTAGTCCTTGACGCTCCTCAGTTCGGCAGTTGCAGGCTAGTGGTGTTCTTAATCTCGGAAAGCGCGATGGCCGAGTTCGTTTCGCGGACAGCTGGCAATTGCGACAGCTTTTCGCGGAAGAACCGCTCGTAGGCCTCGACGCTGGGAACAAGGATCTTCAGCAGATAATCCGTCTGGCCCATCAGCGTGAAACATTCGACAACCTCCGGAAATCCACGGATGGCCTCGTCGAACTCAGGCAGGGTCGTATTGCCATGAACGGAAAGCTTGATCTGCGCGAAGATCATGACTGGCAGCCCAACCTTTTTGCGGTCCAGGATCGTCACACGTTTCTGGATGATGCCTGCCTTCTCCATTCTGTGAATGCGCCGCCAACAAGGGGCTTGAGAGAGGCCAATCTTCTCGGCGATTTCAGCCGTTCCCAGCGCGGCATCTTCCTGCAGAAGCGCGAGGATCTTCCTGTCGGCACTGTCGAGCATCAAGGGACTATCCATTCTTGATCTGAGGTAAAACACGCATAAATTACGCTCTCTGAATGCTTCATGCAATCAATATAGCATAACATGATCAGGGTAACACGCATATCCTTAGCCAAAGATATCATGGCTTGGGAAGGCAAAACAACATGACTGATACAGGGGCGATGATGGTGGGCTGGGCGCATACTGTCTTCGGAAAACGAGACGAGCCAGACACCGAAGCGTTGATGGCCCGTGTCGTGGGCGAGGCGCTGGCGCATGCGCAGGTGTCGCCGCAAGATGTGGACGGCATCTATGTTGGCGTGATGAACAACGGCTTTTCCAAGCAGGATTTTCAGGCCGGTCTTGTCGCTCTCTCTGATAGGCGTCTGGCGCATACGCCATCGACACGTGTCGAGAATGCCTGCGCCACTGGCTCAGCGGCACTGTATGCCGCGATGGACTTCATCGAGTCTGGCCGTGGCCGCGTCGCGCTGGTCGTGGGAGCGGAAAAAATGACCGGCGTTCCGACGGCTCAGGCGGGTGATATTCTCCTTGGTGCCAGCTACCGGGCTGAAGAAGCCGATGTCGATGGTGGCTTTGCCGGTATTTTCGGGCAGATCGCCCAGACCTATTTCCAGCACTACGGCGACAGATCCGAAGAGTTGGCCCATATCGCCGCCAAGAACCATGCCAATGGCGTTTTCAACACCTATGCGCACATGCGCAAGGACTTCGGCTTCGAGTTCTGCAACACGCTTTCCGACAAGAACCCCTATGTCGCCGCGCCCCTGCGCCGCACCGATTGCTCGCTGATTTCGGATGGTGCAGCGGCCGTCGTGCTGGCCAGCCCGGATGTGGCGCTCACCCTCCCGCGCGCCATCAGGTTTCGGGCACGCCGACAGGTCAACGACACGCTGCCCCTGAGCCGCCGGGACCAGACCGCCTTCGAAGGCGCGCGGCGGGCCTGGAGCTTGGCCCTCGGGGACGCCGGACTGACGCTTGCCGATCTCTCGCTGGTCGAAACACATGACTGTTTCACCATTGCCGAACTCATCGAGTATGAGGCGATGGGGCTTTCGGCACCCGGGCAAGGCTTCCGGGTGGTGCGCGAAGGCA
>JANMMT010000143.1:0-5828 GCA_031373545.1 Hyphomicrobiales bacterium
CACGGAATTCCCGATGTCGCGCAGGCGCTTGAGTGTGCCCAGCAGGCGCTCATTGTCGCGCTGGTGCAGGCCAATCGAGGGCTCATCCAGCACATAAAGCACGCCGGTGAGGCCAGAACCGATCTGCGAGGCCAGGCGGATGCGCTGGCTTTCGCCGCCCGAGAGCGTGCCGGAGGCGCGCCCGAGTGTCAGATATTCCAAACCCACATCGAGCAGAAAGCGCAGCCGGTCACGGATTTCCTTGAGGATGTGTGCGGCGATCTCCATCTGCTTGTCGCTGAGACGTGCGCTCAGACCCGTGCACCAGGCGCTGGCATCGCGGATCGACAGGCGGGTGATCTCGCTGATCGTGCATCCATCCACCTTCACGGCCAGCGCTTCGGGCTTGAGCCGATCGCCGTTGCAGGCATGGCACGGCGTCTCGGACATGAAGCGCGAGATGTCCTCGCGCGCCCAATCGCTGTCCGTTTCCTTGTAACGGCGTTCAAGGTTGGTGATGACGCCTTCAAACGGCTTTCTGACCTCATAGGAGCGCAGGCCGTCGTCATAGGAAAAACGCACATCCTCGCTTCCTGTGCCGAAGAGGATGGAGTCCTGCGCTTTTTGCGGCAGCTCTTCCCAGGGCTTGGAGAGCGAGAAGCCATAATGCTTCGCCAGCGCATCCAGCGTTTGCCCATAATAGGGCGAGGTGCTCTTGGCCCAGGGCGCGACGGCCCCTTTCTTCAGCGTCAGGCGCACATCGGGGATGACCATGTTGCGATCGATCCGCATTTCATGGCCGATGCCATCGCAGGTCGGACAGGCCCCATGCGGGCTGTTGAAGGAAAACAGGCGCGGCTCGATCTCGGCGATGGTGAAGCCCGAGACGGGGCAGGCAAATTTCTCCGAGAACAGTATTTGCCGGGGCGATCCATCCTCGTTGCGCTCGTCCACATACTCGACCGAAGCAATGCCATCGGCCAGACCCAACGCCGTTTCGAAGCTTTCCGCCAGGCGCGCGCCGATGTCGCCCTTCACCACGATGCGGTCGACCACCACGTCGATGTCGTGCTTGAATTTCTTGTCCAGCACCGGCGCATCGGCGATGTCGTACAACTCGCCGTTGACCTTGACGCGCTGGAAACCCTTTTTCTGCCACTCCGCGAACTCCTTGCGGTACTCGCCCTTGCGTCCGCGCACAGCGGGGGCCAGCAGCAGCAGGCGTGTTTTTTCGGGCAGTTCCAGCACGCGGTCCACCATCTGGCTGATGGTCTGGCTCTCGATGGGCAAGCCGGTGGCGGGCGAATACGGAATGCCGACGCGCGCCCAGAGCAGGCGCATGTAGTCGTAGATTTCGGTCACGGTGCCGACGGTGGAACGGGGGTTCTTGGACGTGGTTTTCTGCTCGATGGAAATGGCCGGTGACAACCCATCGATCTGGTCCACGTCGGGCTTCTGCATCATCTCCAGAAACTGCCGCGCATAGGCCGAGAGCGATTCCACATAGCGCCGCTGGCCTTCGGCATAGATCGTGTCAAAGGCGAGCGAAGACTTGCCGGACCCAGACAGCCCCGTGAACACCACCAGCTTGTCGCGCGGGATGGTCAGATCGACATTCTTCAGGTTGTGCTCGCGCGCGCCGCGTACGGATATGACGCGCTGATCCCTCTTCGCGTTGAAAAGCGATTCAATATCAGGCGTGTTATCAGCGGCTTTTGTGCCAGCTGTTTTTTTGCCAATTGCCATGCTGTCTCACTGTCAGATCAGGTTTAAGCCTATCTAGGCGCTGCATGCACCGTTGCCTATGGCTGATCACGAGATACGTGCAATCTGAGTACGTGCAATCTGAATACGTGCAATCTGAATCAGCACCTGGGGACATACGTCTGTTTTCAACCCGCTCGCAGATGCGCGGCAATGGCAGCCAGGCGCTTCCAGCAGGTCACCCATGTTCCCGCCATGGTCATAAACAACCCCGCAGTCAATGCGTAGCGCGAGCCAAGCCACCAAGCTTCAATCAGCGCGGCCAAGCAAATCACCGTCAGCGAGGCCATGCGGTGCTGCTTGGCCAGGGGGCCTCGAAACGATTGCTTGAGGCCATGCGCACCACCCAGCAAGCGGATGTATGCTGTTGCCATGGCGGCGAGAGCCAGCAACCAACCTGCCCAGCCGAACCCAGTGGCGTAACCCCAGGCGATAAAAAACAGGCTATCCGCCACCCTGTCCGGCACCTCGTTGTAAAGGCCGCCCACAGCCGAGCCACGCCCGCCTTCCACGGCCACCATGCCATCCAGCAGGTTGCACAGCAGGCGCAGCTGCACGCCCACAGCCGCCAGCAGATAGAGCCACGGGCGATCTGGCGCAAGCACCAGCGCTGCTGCACCCATGCCGGCAGCAACCATGCTCAGCAAGGATATTTGGTTGGGTGTGATGGAGGTCTTCAGGAGCAAACCAAGCGCCCCGCGGGCAAGCCCCGTTTGCCGTGAGGCCAAAGGGCGACGAGCATCCTCAGCGTGGGGTTGCTCTGTCACGGAGTCCACCAATAGCGCGTAATGTGAAAGAAAATCGGCGCTGAAAACAGGATGCTGTCGATGCGGTCGAGAATGCCGCCATGCCCGCTGATCATGTGGCCCCAATCCTTGACGCCACGATCACGCTTGATGCCGGACATGACGAGACCGCCGAAAAACCCCATGATGCAGATGACGAAGGCAATGCCCGCCGCTTGAAGGGGCGAGAACGGTGTGATCCACCACAAGGCCGCGCCCAGGAGCGTGGCGCTTGCGACACCGCCAATCAGCCCCTCCCATGTCTTGGAAGGCGAGAGTGTGGGCGCCACCTTGTGGCGGCCAAACAGCTTGCCAAAAACATATTGCAAAACATCAGAGCCCTGCACCACGATGATGAGAAAGGCGATGAGCAGCATGTTGCGCCGCTCAAAACCGGGGATTTCAAGTGTCAGCAGCGCTGGCACATGGCTCGCGCAATACACGCAGATCATCAATGCCCATTGCTGCGCCGCGACGCGAGCCAGAAAATGCTCGGTATCCTGCCGCAATGCCGCAATCACTGGCATCAGAAGGAAACCGTAAACCGGGATGAAAATGGCAAAAAGTCCGTACCACGCCGTCCAGACCAGATAATACTGCACCGGCAATGCGACGAAGAATGCCACAAGCAACGCCCAGTGATCACCGCGCCGCGTCTCAATGATGGTCAGAAACTCCCGCAGGGCAAAGAATGATGCCAAGGCGTAGAGCACGATGACCATGCCACCGCCCAAGGCGAAGGCCAGTGCCAGAATGGCCACCATGACCCACCATGCCTTGACGCGGGCATCGAGGTTTTCAACTGTCGCCGATTGCGCGCCGCCCGCGTTGGCTTTCAGCACAGCAGTGATCGTGCTGGCGGCAACCAGCACGCCTGTGACACCCGCAAACAACAGCACGGCCTCGCGCGGCAACTCAAACATCTGGGCTTCCTTCAGATTGATGTGGGCGCAGTGCCAGCAATGCGGTTTGTGCACGAACCAGAAAATCCCTGCGCTCTTCGCCCTCACCCAGAAGCAAAGGCTTGCCGAATGTGACCGAACACAGCAGCGGCAACGGCATGAACTCACCCTTGGGCAAGACGCGCGAGAGATTGTCGATCCACACCGGAACCATTTCAGCACTGGGACATTTCAACGCCAGATTATACAGACCAGAGCGAAACGGCAGAAGCGGCGCGTCCGTCAGGTTGCGCGTGCCTTCCGGAAATAAAATCAGCGAATCACCCTCGGCAAGCGCCCGCGCCATGGTCTCGAGAGGAGGCTCGGTTTGCCGCTCGGCCAGTCTTTCAATCAGCACGGAACGAAACACCTTTTGCGATGCAAACCGGCGCAAATCACCGGAACCCCAATAATCCGCAGCAGCAACGGGGCGCGTTTTGCTGCGTATTTCAGGAGGCAAGACTGTCCAGATCAGCACAAAATCACCATGGCTGGCATGGTTCGCAAAATAGACGCGCTGCGTATGCGAGGGCATAGCCTCTCGCCATTCCGGGCGCACGCCTGTCACCACGCGGGCGAAGCACGACACCAGAACTGAAGTCATACGGGGCAGAAAGCCGCTCATGTGTTTGCAGATGGAGATGTCAGGGTTTAAATGGCAAGGGGACTTAGAAGAAGCACAACAATCTAGGCTGAAAATCAATCATGATACATCCCATCCACATCATCGGCGGCGGGCTGGCAGGCTCGGAGGCTGCCTGGCAGGTCGCCAACAGCGGTGTGCCTGTGGTGCTGCATGAAATGCGCCCGCAGCGCATGACCGAAGCGCACAAGACCCATGGCCTCGCAGAACTGGTGTGCTCCAACTCCTTCCGTTCCGACGACCATGACATGAATGCCGTCGGGCAAATCCACTGGGAAATGCGCCAGCTCGGCTCGCTCATCATGGCGACAGCCGATGCGCACCAGGTGCCCGCAGGCTCGGCGCTGGCGGTGGACCGCGAGGGCTTCAGCCAGGCCGTGACAGCCCAGCTGGAGGCTCATCCGCTGATTCACATCTCTCGGGCAGAGATTCAAGGCCTGCCGCCAAGTGATTGGGACAGTGTGATCATCGCCACGGGCCCCCTCACCTCTGCGGCCCTGGCCGATGCGATCCGCGCCAAGACAGGCGCGGACAGCTTGGCTTTTTTTGATGCCATTGCGCCCATCGTCTACCGCGAGAGCGTGGACATGGGCCAGGCGTGGTTTCAATCGCGCTACGACAAGCCCGGCCCCGGCGGAACAGGCGCGGATTATCTCAACTGCCCCATGAACCGCGATCAATATGAGGCTTTCATCGATGCACTGCTGGCATCGGACACCACCGAGTTCAAGGAATGGGAGGGCACGCCCTATTTCGACGGCTGCTTGCCCATCGAAGTCATGGCGCAGCGCGGCCGCGAGACCTTGCGCTATGGCCCCATGAAGCCCGTGGGCCTTACCAACCCGCATCAGCCCGATGTAAAGGCCTGGGCCGTGGTGCAACTGCGCCAGGACAATGCGCTGGGCACGTTGTTCAACATGGTCGGTTTCCAGACCAAGCTCAAATACGGCGCACAGGGCGATGTGTTTCGGCTGATTCCCGGCCTTGAAAAGGCGGAGTTCGCACGGCTCGGCGGCATTCACCGCAACACATATCTTGACAGCCCGCGCCTGCTGGATGGCGCGCTGCGGCTGAAAGCCGAACCGCGTCTGCGCTTCGCCGGGCAGATCACGGGCTGTGAGGGATATGTGGAGAGCGCTTGCGTGGGCCTGATGGCCGGGCGCTTTGCTGCTGCGGAACGGCTGGGCCGCACGCCCGATATGCCACCTGCCAGCACGGCCATGGGCGCTTTGCTCAACCACATCACGGGGGGGCACATTGCCACCATCGAGGCGGGGCGAAGCTCGTTCTCGCCCATGAACATCAATTTCGGCCTGTTTCAGCCGATTGAACTGTCCGGCAAGGGACCAGATGGCAAGCGCCTCAAGGGAGGCGACAAGGCGGCTGCCAAGAAGCGTGCGCTGACAGCAAGGGCCAAGGCCGATATGCTGACGTGGCGTGACGGAGGGATAACCATCGCGGCGGAATAGTTCAGCCTGTTTCTTCCTCGCGCCCAGCCCACGTCATGGCCCTATAGTCGAAGCCGTGTTCGATGGTCGGCTTGACCACGCTGAAGAATGGCGAAATGTCGAAATCACGCGGCGTGAACAGGGAATGATGGCGGATATGGTGGATTTCCCGTGATCGGCGCGATTCTGCCTGATCCTCTTCGTCTTCGCGCACCTCAACCCGTGGCAGGACGGGGTAATTGACGGATTCGAAGGCCTGCGCGATCAA
>JANMMT010000128.1:0-20066 GCA_031373545.1 Hyphomicrobiales bacterium
TCAACCAGGCTGAAATCCCAGAATTCAGTGCCCTGATAGACATCGGACACGCCAGGAACGAGGCACCGCAGGACCAACTGGACGAGCGAATTGGCTGCCCCGGCAGGTGCGATGGTTTCGACAAAAGCATGGACGTCCCGCAGGAACGCCCCGCTGATCCGGGGATCAAGCGATTTCAGGACAAAATCGCTGGCGGCGCGTTCGACAGCTTCTGACGGTTGTGTCCAGCTTGAGCGGAGCTTGCCCTCCCGCAGGGCCTTGATCCACCAGGCGATGAGCCGCTCGGCGTAGTGACGCAGCCCTTGCACATCGTCCGGGGCAAGGCCGTGAGGCCATGCGCCCACCACCATCTGCTGAAACATGTACACATCGGCCGGCGTCAATGCGTCTTGCATCAATGCAGAAGTCAACTTGCTCCAGCGAGCCGTGGATTGTGTCCACTGCACCGGCATTTCTGAAAGCACGGCCAGCCTTGCCCGCACATCCTCGCCTCGCTTGTGATCATGGGTGGCGGTTGCCAGCATCGAAAGCGGTTGACTGGCCGCACGCGCCATCATCGTTGCATGAAAAGCCTCTGGCGACATATGCAGGCGCGCGGCATCGAACCCCACATCATTGCGCGAAAGCAGACGCCCGTAACGATAGAACGCAGTGTCCTCGACGGCCTTGGCTGCCAGCGGTGCGGCAATCTGGTTGAACAGGGCAAGGGCTTGTGACGCATAGGCCTGCGCAGCGGCACTGGCTTGACCGTGCATGGCGACGCCAGACAGCACGCGGCGCACCTGATCAAGCGCAGCGCGATCCGCGAGCGGAGACAGCGTGGCACACTCCAAAGCCGCAATGATCGAGGGGCCGGGCGCTCCGTCATCATCCGCACGCACAGCGTATCCACGGTAGGCGCGCATCGCGACAAGGGCTTGCGTGCAGGCACGCGTCAGGGCCGCCACCGTGACACCGGATGCGAATGGATCATCTTCGCCCGCGCGCGCCAAGGCCCGCACAAGCCGCGCCCGCTGGCCATCAAAAGCGGTGTCAAGAATGTCACGTCGCGCCAAATTCTCCTCGTCGTGAAACGACCGCCAGCGACCGCTCAGGGCACTCCAATGCGCGGACAAAATCCCCTCGCCTGCTCCGTCGTGCTGAAAAGCTGAAACCTGATCCATGAAATCGTATCCGGTGCTGCCGTCCACATCCCAATCCGCTGGAAGAGGCTCATCCGCCGCAAGAATTTTCTCGACGACGAGCCATGCGCGTGTGCCGGACTCCGCATCTGGTCTGTGGGATTGGCGGGCCGCGAGATCCGCGCGCAGCTTGCGGCAATAAACCGCGGGGTCGGCCAAGCCGTCGATGTGGTCGATGCGCAACCCATCGATCAGCCCCTCTGCGTACAGCGCGAGCGGTATTATGTGCACAGCGTCGTAGGCTTCGGGCACGTCCATCCGCAGGGCCGCAAGCGAGGTAATGTCGAAAAACCGCCGCCAATTGATGCGGTCACCTGCTGTGCGCCACACATCGAGCCGGTAATGCTGCCGGTCGAGAAGAGCGCGCAAGGCCTCGCGCCTTTGGCTTGAAATGAGCCCCTCCGCCCGGATCCATGCATCATCCTCGGGCCTGATCGGGAAGACATGCTCGGCATAGGCAAAGCAATGACCCTCTGTGTCCTCACACGCAGCCAGGGTCAGTTCGCCTCCGGCGAGCAATGCTTCCACATCGTCACCAAGGAACGGCAGATGAATCCGGCCCTTGAGCAGCGGGTCAGGGACATCGAAATCGATGTCGAACCATCGGGCAAATCGACTGCCACGTCCGTGCTTGAGCACATCGAGCCAGATCGGATTGTCCCCCCCGCCGACCGCCATGTGATTGGGCACAATGTCGAGAATAATGCCGATGCCCTGCGCGCGCAGCGTCTGCGCCATGTGCCGGAACCCAGCCTCACCGCCCAATGCGGCGCTGATCGTGTCGTGCCGCACGACATCATAGCCATGCGCGGAGCCGGCCCGCGCCGTCAGGATCGGCGAGGCGTAGATGTGACTGATGCCGAGACGCGCGAAATAGGGCGCCTGTTCGGCACAGGCCTGAAACGGAAAGGCTTCACGGAACTGAATGCGGTAGGTCGCGCGCGGGGCTGCCATGGGCGCGCTCAGCTCCCACCATGCGGCCTGCCGGGCGGAGCAAGGACTATGGCGCCCAGCGGGGGCAGCGTAAGACGCAGCGAAAACGCAGCACCCTGCGCCCCGATCGATTCGGCCTCCACGCCCCCCAGATTGCCCATGTTCGAACCGGCGTAACGCCCTGAATCACTGTTGAAGACTTCCGTCCATCTTCCCGCCTGCGCCACGCCAATGCGGTACTCATGCCGGGGAACCGGCGTGGTGTTGAGCACGACCACCATGTCTGCATCTGGATTCGCCGGGTCAGCCGTCCGGCGGAATGCGAGCACGGCGTTGACTGCATCGTCCATGACAATCCACGAAAAGCCATCCGCATGACGGTCGCGCCGATGCAGCGGCGGATACGTGCGGTAAAGTGCGTTCAAATCCCCGACAAGGCGCATCAGGCCCTGACGTTCCGCATCATCGTGGTGGGGCCAGGGAAAGGGCGCATCGACCTTCCATTCGTCTTCGGCCCCGAACTCTCCCCCCATGAACAGCAGCTTCTTGCCTGGATGCGTCCACATCAGCGCAAACAGGAGCCGGAGATTTGCGAATCGTTGCCAATCATCCCCCGGCATGCGGCTGAGCAATGAGCCTTTTCCGTGCACCACCTCGTCATGGGACAGCGGCAGGACGAAGGCTTCCGAAAAGCCGTAATGCAGACCAAAGGCAATATCATCACGATGATAGCCCCTGTGCACCGGATCACGGCCGAAATAACGGAGCGTATCGTGCATCCAACCCATGCTCCATTTGAAATCGAACCCAAGTCCGTCTTTGGACGTCACGCCGGGCCATGCGGTGGATTCTTCCGCGATCACCATGACATCAGGGCAGCGTGCGGCCACCGTGGCATTCAGTTCCTGCAGGAAATGGATGGCCTCGAAATTTTCCCGGCCCCCCAAATGGTTTGGCACCCACGCATCGGCGGGCCGGCTGTAGTCACGGTAGAGCATGGATGCGACCGCATCGACGCGCAGCCCGTCGATGTGAAAGGTCTCCATCCACCAGATCGCGCTGGAAATCAGGAAGCCGCGCACCTCCGCCCGGCCCACGTTGTAGATCATGGTGTTCCAGTCGTTATGGAAGCCCTCCCGCGGGTCGCTGTGCTCGTAGAGCGCCGAGCCGTCGAACCGCACCAAACCATGGGCATCAGCCGGGAAATGGGCAGGAACCCAGTCGATGATGACACCAAGTCCAGCTTCGTGGCAGCGGTTGACGAAATGCGCGAAAGCCGCTGGATCACCGAGCCGCGACGTTGGTGCGAACAATGACAAGGGCTGATAACCCCACGAGCCCCCGAAGGGATACTCCGCGATGGGGAGCAATTCGAGATGCGTGAAACCAAGTCCGACGACATAGGGGATGAGCCGTTCGGTAGCGGCCTCCCAGCTCGCCGCCTGACCATCTTGTAAACGCAGCCACGATTCCACATGGACCTCGTAGATCGAAATGGGAGCCTCGATGGCGTGGCTGCTTTTGCGGCCTGCCATCCAGATGTCATCACTCCAGACAAAGTCAGAGGGCGGCGCCACGATTGACCCGGTGCGGGGCGGCAGCTCCGCCTGGCGCGCCATCGGATCAGCTTTCCAAGGGAGCACCTCCCCATCAGCTCCAACAATAGCGTATTTATAGATTTCACCGGCTTGCAGGCCGGGGATGAACAGTTCCCACACGCCAGCCTCGGGGCGCAGCCGCATGGGATGACGGCGGGAATCCCAAGTGTTGAAAGTGCCAACGATCGCAACTCTTCTCGCATTGGGTGCCCATACGGCAAATGTGACGCCTTCACTGCCGTGAAATGATCTGACGTTCGAGCCCAACTTGATGGGGAGATCAAGAAATCGCCCCTCTGCAATCAGATGCAGATCGAAATCCGTCAGAACCACGGGAAAACGGTAGGGGTCTTCGATGACGATCTCGGCCTCAGCCCATCGGATGCGCAGTCGGTAATCATCGGATGCAACAGCGCACTCGAAGAGGCCATGGGCGTGTTCCGCCATGGGTCGCTCGATCGATCCATCCACAAGCGTGACGGATGCTGCGCCCGGCATAAACACGCGCACCACGCGCCCCTGCGGGGTGTCATGAGGCCCAAGAACCGCAAATGGATCGCCTTGAAGCCCCGACTGAAGCAGGGTTATATCTGCAGCAGCAAGGGAGGAAACGGCTGCGCCCGAAGTATGCTGTTTGAATTTTGTCACGAATGTTCACAGGTTTGCATGAAATATCACGTGTTAAACTTCATCAGGAAACGATGGTTCCGGCAGCTTTGCATAATCGAACGAATGTCTCTGCTCTGTTTCATTAACTCATCACGGGAACCCACGAGTTCATCTGGCGTTGAAAGCATGATTCACGCGCAAGACATGATACACGCGCAAGGCAGGAGACACACATGAGCCGCGAACAACAGATCAGCAACATGGCGTATGCACTCTGGGAGCAGGAGGGTCGCCCAGACGGGCGGGCGGATCAGCACTGGATGACGGCATCGCACATGATCGAAAGTGAATCTGGTCCAGCAAAGCTGCGCACGACCAAAACCGTCACGACAACGAACACCTCGCGGCGGAAGAAAGCTGATTGAACAAAACCGTTCCGTCGCATCGGCCGCTTCAACACGCGATGGCGGATTCGTAGACACCCATGTAGCGCTTGGCTGAGCAGCTCCAGTCGAACTTCTTGGCAACAGCATTGCTGCGCATGCGTTGGATCCGCGACGTGGAACGGTAGGCGGTGAACGCCCGGCTGACTGCTTGCATCAATGCATTCTTCTCGGGCTTGCAGAACAGAAAGCCACTGCGCCCATCATCGATTGTGTCGGCAAGGCCGCCCGTGCGGCAGGCGATGGGCAACGAGCCCACGGATTGGGCATACATCTGGCTCAGACCGCAAGGTTCGAAGCGCGAAGGCATCAACAGAAAATCGCTGCCGGCAAACATCGATCTGGCTTCCGCATCATCAAACCCGATGCGTGCTGAGACCTGTCCGGGATATTTGCGCGCAAGATTGCTGACCGCGCGTTCCAGACTGGGTTCACCCCGACCCGTCACGACGATCTGACCGCCATTGCGCACGATGACGTCGGCCGCGCCAATCGACAGGTCGATGCCCTTCTGGTGGACCAGACGCGAGACGATCGAAAACAGCGGTCCCTCCGACGCGCTCAGGGCAAACAGCGAGCGCACCTTTTCGGCATTCTGTTTTTTCCAGTGCGCGATGTTGCCGTGCGCCCTCAGGTCCTGGGAAAGATCGGTCCAGCTTCTGTCGATGCCGTTGAGAATACCTGTCAATTCGCCTGATGCCAGCTTCTGTGCCAACAGGCCGTCAAGACCACATCCGTGCTCCGGCGTGGAGATTTCCCGTGCATATGTCTCACTGACCGTGGTGACATGCGACGCATAGAACAGCCCGGCTTTCAGGAATGACAGCTTGCCATGAAACTCCGCGCCCTCCACGCTAAGCGCAGCGTCGGGAATGCCCAGTGCAGAGAGCCGCTCTGGTGCATACAGCCCCTGATACGCCAGGTTATGAACGGTGAAGATCGAGGCTGTATCCAGCCCCTTCCATCGCAGATAGCCCGGCGTAAGCGCCGAGGGCCAATCGTTGGCGTGCACGATGTTGGGTGTCCATGTTGGATCGGCCTCACCCGACGCGATCTCTGCCGCCGCCAGGGACAGCCGCGCGAACCGGATGTCATTGTCGTGGAAATCCTGCCCGTCATGGCTGCCATAGGGCGAACCGGGGCGCCGGTACAATTCATCGCACAAAACGACATACACGATCAGGCCGTCGCCAGCGGTCACACGCCCCAATGTCCACGGCGGCAATTCGGCCGTACCCGGCATTTGCTTCACGATTTCAAGATCAGTCACCTTGTCGATGACGGCGGGGAAACCCGGCAGCAAAACACGCACATCGCACAGGCCTCGCATGGCACGTGGCAGCGCAGCAGACACCTCCCCCAGACCACCCGCCTTGAGGAAATCACTCATTTCGGAGGTCACGAAGAGCACGCGCGCACGGGCGCCGCTTCCGCCACGCAAGGCGCGTCCGAGAGATGCTACAGGAGAACGCAGACGCGTTGAGCGGACGGATGCGGCAGAGCTGCGCGAATGTGTGAAGGCTGAGGGGCTCATGAATGGCTCATCTGTAAACATTACGAGAACGTTGCCACGCGAGGATGGTTCCAGAGATGGTTCCGCAAAATTTTGCATTTGCATCGGTGTAATGGCGCGTTCGTGAATCAACGCACGTGTGTTGCATGCGTATGTTTCATGCGCGTGACCGAGGCACGGGAACTGAAATCTCTCCGAGACGTTTGTGCTGGAAATCACCCTGCGAGCCATCGGACAGGCGATCTAAACCGCAATCACATGGCCATCACTCTTCCAAGGATCCCATCTTCATGAGCATCGACAGCGGGCATTTGAAATTTGACGTCCAGTCTGGGTCCTGGACTGACCTTGGTGCAAAGGTCACCGATGGCGGCGTCAATTTTGCACTTTTTTCAGCCTCGGCCGAACGCGTGGAGCTGTGCCTTTTCGATGGCTCGGGCGAAATCGAGACAGCGCGGATTGAACTCAAGGAATACACCAACGAAATCTGGCATTGCTTTATACCGGGCATGAAGGCGGGACAGCTCTACGGTTACAGGGTGCATGGCCCCTATGAGCCCGAACAGGGGCACAGGTTTAACGCCAACAAGTTGCTCATCGACCCCTACACCCGCGAACTCCACGGCGATGTGATTTGGGATGAAGCCGTTTATGGCTACGACGTGAATGCGCCAGAAGACAAAGATCTGGTTATGAGCACAAGCGACAACGCGCGCTTCATGCCCAAGTCCGTCGTTACTGAAGACCTGACGACAGATGTCTTGCCGACCAACGCCCACAGCGCTCGGCCTCTGGTTCCCTGGGACCGCACCATCTTCTACGAGACGCATGTGCGCGGGCAGACGATGCTCAACCCCGCCATTCCGCAGGATATGCGCGGCACGTTCGATGGGCTCGGGCACAAAGCCATGGTCGATTACGTGAAAAGCCTCGGCGTCACGTCGATCGAACTCCTCCCCGTCCATGCCTTTATCGACGACCATAATCTGGTGACCGCTGGCAAACGCAACCACTGGGGGTACAACACCATCGGCTTCTTTGCCCTGAAAGACCGTTATCTGGGCCAGGCGGGGGTTTCGTCTTTCCGCAACATGGTGCGAGCGTTCCACGATGCCGGCATCGAGGTCATTCTCGACGTTGTCTACAACCACACGGCTGAGGGCAACGAGCTGGGCTCCACACTCGCCTTCAAGGGTCTCGACAACAGTTCCTATTACCGCCTGATGCCGGACAAAGCACGGTTTTACATCAACGACACAGGCACCGGAAACACCGTGAACACCAGCCATCCGCGCGTGCTGCAGATGGTGATGGACTCGTTGCGGTACTGGACCGAGACGATGGAGGTCGATGTCTTCCGCTTCGATCTGGGCACGATTCTTGGCCGTGAGCCCGAAGGCTTCAGCCAGCGCAGCGGGTTCTTCGATGCCATGGGCCAGGACCCCGTGTTGCAGAAGGTCAAGCTTGTTGGCGAGCCGTGGGATATCGGGCCGGGGGGCTATCAGGTCGGCGGGTTTCCGCCGGGCTGGGCCGAATGGAACGACAAGTACCGCGATACCGTGCGCGCCTACTGGAAGGGCGATGAGGGCATCGTCCGCGAGTTTGCCGCGCGTGTTGCCGGTTCCGGCGATGTCTACGACATGCGCGGCCGACGCCCCTGGGCAGGCGTCAACTTCCTGACGGCACATGACGGTTTCACGCTGAACGATGTTGTCTCATACAACGAGAAGCACAACATGGCGAACGGCGAGGATAACAAGGACGGTCACGGCGATAATCGCTCCTACAATCACGGCGTCGAAGGTCCCACCGACGACGAAGCCATCAACGAACTGCGGGCGCGTCAACGGCGAAACCTGATGGCGACGCTTCTGGTCTCTCACGGCACGCCCATGATTCTCGCAGGTGACGAATTCGGCCGCACGCAGGATGGCAACAACAACGTCTACTGCCAGGACAATGAACTGGGCTGGACGCGGTGGGAGGACATTAGCCCGCGCGACGCGGCGCTGGCCGATTTCACGCGTCAGATGATCAGGCTGCGCAACGAACATGAAATCTTTCGCCGCTCGAATTTCCGCGACGGCTGCGTCATTCGCTGGCTCAATCCCATGGGCGGCGATCAGCAGGAGGAGCACTGGGATGATGCGGGCGCCACGACCATTGGCATGCTGCTGTCATGTGACACCTGCAAAGGCGCTCAGCATGCGCTTGTGCTGTTCAACAATCATGATGGAGATGTGCCGTTCACCCTGCCGGAGCATCCTGCAGAGGGCTCGTGGCAGGTTGTCGTGGACACAGCCCGCGACGACGGGGTTGAAGCGCCCGGTGCCGCAGAGCCCTACCCTCTTGTGGCTCGGTCCCTCGCGATCATGATCTGACGTCGGGCAATTTCGCCCCGCGCACCTTGCTCTATTCGCGGGAATGCGGGGCTGAGGCCGGAATATTCCAGATGTTCGCGGCATAATCGCGGATCGCCCGGTCAGCGCTGAACCAGCCGCAGCCTGCCGTGTTGGAAAGTGACATGCGCCACCAGGTCTCCTTGTCGCGCCACAAATCATCCAGATGCCGCTGAGCAATTCGGTAGCTTTCAAAATCCCTCAGGACCATGAACCAGTCGTTGTGGGTAAGCGAACCCACGAGATCACGGTAGCGGTCACGGTCGGCATGTGAATAGGCACCCCGTCCCACCGCCTCCAACACGTCGCTGAGGTGTTCTGCTCGCGCAATCACGTCATTGAGATCGGCAGGTGCCGCCCGGGCCGCCGCCACCTCGGCCGCCGTCATGCCGAAAATGACCACATTCTGTGCACCCACCTGGTCCCGTATCTCGATGTTGGCTCCATCAAGCGTTCCGATCGTGATGGCACCATTGAGCGCAAACTTCATGTTGCCCGTACCCGAGGCCTCCATGCCTGCGGTCGAAATCTGTTCGGACACATCGGCAGCCGGTATCGCGAGTTCAGCGACGCTGACATTGTAGTTGGGCAGGAACACAACCTTCAGGCGGTCGCGGGTGACCTCATCGTTGTTGATCACGCTGGCCACATCGTTGACGAGGTGGATGATCTGCTTGGCGGTATGGTAATTGGATGCGGATTTGCCGGCAAATATCTTTACGCGCGGCACCCAATCGATGTACGGCGCAGCACGCATGGCGTTGTACAACGCAATCGTTTCAAGGATATTCAGGAGCTGGCGCTTGTACTCGTGAATCCGTTTGATCTGAATGTCGAAGATGGCGTTTGTATCGACACTCACACCCGTTTCGCGCAGGATGTAGCGCGCGAGCCTCTGCTTGTTGAATTGCCGCGCCGATGCAAACCGTTGCTGGATGTCAAGTTCATCCACCATCGGTTTCAGCCGTTCCAGCCGGGTGATGTCATCCTCGAAATCGACACCGCAGACGTCAGCCAGCAGCCTGCGCAAGGGCGGATTTGCCCCCAGCAGCCAACGCCGCGGCGTGATGCCATTGGTCACATTGGTGAGGCGCCCGGGAAGAACGGCATCCATGGGCGCGAAGACTGTCTCTTGCAGGAGGCGCGAATGCAGCGCGGAGACGCCGTTGATGGTATGCGAGCCCACATAGGCCAAATGGGCCATGCGCACCCGCCGTCCACCCTCCTCATCGATCATCGAGATGCGCGAGAGGTCGATTGTGCCGCCACCGCTGCGGTTCGCGTCATCGAGAAACGTCGCATTGAGCATGAAGATGATCTGCATGTGGCGCGGCAGGATGCGCTCCATAAGCGACACCGGCCATGTCTCCAGCGCTTCGGCCAGCAAGGTGTGATTGGTGTAGCTGATGGTCCGGCGCGTCACATCCCAGGCCTCTTCCCATGAGAGATGGTGCACGTCCACGAGCAGGCGCATCAGTTCGGGCACCGCAAGGGCTGGATGCGTGTCGTTGAGCTGAATCGCGGCTTTTTCGTGCAAAGTCAGCGGCGTGTCGAAATTCTGCACATGCCGCCGCAAGAGATCCTGCAAGGAGGCCGAGACGAAAAAATACTCCTGTCGCAGGCGAAGTTCCTGTCCGGCCGGGGTCGTGTCGGCGGGGTAGAGAACGTTTGAGATCGCCTGCGCGCGGTTGCTTTCTGCCACCGCACCAACGTGATCACCCTGGTTGAAAGTTTCCAGCTGAAGTGGGTGCATGGGCTGTGCCCGCCACAGGCGCAGCGTGCTGCAGCTGTCGCCGCGCCAGCCGATGACGGGCGTATCATAGGCAACCGCGAAAATCCGCTCATCAGGTGTCCAGTTTGTGTGGCTGTCCGCCCCACCGCCGGCGACCGCTCCACCAAAGCCGATTTCATAGGCACTTTCGCGCCTCTCGAACTCCCAGGGATTGCGGAACGACAGCCAATCCTCGGGCGCCTCCACCTGCTCGCCGTTGACGATGTGTTGTTTGAACAGACCGTGGTCGTAGCGAATGCCGTAGCCGAGCGCCGGGACACCCACGGTCGCCATGCTTTCCAGATAGCACGCCGCAAGCCGCCCGAGCCCGCCATTGCCCAGCGCGGCATCGGGTTCGATCGGCTCGATGGAATCAAGATCAACCCCCAGTTCCATGAGGGCTGCGCGCATGGTGGCTGTTGCACCCAGATTGTTGAGGTTGTCGGCGAGAGTGCGCCCGATCAGGAATTCAAGCGAAAAGTAATAGACCCGCTTGCGCCCCGTTGCGTAACTCTCGGCGGTTGCCTCATGCCATACATTCACGACGCTTTCGCGGATCGCGAGGATCGCCGCCGTGAGCCAATCGTGCGGATTGGCGACATTGGGCCGCTTGCCCAGAGAGTAAACCAGCTTGTCGAGAATCTTCTGCTTCAGCTCGGCGACGGACAGCGTCATATTTGGCATGCTTGGACGGCTCGATTCTTGGCCCGTACGGCGTGCGCCGGGCAGTTTTCATATTGGTGCTGACGAAGTGCTTGCCACCAGGTGTGTCAGCATGAAGGCGGCGTCCCGCCTCTGCAACCGAAAAGACCGTGCGGTACAGGCGGTATAGTCAACCACCGGATGCGTGGCGCCTGGCGGGAACCCGATGTGACATTCTGCGTTCATCCTGTGTCAGCATGTATGCGGCTCACCTTCGATGGGCAATGACAGGAGAATGACAGATGGCCACCATGATGCCGAGCGTCCTGATTGTCGAAGACAATGCCATCATTGCGAATGACATCGCCGACGAGCTTGAAAGCCGTGGCATGAACCGCATCCAGATGGCAGGTTCGCTTCGCGAAGCCCTGCGCGCTATATCACAAAATCTGCCTGACATTGCCATCGTTGACCTGACATTGCGCGACGGGCGCACCGGCGCACAGCTTGCGCGCGCGCTGGCAACCAGTGGTGTGAAGGTCTGCGTGCTTTCGGGCCAGTCGACCCTGTCTCCCGAGCTGATGAGCATTGCGCACACCTACATCGCCAAACCCACACCTTCGTCGATCGTCGCTTCTGTCATTGAGGAACAGGCCCATACGATTGCTATGGATGCCGAATCCCGTCTTCACTGAACGGCGCCCGGATTGCCTTATCTCATCTGATTGACCATTCAAGGACGTAGATTTTTGCCTAAACAAGTCGCAATCGATGCATCAGCCGCCCTGCGTCACGATGTTATTGTCAATTTTGTCGATCAGATGATCTGGTCGACGACGCCCACGGGCTTCCACGACTATTACAATCGCAGGTGGTACGAATTTACCGGTGTGCCCGAAGGCTCGACCGACGGGGAAGCCTGGAATGGCATGTTCCACCCCGATGATCAGGCGCGGGCCTGGGCAGCCTGGCGCCACGCCCTTGAGACGGGTGAGCCCTACGAGATCGAGTACAGGCTGCGGCACCATTCGGGCCAATACCGCTGGGTGCTCGGCCGGGCGCAATGCGTGCGTGATCAGGAGGGGCGGATCCTGCGCTGGTATGGCACCTGCACCGATATTCACCAGGCGCGCATGACCATGGAGCTCAATGACTTGCTCAGCCGTGAACTCAGCCACCGGATCAAGAATATTTTCGCCGTCATTTCGAGTCTGATTTCCCTCTCGGCCCGCACCTATCCGGCAGCACAGCAGTTTGCGCAGGACATACGCGCGCGCATAGACGCACTGGGCCGCGCCCATGAGTTTGTGAGGCCGCACAGCGAGGATTCCCGGCCGCAGGTTGAGTCAACAAGCCTGCAGGGCATGCTGACGACCCTGTTCAAGGCCTATCCCTCACGGGAAGGTCAATCCATCCGCGTCTGCGGTGACGATGTTCCCGTCGACGACAAGGGTGCAACCGCAGTGGCACTGCTGTTTCACGAACTGGCGACAAATGCGGTAAAATATGGCGCGCTTTCGTGCGCCGACGGACTTGTCAGCATCGAGATTTCTCGACAACACGACCTTGTGCACATGACATGGGTGGAGCGTGGTGGCCCGCCAATCCTGACTTCTCCACCCGTCTCTGGTTTTGGAGATCGCCTCACCACCATCAGCGTGCGCAATCAACTGGGCGGCACATTGCTGCGGGAATGGCGAACGGAAGGGCTGGTCGTCAGAGTCAGTTTACCCGTCGAAAGCCTGGTGCGTACGAACTGAAGACTTCGTATCTTCGCGCGCCCAAACGTGGATGATCTCACGAATACAGCATCATCCGGGGCGGTTGATCCACCTGTGCGTCAAGTCCGCGGCGCACCATCTGTGCATAACGCGCGGCGGTCTGCAGGGCGGTTTCGTCGCACGGCTTCTCCATCACACCCAGAGCACCTGAAGGTGCATCGATCATGCGCGGGTTAGCCGTCACGAAAATGATCACGCTGCTGTACAGCTCGCGCAACCTTTGGGCGATTACGGGCCCGGTCGGCCCATCCTTCAGGTTGACGTCGACAAAAGCGATCTCGGGCGGTGCGTTTTGAGCGATGGCAAGCGCAGTCTCGAGATCGGCTGCAATTCCCACTGTCTTGAAGCCCGCCTCGTGCAGCACATGCTCCATTTCCAGCGCGACAAAAAACTCATCTTCGACGATCAGAACACTGCTTGACATCACTCACCTCTGGCCGCGTGACGGACAAATCACAAATACAAATGCGAAACTGCGTTGAAAGTTGCATGCTGCGGCTAAACTTCTGTTTATTCGCGGTGGGCAGGGTGTCGCACCCACCCGTTTTCATCCGCCGTGACTTCTGGAAGAAACCAAGGTGTGCAAATAAATGTCGCGGCACCGGAACAAGATCGCCGATGCAGCGTTAACCTAAGATTTTCTGTTTGGATGTGTCCCATGGCGGCAACATGAATCGTACTGAAGCCGTCTGGCACAGATCCCTGCGCGGTCCGATCTTTTCAACCCGCCTCCATGTGCTGGCGCTGACGTTCATTCTCATTGTGCCCGTTCTGGCCGCCGCCGGGCTCCTCGCCTATCGCTTCGCCGCCTCGCAGAGCACGATGTACGAGCAGATGGCGCAAACCGCGGCCCAGGGCGCGTCGGCCTCCGTGGAACGCGAAATCTACGGCATGACGACTGCCCTCCAGGTGCTGGCGACATCGCCCGATCTGGCAGCAAACAACTTGAGCCAGTTTCATCGCAATGCCGTCGAGGTCGGCACGCTCCAGAATGCCGTGATCGGCTTGCGCTCGGCGCGACATGAACAACTGCTTTACTCGCTTGTGCCCTTCGGCCAACCTCTGCCAACGCCAAGCAATCTGATTGAAACCGATGGCCGTGCCCGCGCAGCAGGTGCTCCGGTTGTATCGGATTTCTATTTCGGACGGATCGGCGGCCGCCCCTCCATCGCGGTTGTCGTGCCCATCATGAACAACGGTGAGTTGCGCTATTTTCTCAGTGCCAGCTTCGATGTCGAGCGCATTCGCAACGCCCTGCTCCTGCAGCGGGTGCCGGACGGCTGGCGCGCATCCGTGCGCGATTCCAAGGGTATCGTAATCGCGCGATCGGATGCGCGCGGCAATGACGTACACGTGGCCTCCGCACTGATGCTTTCCGGCGACGCGGGTGTGGACTTTCAGCGCAACATCGCGTCCGGCCAGGGGCCGATTTTCCTGAGCCAGCAAAGGACCACCGATGGCTGGATTGTGGCCATCAATGGTCCCGAATCCCTCATCACGAATTCGGTTACGCGGGCGATTGCATCCACGCTCGCAGGCACGCTCCTCCTCGTCGCGCTTGCCTTGGGATCGGCTTTTGTGATCGCACGGCGCATCTCCTCGCCCATGAAAGCCTTGGCGGGGATGGGCGTCAGCATTGCGCGCGGCGACGAGACACCTGTTCAGGTCTTCGGAAACGTCGAGGCGAACGACGTTGCCCGCTCGCTGGCCGGCGCATCGGTGATTTTGCGGGAGCGCGAATCAGATCTCAAGATTGCCGAAGAACGCTATCGGCGGCTGTTCAACTCCATCGACGAAGCCTTTTGCGTGATCGAAGTGCTTTTCGACGAAGCAGGGAAGCCGATCGACTACCTCTTCGTCGAGGCCAATCCGATCCTGGAAAGCCAGACCGGTCTGCGCGACGTGGTGGGCAAGCGCATGCGCGACATCGTTCCGGACATCGAGCAGCACTGGATCGATATCTATGGCCGTGTGGTTCTGACGGGCGAAACGGAGCGTTTCGAGCATGAATCAGGCGTGATGGGGCGCTGGTTCAGCGTGTATGCATCACGCGTGGAAGGTGTGAGTCGCAATCTCGTGGCGATCGTTTTCAGCGATATCACCGCGCGCAGACAGGCCGAACTGGCGCTCACCGCGAGCGAGAAACGCTATCGATCGGCGCTGCGCGTCGGCCGGATCGGTGCCTGGGAGACCAATTATGGAACCGGTGTGCGTCATTGGTCCGAAGAAGGCATGGCTTTGTTCGGTTTGAAACTCCCCGGCGGCAAGGGAATAGCCGGTGGCGACGATGACGAGTGGAAGAATGCGCTCCATCCCTATGATCATGACAAGTATGAGCACATCCGCGCCGAGATACGCGAAAAAGACCAGTTTCAGGTCGAATACCGCATCAATGGTCCCGGGGGGCGGATGATCTGGCTGATGGGGCACGGTGAAGTCTCCGAGCGCGGTCCCGGCGGCGAGCCGCTCAGGCTCGTCAATGTGGTCGCCGACATCACCGATCGCAAACTTAGCGAGGAAGCTCTGCGTGACAGCGAGGCCCGTCTCGCCGCCGCCCTGAAAGCCGGGCAATTGGGCGTCTACGAATGGAACCTGACCACCAACGCGATGCAATGGGACGAAACCATTCTCGAGATGTGGGGGGTGTCGCAAAACGAGCCCCACGATTTCGAGACCTTCGAATCCAGACTTCATGCCGATGACAAGCCTGCCGTGCAAATCGCGCTGAAAGAGGCACTTGACCCCTCGGGCGACGGGCATTTCCATTCAGAATACCGCATTTTGCCCAGGAATCAGCCCATGAGATGGATTGTTGCCGATGGTAATGTGACCTTTGCAACTCAGGAGCCGGTCCGCCTGACCGGCACGGTGCGCGATGTGACGTCCCGCAAGAAAGCCGAGGAGCAGCGGATGCTCCTTATTCATGAGCTCAATCACCGGGTCAAAAACACGCTGGCCACCGTGCAGTCTATCGCGGGGCAGACACTGCGTCGCTACAAGGTTGATCCGGCGATCCGCACGACGTTCGAACAGCGCCTTTTCGCCCTTGGACGTGCGCACGATGTTCTGACACAGGAAAGTTGGCAAGGCGCGGATCTGGGCGTCATCGTCGAGAACGCCGTTCACCCCCTCATGTCCGAACAGTCCCGGTACAGGATAAAAGGTCCTCATGTGCGCATGACGCCGCATGAGGCGGTGACTGTGGCCATGGCCATCCATGAGCTGGGAACCAACGCCCTGAAATACGGTGCCTGGTCAAACCTTAGCGGGATGGTTTTGCTGGAGTGGGAGATGATCAGCGAGGGGGGAGAGCCGCTTCTCCAACTGGTCTGGGATGAAAAGGGCGGCCCTCCGGTCACTCCGCCGAAAAACAAAGGGTTCGGATCACGGCTGCTCGACCAGGGCCTGGCTCTTGAATTTGGCCAAGGCGCGCAGTTGATTTATCATGCTGATGGACTGAAATGCATTATTCTGGCGCGCCTTGGTCTTGTCGAGGATCGCAATTCGAACCTTTCGCTGCTAGTTCAGTAGAAATGCAAGTCCACTAGAAATGCAAGTCCAGTAAAAATGCAGGTGCAGGAGAAATGGAATTGACGACTGCGGACAGGGACAAGCGACAATGCATACTCGTGGTCGAGGATGAGCCGCTCATCGCCATTCTAATCGAAGATGTTTTGATCGAGGCTGGCTATGATGTTGCCGGGCCGGTGTCGCGCGTGGATGCAGCGATCAAGCTTCTGGAGACCCGCACGGTCAATGCGGCCATTCTGGATGTGAACCTGGGTGATCACGATACTTATCCTGTTGCCGAAACCTTGCGCACCAAGGCCATACCGTTCCTGTTTTCAACAGGTTACAGCGAGCTTGGCATTCGTGAGGATTTTGCCGGCACCCAGACAATCCGCAAGCCCTTCAATGAGGCGGACCTGCTGCGCCACGTCACAGGCCTGATGAGCCTGAACCCCGTCAAGGTCTGATGCGCCGGATGACCGCGAAGCCGGCTGCCGGAACAATACGGGCATTCTGACGTTTTTCCTTTGGCGACTTTTCGCCATGAACGGATCGCAGAATGCCATTTGTCACACGCAAAGCGTACAAGCCCGTCCTTTTGATTACGGTTCTCTTGTCATCGGTTGGTCCCCTCATGGGGTACTCCCATGCCGGTACAGACGCCCATGCTGCTGGAGACACGCTGAGCGCCGCCCTGCGCCTGGCACAGGTCACGCTGCCTGCCGAACCAGACCTCCGTGCCCCCGCCAGACGACCGGGTGGCGACGCCGCTCCGCCTGCGCGCCAGCTTCCTCCCTCTGCCGCGCCCCCCGCTGCTCCCCCGGCTGCTGCTCCCCCTGCCCGCGCGGAACCACCGCAGCGCCTTGCACCTCCTGCCCGCCCCGCTCCCCCGGCGGAAATGGCTCCCGCACCACGTCCGGTCCCGCGTGCGGCACCTGCCCAAAGCCCGGCACCCAATCTTGGTCCGGCACCCAATCTTGCTCCCCCACCTGTTGCACGTCCTGAACCACAGCGCCCGGCCCCTCCCGTGCGCCCTGTTCCAACCGCACCAGATGCGCGGCCATCGGCACCGCCCACCAGCGTTGCCCCGCGTGCCCCCCAGCGTACCGACGCGCCGCGTCCTGATTCACCGCGTCCCGATCCCCAGCGCGCGCCAGCGCGTGCTCCGGCTGAGTCAAGCCAGCCCGATGCCCCTGCGGGCCGGGCCGTGCAGCCCGCCCCACCTTCAGCCCCACGGCCCGGGCGGATCATTCCGGCTGACCCTTTGCCGGCGAACCCTTTGCCGGATAGGCGGACGCAGGAGCGTGCGCCTCAAGACGCAGTGCCCCGTGAACGGGCACCTGCGGGCGCAAGGCCTGCGGCGCCAGCTGCCCAAACTCCGCCAGCGGCAGTTCCGCCCACAACGGCACCGCCTGCATCTGCACCTCCCGCAACTGTGCCGCCTGCGGCTGTGCCACAGCTCCGGCCGCCTCCACCGGGGACATCTCCTCCCAATTCGCTCGCGCCCGCCGCAGCGCCCGTGCGTCCGCCTGCCCCAGCCGCGATACCGCAGCCCAATGCCGTGCCTCCGGTGCCACCGCCACCGGCGGGGCAGACGGTCAATCCGGCGAGACCCACCGTGCCGCCAGCGCCTGTCACGCCTTCGACGCCCCAGACAACGCCGCCCGCTGCAGCTCCGCCTGCCGCGCTTCCACCTGTAGCGCTTCCACCTGCAGTGTCTCCACCTGCAGCGCTCCCACCCGCAGCGCAACCCCAGCCGGCACAGCCGTTCTCCGCTCCGCCCATAGGTGGCAGATCCGCGCTGCCACCCGGCGTGGTGGTGCAGCCCGCCGTTCCCGTC
This sequence comes from Hyphomicrobiales bacterium, assembly GCA_031373545.1. Taxonomy (GTDB): domain Bacteria; phylum Pseudomonadota; class Alphaproteobacteria; order Rhizobiales; family Beijerinckiaceae; genus JADCCX01. Next base: position 18,221 of record JANMMT010000128.1, read on the forward strand.
GTGGCCCCGCCCCGCCCGCGCTCGCCCAACCTTGGGCGCGCCTTGGCCATTGGTGCGGGTGCCGCCGCCCTCGGTGTAGGCACAGTCGCCATTATCAACTCGAACAGGCTGGATGATGTGCGCAGCCGCCGCGAGGAAAGCCGCGAGGATGGCCTGACGGTGATCCGCGAGCCCGGCCGCGTGGTCGTTCGCGATGAAAACGGACGTCTGTTCATTCGCGGCGACGAGATGGAGCGCTACCGCATGGTCGGCGGCGATATCCGCACGGAGCAACAGGGCGACGACTTTGTCAGTGTTTACGCGCGGCCCGATGGATCGCGCGTGATCTCCGTCACCGACCAACGCGGACGCCTCGTGCGCCGCACGCGGCGCCTGCCCGATGGCCGCGAGATCATCATCATCGACAATGGGGCGCGCCAGGGCGAATTCATCGATGATGTCATCGAGCTGCCGCCGCTGCCCGTCTATGCTGGGCCGCGCAACCGCTACATCGTGGATGCCGGCGAGGCCGAACCCGAAGTGATCTACGAGGCATTGGCCGCCGAGCCAATCAACCCCCTGCCCCAGCGCTACACGCTGGATCAGGTCCGCAACAGCCCGCAGGTGCGCGCACGCATGCCAAGTGTTGATCTCAATTCCATCGTGTTCCCGACGGGCTCATGGGTCGTGCCGTCGGAGCAGACGGACAAGTTGAACACCATTGCCGAGGGCATCCGCCGGGCGGTGGCGGCCAACCCGGCAGAGGTCTATCTGATCGAAGGGCATACGGACAAAGTCGGGGCGGATGTCGACAACCTGTCGTTGTCCGATCGGCGCGCACAATCTGTTGCGGTGATCCTGACGCAGCAATTTGCCATCTCCCCCGAGAACCTGACATCACAGGGTTACGGAGAGCAGTACCCGAAGGAGAATGTGCAGGGTCCGTCGGCCATTAACCGCCGTGTCACCATCCGGCGGATCACACCCCTGATCAACCAGCAGGCGCAGTAGCCAGCGCCACCAGTCACGCGCGACCCATAATCCGCGCGTGACTGACCAAGCTTGGATGCGTGAGCGGGGCTTAACCCTGCCGGGCGCATGTGCCGCACTGAAGGCCGACCATTTCTATTCCTTGTGAGCGGGAAAAGCCCTGTTGACATTGGGCATGTTGTGCGAACAGAATATGAACATGCTTGAGCGTCCCCGTGTCCCCTGAAGCCATGAGTGCATCTGCCATTCTGCTTGCGATCGATGATCTTCGTGACCGCTTGGCGCGGCTGGAGAGCAGTAAGGCGCGCGCATTGTTTGCGCAGGACCAAGCGGCCTTGCCATTTGGTATCGCGACCTTGGACCAACATCTGACGGGTGGCGGATTGTCCTGTGGTGGCCTGCACGAGGTGATTGCCGGTGGTGAAGGGCCGCTCCACGGTGCGGCAGCTGCCCTTTTTGCAGCCGGCATTGCCGCGCGCACAATCGGCACGGTGCTGTGGTGCAGGACCCGAGCCGATCTGTTCGCACCATCGCTTGCGCAGGTCGGACTGACTGCCGATCGCGTGATCCAAGTGGAAGCGGGCGATGAGAAAACGCTGCTGGCCTGTTTCGAGGAGGGGTTGCGCCATGGCGGAATGGGCGCGGTGGTGGGTGAGTTGGCACGTCTCACGGCTGCGACGTCTCGCCGATTGCAGGCGGCAGCGGAAAGTTCGGGCACGATTGGTCTCATTCTGCGACGCTGGCAGAAAAAGACCCATGCCGTTGATTCTGCACCACAAACAGCCTCATTCACCCGCTGGCGTGTGGCCGCGCTGCCGGCATCCGCCCTGCCCGGTCCTGATGCGGCGCGCGCGCAGTGGTACCTCGAATTGACCCA
>JANMMT010000130.1:0-37510 GCA_031373545.1 Hyphomicrobiales bacterium
CCAGCGCCGCCGCGATGCGGGGGGCGGCCTGTCCATCGCCGTAAGGGTTGGTCACGCCTGTTGTGTCGAGCGCGAGCGCCCGGTGGATGGCGTCCGCAATGGCCCCGCGCGCGGGGGGGCAATCGATGACCGAGGCGGCGCGCAGCCGCCCGTCCTGCCGCGTGCCGATGTTGAGGGCAGGCGTGCCAAAACTCGGCGCTTCATAAAGACCGCTGGAGGAGTTGCCGATCACCACATCGCAGTGCCGGAGCGCGGCGGTATAGCGCGAAGCCCCCAGCGCATCGTGCAGCACGGCGTTGGGGCGGCTCGCGCAAAAGGCAGCGATGGCCTCGCTCAGCGCGCGGTATCCCGGGTCGAGATTGACGCCTGTGAAGATGAGGCCCAGCTCATCACCGAAGCTGTCCAGCGCGGCCAGCAGCTCGCCAAGCTGCGCCTCCGAGTCGCCCTCCAGCGTCACGGGGTGGAAGGTCACCACGGCGTTGCGGGCGCGTGGTGCAAGGCCGGTGCTGGCGAAAAAATCCGCGTGGGACATCACCGGCCCCGCCAGCATGCGGTCGATGCCGGGGCTGCCCGAAACGATGACGCGCGCCGGATCTTCGCCCATCTGGATGAGGCGCGCGGCGGCGTCAGCACTGGTGGCAAAATGCAGGTGGCTGAGCTTGGTGATGGCATGGCGGATGGCGTCATCCATCGCGCCCTCCGTGATGTCACCGCCCGCGATGTGGGCAACGGGCAGCCGGAGCACCAAAGCGGCGCTGACGGCGGCGAGGATTTCATAGCGGTCCCCCAGAACCAGCACCATATCGGGTTGGAGGCGGTGCAAAGCGTCCGCGATGCCGCTGGTGGCTTGCCCCATGGCGCGCGCAACGGCGAGGCCGTCATCCCCTGCAAGGCAGAGGTCGACGGTGGCGGCGGGGGGGAATCCGTCCGCCAGGAGCTGCGCCAGCGTGCCATGTGGCCCCAGATGCTGGCCGGTGGCGATGAGGGACAGTGCAAGGCGTGGCTCGGCTGCAATCGCCCTGGCAACAGGGACAAGCAGGCCCCAATCGGCCCGCCCGCCGGTGATCAGGGCGATGGAGACAGGCAGGGGACGGATATCACTCACGCCGCCGCCTGCGCTGCGCCGGCGAGGCCGAGCTTCACGGAGGATGGCAGGTTGATGATGCGCGCCTCCAAGGCTTCCGCCACGGGCAGCGCATCGCGCGGACAGGCCGCGTACATCGGCAGGCGGTGCATGGCGGTCCACACCGGGCGTGTTTGGTAACCCGCGTCATTGGTGGCGGCCAGCAGCGCATCGCGCAGGGTGCGATCCGGCGCATCCAGCAGCGCGGCGTTAAGCCAGTAGTTGGACTGCGTGTCGGCTTGCTCGGCAAAGAAACGCAGGCCGGACACGCCCGAGAGCGCAGCGCGGTACGCCTCCGCCACGCGGCGTTTGGCCGCCACAAATCCCGGCAATTGCTCCAGCTGCGCCAATCCCAACGCGGCGTTGATGTTGGGGAGCCGGTAGTTGTAGCCCACTTCGTCGTGGTTGAACTCCCAGCGGTGCGGCTGCTTGGCTGTGGTGGTGATGTGGCGCGCGCGCTTGGCCAGATCGCCGTCGTTGGTGACGACCGCGCCGCCGCCGCCGGTGGTGATGATCTTGTTGCCGTTGAAGCTGAGCGTGCCCACTTCGGCAAGCGCGCCGGTGGGGCGCCCCTTGTAGGTGCTGCCGAGCGATTCGGTGGCATCTTCCACCACAGCCAGGCCAAAGCGCTCAGCCACTTCCAGCAACTCATCCAAGCGCACAGGGTGGCCGAAGGCGTGCATGGGCACCAGCGCCGCGATGCGCCGGCCCGTCGCGATATTGATCAGGCGATTGCCGTCGCGCCGGGTGATGCGGGTGAGATAGGCCTCCAGCCGCTTCGGATCCACGCCCAGGGAGCAGACTTCGGAATCAACGAAATGGGGCGTCGCGCCGCAATAACTCGCGGCATTGGCGGTGGCGACGAAGGTGAGCGCGGGCACCAGCACCTCGTCGCCGGGTTCCACGCCCGTGAGCATCAGCGCCACATGCAGTGCCGCTGTGCCGTTGCACACTGCGATGGCGTGCTCGGCACCGCAGGCCGCAGCCAGTGCTTGTTCGAAGGCCGTGACATAGGAACCGGCCGAAGAAACCCAGCCCGTGTCGATGCAGCGCTTGACGTAATCCCACTCGTTGCCCGCAAAGCGCGGCTCGTGCAGCGCCACCTGTGCTTCAGGCACGGGTGGCCCCGCGACGGAATGCAAAACGCGCAGCAATGCCTCTGAGATGCCAGCAGCCATACGTGCGACTAGCTTCCGGCGCATCCATCTGTCAATGAAGCGGCCGGAAAGCGCCAGCGGGCACAACGGAGTTGGGAAGTTTGCAGACCTACGAAAATCGCAAGGTGGTGGTCACCGGAGCCGATGGCTTCATCGGCTCCCATGTGGTGGAAGCGCTGGTGGAAGCGGGCGCGGATGTGACTGCGCTGGCGCTCTACAACGCCTTCGACAGCCATGGCTGGCTCGATGATCTGGCCCCCGAGGTGCGCGGCGCGGTGCGCATTCTGCGCGGTGATGTGCGCGACGGCGGCTTTGTCCACCGGCTGCTCAAGGGGCAGGATGCCTGCTTTCATCTCGCGGCGCTGATTGCCATACCCTTCTCCTATGAAGCCCCCCGCGCCTACGTGGACACCAATGTCGTGGGCACGCTGAACGTGCTGGAGGCTGCGCGCGACCACGGCCTGGCGCGCGTGGTCAACACCTCCACCAGCGAGGTGTACGGCACGGCGCTCCATACGCCCATGGCGGAAGATCACCCCCTGCAGGGCCAGTCGCCCTATTCCGCCAGCAAGATCGGCGCGGATATGCTGGCCGAAAGCTTCGCCCGCTCATTCGACCTGCCGGTGGTGACGCTGCGGCCCTTCAACACCTTCGGCCCCCGCCAGAGCGAGCGCGCGGTGATTGCCTCCACCATCCGCCAGGCACTGGACCCGGCCTGCGCCGCGATCAAGCTTGGCGACCCCTCGACCGAGCGGGATTTCACCTTCGTCACGGACACTGCGAGCGCCTTTCTCGCCACCGGGGCCGCGGATGGTCTGGCGTTCGGCACGGCCTACAACGGCGGCACCGGGCGTGCCGTGACCATCGGCGACATGGTGGAGATCGTGCGGCGTCTCTCGGGCACCAACAAGCCCGTCGAGCATGAGGCGGCGCGCATGCGGCCCGATGCTTCGGAAGTCAAAGCCCTGCTGGCGGATCACACGCGGCTCACGAACGCCGCCGGATGGACACCTGGAGTGGGATTGGAAGAGGGCATCGGCCGCACCATATCCTGGTGGCAGCGCCGCCTCGGTTCAGGCCGCGTGCGCACGTCGACGGACTATGTTCTTTAAAGTGTGGAGCCCGCCATGACCTTTCGCCTTGATGGACGCCGTGCGCTGGTGATGGGCGCGACACGCGGCATCGGTTATGGCATTGCCAAGGCCTTCGCGGAGGCGGGTGCACAGGTGGTGCTCACGGGCCGCAAGGCGGAGGATGCGGTGGCCGCCGCCGCGACCCTTGGTGTGGGTGTCGCAGGCCTTGCGCTCGACACGGGCGATCTGGCGCAGATCGACACGGTGCATGCGGCCGCTGTGCAAGCGCTCGGCGGCGAGATTGATGTGCTGGTGCTCAACAGCGGCGGCCCGCCGCCCGGCTCCGCCATGGGCGTCGCCAGCGCCGACTGGCAGAAGCATTTCACGGTGATGTTCGTGAGCCTCATCCGCATGGCGGACTTGTGCCTGCCCGGCATGATCGCACGCGGGCACGGGCGCATTCTCTCCGTGGTGTCATCGGGCGTGATTCAGCCCATCGCGAACCTGGGCGTGTCCAACGCCCTGCGGCCCGCCTTGATCGGCTGGGGCAAGAGCGTCTCCAACGAGGTGGCCAGCCACGGCGTCACGGTGAACGCCATCGCGCCCGGCCGCATCCAGACCGACCGCGTCGATCAGATCGACAAGGGGGCCGCCAGCCGCCAGAACACATCGCAGGCGCAGGTGCGCGCGCAGGCCATGGGGCGCATTCCCGCCGGACGCTACGGCACGCCGGAGGAGTTTGCCGCGACAGCGCTGTTTCTGGCGAGCGATCAGGCATCCTTCATCACGGGATCGACAATCCGGGTGGATGGCGGCCAGATTTCCAGCGTATAAAAGCCTGTCGCGGAAAATTGGGTACCGGTTTTCCGATAAACGACATGCGCAGAGTCGTTCGAACGGTGGAGGCAAATCCCATGGCGCTGACAATGACGGGCGAAGTCGATCTGCCGGCGCCGCAACCCATGGTCTGGGCCAAGCTGAATGACGCCGAGGTGCTGAAAGCCTGCATTCCGGGCTGCGAGAGCCTGGAAAAGCTCTCGGATACCGCATTCCAGGCCGTCGCCAAGATCAAGATCGGGCCGGTCAGTGCCACATTCAAAGGCCGCGTCGAGTTGTCCGAGATCGATGCGCCGAACGGCTACACCATCAGTGGCGAGGGGCAGGGCGGCATCGCGGGTTTTGCCAAGGGCGGAGCCAGGGTGCATCTGTCACCCAGCGAAAGCGGCACGCGCATGACCTATGAAGTCGAGGCCCATGTGGGCGGCAAGATCGCCCAGCTCGGCGCGCGGTTGATCGACGGGGTGGCCAAGCGCATGGCCGACCAGTTTTTCGAGCGCTTCGCGGCGCAAATGCAGGCTGAATAGGGATACCCATGATCACGAAAGATGATGTGCTGGCGGCCCTGAGCGCCGTGCCCGGCCCCGATGGAGCCACAGCCTTGCCGCAATCGGGCGCGCTGTCGGACATCGTGATCCACAACGACAAGGTGTATCTCTCCATCGCGGTCGACCCCGCGCGCGCCGCCGCCTTTGAACCGCTGCGCAAAAGTGTGGAAGACACGCTGAAAGCCCTGCCCGGCGCTTCGGGCGCGCTGGTCACGCTCACCGCCGAGCGGCCCAAAGGCGCGGCATCCGTTGCGCCCCCCGCGCCTCAGCCAAATGCTCCAAAGCTTGGTCCGCGCGCCACACAAGCGACCACGCAAGCGGGACCGCCGGGCGTGAAGCACATTGTCGCGGTGGCCTCGGGCAAGGGGGGCGTGGGCAAATCCACCACTGCCTGCAATCTGGCCCTGGCGCTGGTGGCGGAAGGCCTGCGCGTGGGCGTGCTGGATGCGGATATCTACGGCCCCTCCATGCCTAAGCTCTTTGCCATTCGCGGGCGGCCCAAGATCAAGACCGGGCGCACGCTGATTCCCATGGAGGGGTACGGCGCGAAGGTCATGTCCATCGGGTTTCTGGTGGAGGAGGACACAGCCATGATCTGGCGCGGCCCCATGGTGATCTCGGCGCTCAACCAGATGCTGCGCGAGGTGGATTGGGGCGAACTGGACGTGCTGGTGGTGGACATGCCGCCCGGCACCGGCGATGCGCAGCTCACCATGAGCCAATCCGTGCCGCTGGCGGGGGCCGTGATCGTGTCGACACCGCAGGATCTTGCCTTGATCGATGCGCGGCGCGGCGTGGCGATGTTTCAGAAGGTCAATGTGCCCATTCTGGGCATGATCGAGAACATGAGCACCTTCGTCTGCCCCCAATGCGGCACAACCTCTCACATCTTCGGCCACGGCGGTGCACGCGAGGAGGCCACCCGCATCGGTGTGCCGTTTCTGGGCGAAGTGCCGCTCCATATGGATATCCGCGAGCGCTCCGACAGTGGGCGGCCCGTGGTGGTGACCCAGCCCGACAGCGCCCATGCGCAGGCCTATCGCACCATCGCCCGCGCGCTGTGGGCGACGCTGGAATCGGGCTCGGCCCGCAAGGGCGCGCCGCGCATCGTGATGGAATAGGCTCCGTCTTGACATTATGAATATATTCCTTTAATTCATGTGCGTCCTCCGGTGCGGTGAAGCGCTTCACCCTGCCGGACACAGAAACGCTCTGCGCAGGGTGACGCCTGCCTGGGCGTGCCGGGGCCTCGTTATCGAGGCACACCCAACGGACCAACAATATCCCAAACCTCTCGCAATTCCGGCCCGCTGGATGGAAGGCGAGGCCCCGGTTTTTGTTTGCCCCGCCCCCCGCTGGCTTGCCAAGCGGGGTTGCCATTCGGGGTTGAGCTGCGCCACTCTGCACCCATGTCAACGGCACGCACCGCCAATTGGGCCGCGCCCCAAACCGCGCTTTTGGCGGGCGGGCGGTTGCACCTCCAGCACGGGCCGATCGATCTCGTGATCGGGGCCGACAGCCCGTTGGCTTATGCCGCCGCCGAGGCGCGGTTTCAAACCGTGCTGGGCGAGTTGGTGGGTGATCTCGCCGTGTTGCGCAGGCCAGTTCAGGAGGCACAAATCGTCACCAATCTCTCGCCCATCGCGCGACGCATGGTGGCGGCCTGTGCGCCCCATGCATCGCGGTTCATCACGCCCATGGCTGCGGTGGCGGGCGCGGTGGCGGATGAAATCCTGGCGACCATGGTGCGCGCTCACCCCGCGCTCCGCCGCGCCTACGTCAACAACGGCGGCGACATTGCCGTGCATCTGGCCAGGGGGGAGAGCTTGCGCATCGGACTTGTGGCGGATCTCGCGGCAGCGGTTCCCGCAGGTGCGTTCGATCTCACCCACAGCGGCGGTGTCGCCACCAGCGGCTGGCGCGGGCGCTCGTTCAGCCTGGGGATTGCCGACAGCGTGAGCGTGCAGGCGACTTCCGCCGCGAGCGCTGATGCAGCCGCGACGATCATTGCCAATGCCGTGGATGTGGATCACCCCTCGATCCGCCGCGCGCCTGCCCGCAGTCTTGATCCCGACAGCGATCTGGGCGACCTGCCCGTCACCACGGATGTGGGCCGGCTTCCGCCTGCCTTGGCGCAAGCGGCGCTGGCACGCGGTGAGACGGTGGCTGAAGCGCTATTGAAGCGCGGATTGATCCAGCACGCGGCTTTGATACTGCAAGGGCACGGGAGACTCATTCCGGCTTAGAACATGGTTGCGCCCGCCCGCAGGGGTGTTAGGTTTGCATCAGGACGGTCCGGCATTCGCGTCCCCGTCCGCATCACGGGAATCGACCATGACCAGATTGCTGCGCCTGCTCGCCTGTGCGGGGCTCCTCACGCTCTGGCTCTCACCCACGTTCGCACAAACACCCAAGGCGTTCATCCGCGATGATCTGCAAACCAATGGCGCGCTGCTGGAAGAGCGGCTGAAGCGCGAGATCGCGCTGCCCACTGCCCCCGACGCACGCCAGCTTATCGCGCAAGCCACTGCGCAACTCGCCCGCAACGAACCCCGCCGCGCGCTGGCGCTGGCCAATCAGGCCGTCGTGGCTGATGGGCGGAGTGCCGAGGGCTGGCGGGTGATGTCCCGCGCGGCGCAGGCGATCGACCCCCGCGATTACCGCGAACGCTATGAACTGGCGGAGCGGGCACTGGCTGCCGGCTACATCGCCTACCAGCGCTCGGGCTCTAAAGCGGATGAGGCGATCTCGTTGCGCCTGCTGGCCAAACTCTTCGAAGAGCGCTCGCTCTGGCGGCCCGCGCTCACCACCTACCGCCTCAGCCTGGAGGCGCAGGACAACGCCGAGGTCCGCAAGGCTTACGAGGAGCTGCGCGAAAAGCGCGGCTTTCGCCTGACCGAGAACAAGACCGATGCGGATTTGGCCACCCCGCGCGCCTGCTTCACCTTTTCCGAGCCGCTGGCGCGCGGGCGGGTGGATTTTGCGTCTTACGTCGCTGTCACCGGCAACCGGGCCGAAACGGCGGTGACGGCGGAGGGCACGCAGCTGTGCGTGGAGGGCCTGCGCCACGGCGAGCGCTACGGCATCGTCATCCGCCAGGGGCTGCCTTCGGCGATTGCCGATGAGGCGCTGCTGAAAACCGCCGATTACGACATCTATGTGCGTGACCGCGCGCCCTCCGTGCGCTTCACGGGCCGCAATTACGTGCTGCCGCGCACGGGCCAGCAGGGGTTGCCGCTGGTTTCGGTGAACACCGGCAAGGTGGCGCTGGAGATCGTGCGCATCGGCGACCGCAACCTGATCGGCACCGTGCAGGGCGAGGAGTTCCTGAGCCAGATCTCGCGCGCCGGCCTGCGCGACATCGCCGACAGCCGGGGGCAGAAGGTCTGGTCCGGCACGATGGATGTGACGAGCGAACTCAACAAGGATGTGACCACGGCTTTCCCCGCGCAGGAGGCGTTGGGGCGCTTGCAGCCCGGTGTCTACGTCATGGTCGCCGCGCCGGTGGTCAACACTGCGACACCCGTACCCACTGCCGACCCTGATGACTCCACCGATGATGGCCGTTCGGCGGCGCAGTGGTTCATCGTTTCGGACCTAGGGCTCACGAGCTTTTCCGCGCCGGACGGTGTGCATGTGCTGGTGCGCTCGCTGGCCGATGCGCGGCCTCTTGCGCGGACAGAGGTGCGCTTGCTCGCGCGCAACAACGAGGTGCTCGCCACCGCCACCACCAACGCGGAGGGCCACGCCAAATTCGAGGCCGGGCTGGCACGCGGCAAGGGCGGCCTGTCGCCGGGCCTCGTGACGGCGCAGCTCGCCGAGGACTACGCCTTTCTCGATCTCAAGCAATCGGCCTTCGATCTCTCCGACCGGGGCGTCAAGGGCCGCGTGGCCCCCGCAGGGCTGGATGCCTTCGTCTTTGCCGAGCGCGGGGTCTATCGCTCGGGGGAGGCCGTGTTTGTCACCACGCTGCTGCGTGACCCGGCTGGAGCCGCCATCACCGGACTGCCGCTCACCTTGGTCGCCAAGCGTCCGGACGGTGTGGAATACCGCCGCCAGCTCGTGGAGGATCAGGGCGGCGGCGGACGGGCCTGGTCGCTGCCGCTGGTGGGCGGCGCGTCAACCGGCACCTGGCGCGTGCAGGCCTTCGCAGACCCCAAGGGCGACGCGGTGGGCGAGACCACCTTCCTGGTGGAGGATTACGTGCCCGAGCGGCTCGACGCCGAGCTGAAACCCAAGCGCACGGCGCTGCGCTCCGGCGAGCCTGCCGAAATCGATGTGGAGGCGCGCTATCTCTACGGCGCGCCGGGAGCCGAGCTGGAGGTGGGTGGCTCCGTCACCGTGCGCCCCGCGAGCACGAGCGCCATCCCGGGTTTGGAGGGCTATCGCATCGGCCTGACCGATGAAACCGTGGAGCCGGCGAAGAGCGACATCGAGGAGAAACAGACAACCGACGCGCGCGGGCGGGCCAGCCTGGGCCTCACCCTCAACGAGCCCGAGACGACCCAGCCGCTGGAGGCCGAGATCGCTCTCACGATTTCCGAGAACGGCGGACGCGGCATCACCCGCAGCGTCACCCTGCCCATTCTGCCCAAGGGCAACGTCATTGGCGTGAAAGCGCTGTTCGAGAACAGCAACCTCGGGGATGGCGACACCGCCCGCTTCGATGTCGTGATGGCCACGGGCGAGGGCCGCAGACTGGCGCGCACCGGCGTCAAATGGACGCTCTCGCGCATCAACCGCAACTACCAGTGGTTCTTTGTCGATGGCCGCTGGAATTACGAGGCGGTGAAAACCACGCGCCGCGTGGCCGATGGCGAGGTGGCGCTGACCGCCGCCGCGCCCGCCAAGGTAGAAACCAGGATCGGCTGGGGATCGTACCGGCTGGAAGTGCGCGCCGAGGGACAGGATGCCGCCGAAACCGCCATCACCTTCGATGTGGGGTATGGCAGCGAGGCCAAGGCCGACACGCCTGATGTGCTGGAAGTGGCGCTGGACAAGGCGGCCTACGGCGCGGGCGACACGATGCAACTGCGCCTGGCACCGCGCTTTGCCGGGCGGGCGACGCTGGCCGTCATGGGCGAGGGGTTGAAGCAGCTCACGACGGTGGATGTGCCCGCCAGCGGCATCACCGTGCCGCTCAAGGTTGAGGCAACCTGGGGCACAGGCGTCTATGTGGTGGTGCTGGCGCATCGCCCGCTGGATGCGCAGGCGCAGCGCATGCCGGGCCGCGCCTTGGGCCTGGCCTGGGCCTCGATCGACCGCGCAGCCCGCACTCTCAAGGTGGAGACAGGCGCGCCCGCGCTGATCCGCCCGCGCGGCCCGCTGGACCTCCCCATCAAGCTCACGGGCCTCGGCGCCGGCGAGGAGGCCTTCGTCACGGTGGCGGCGGTGGACATCGGCATTCTCAATCTCACCAAATACACCACCCCCAACCCCGCCGAGCATTTCTTCGGTCAGCGCCAGCTCAGCGCCGAGGTGCGGGATCTCTACGGGTTTCTGATCGACGGCATGCAGGGCACACGCGGGGCCTACCGCTCGGGCGGGGATGCCGCCGCCACGGCCACTGGTGACAAGCCGACGCAGGAGCCGCTGGCGCGCTATTCCGGTGTGGAGAAAGAGGGCGCGGATGGCACGGCGAACGTGCGCTTTGATATCCCGGCCTTCAACGGGGCGGTGCGGGTCATGGTGGCGGCATGGTCCCGTGGCAAGGTGGGCCAGGCGTCCTCCGATGTGCTGATCCGCGACCCCATCGTGGCGCAGGCAACGCTGCCGCGCTTTTTGGCGGTGGGGGACCGCTCGCGCTTCCATGTGGAGATCAACAACGTCGAGGGCGAGGCGGGCGACTATGCGCTGGATGTGGCGGTGAAAGGCCCTGTGGCGGTGGAGGCCGAGGCGGCGCGCCGCACCTTCCGCCTCGCCAGGGGGCAGAAGGCCGAGGCGGTGATCCCCGTGATTGCTGCGGGGCCGGGCCTCGCCACCTTCGATCTTAAACTGAGCGGCGGCGGCAAGGAATTGTCGCAGCAACTCAGCGTAAGGGTACAGCCCTCCAGCCAGACCATCGCCAGCCGCTCCGTGCGGGCGCTGCCCGGCGGGGGTACGCTCACGCTCTCGTCCGATCTCTTTGCCGATATGGTGCCGGGCTCGGCCTCCGTGGCGGTCAGCGTCTCGCCGTTCGCGGCGCTGGATGTGCCCGCGCTGTTGAAGGCGCTCGACCGTTATCCCTATGGCTGCACCGAGCAGACGGTCAGCCGCGCGCTGCCGCTGCTTTATGTCAACCGCCTCGCCAGTCTGGAGGCGCTGGCGCTGGATGACGGCGCAGAGGGGCGCGTGGCAGCGGCCATCGACAAGGTGCTGTCGCGGCAGGGGGCGAATGGCTCCTTCGGCCTCTGGGGCGTGGGCGGCGATGATCTGTGGCTCGATGCCTTCGTGGCGGATTTTCTCACCCGCGCCCGCGAGCGCGGCGTGGCGGTGCCCGCCAGCGGTTTCAGCCTCGCACTCGACCGTCTGCGCAACCAGGTGGTGAACGCGGGCGAGGTGCGCGGCGAGGAGGCGTCGGGCATTGCCTACGCGCTCTATGTGCTGGCGCGCAACGGCCGCCCCGTGATGGGCGATCTGCGCTATCTCGCGGACAACCGCCTCAAGGAGTTTTCCTCTCCCTTGGCCCAGGCCCAACTCGGCGCAGCGTTGGCGCTGCTGGGTGATCGCGGGCGTTCGCGCACGGCTTTTGCACAGGCCGTGAGCACGCTGGCGGCGAGTTCGACCGAAGCGCTCTCGCGTGCCGATTATGGCTCCAAGCTGCGCGATGGCGGCGGCGTGCTCACACTTCTGGCCGAGGCCGGGGCCGAACGCGCGGAGATCCTGCGCGCCTCAGCCGAGGTGGAAGCGGCGCGCGGGCAGGTGAACCATGCCTCGACGCAGGAGCAGCTCTGGATGGTGCTGGCCGCGCAGGCGCTGGCCAAGGAGATGGAAGCCTTCCAGCTCACGGTTGATGGCACGGCACGCACGGGCGCGTTCTACCGCACCTATGCCCAGGCCGCGCTGGAGACCAAGCCTGTGATCCTCTCCAACCCCGGTGCGAATGCCGCGCGCGCCATCATCACGGTGTCAGGCGCGCCGCTCGATCCGCTGCCCGCGCTGGACCGGGGCTTCAAAATCGAGCGCCAGTTGCTCGACATGAAGGGCGAGCGCGTGAACCTCGCCGAGCTGCGCCAGAACACGCGCTATGTGGTAAAGCTGACGATCACCGAGCCGAGGGCCGTGTTCGGCCGTGTGCTGGTGGTGGACGCCCTGCCTGCCGGGTTGGAGATCGAGAACGCCAAGCTGGGGGCGGATGGCGGCAGCGAGGGGCTAGCCTTCGCCAAGAGTGATGTGGCCCCCGTGCACACGGAGTTGCGCGACGATCGCTTCATCGCCGCCTTCGAGCGCGCGAGCAGCCAGAAGCCGGAGTTCGTGGTGGCCTATACCGTGCGGGCCGTGACGCCGGGCCGTTATGTGCATCCCCCCGCCTCGGTGGAAGACATGTACAAGCCTGATCGGTTCGGGCGCGGGGCCTCCGGGGTGGTGGAGGTTCTGCCCCGGCGATGACACATGCGCCCACCTCAACACTTGGCTTCCCCCATCCTCATGCTGAGCCTGTCGAAGCACGAGGATCAGGGGAGGTACGAGCAGTGGCCTCGCCCTTCGACAGGCTCAGGATGAGGCCAAGACGTTACGCGGCAGCAGGCGTGCTAACATGCCTGCTCCTGATTGCCGCGCTCCCCCTCCTCACCCTCGCCGTAACCTACACGCGCCTGCCTCCCCTTGATCTCGCAGCCATGAGCGAACGCTCGGCGCTGACACTTGATCGCAACGGCCAGGTATTGCGCGCCTTCGTTATGGCCGATGGCCGCTGGCGCATGCCAACCACGGTGGCCGATGTGGACCCGCGCTACATCGAGATGCTGCTGTCCTTCGAGGACAAGCGCTTTCGCAGCCATTACGGGCTGGATCCGCGCGCGCTTTTGAGGGCAACGGTTCAGGCGCTGCGCCATGGGCGCGTGGTCTCCGGCGGATCCACGCTGACCATGCAGGTGGCGCGGCTGCTGGAGCCGCGGCCCGAACGCTCGGTGAGCGCCAAGCTGCACCAGATGGCCCGCGCCATCGAGTTGGAGCGGCGCTTATCCAAGGATGACATCCTCTCGCTTTACCTCAGCCTTGCGCCCTTCGGCGGCAACATCGAGGGCCTGCGCGCGGCAAGCTTTGCCTATTTCGGCAAGGATGCGCGGCGGCTCTCCTTCAGCGAAGCGGCGACGCTGGTGGCCCTGCCGCAAGCGCCGGAATGGCGCAGGCCGGATCGCTTCCCCCTGCGTGCGGCGCAGGGCCGCGCCCGTGTGCTGGATGTGGCCGTGCGCCGAGGTCTGATCAATGCCAGCGAGCGCGACTATGGGCTGAGCGAAGCCATGCCGGAGCGCCGCCGCCCCTTTCCGATGCTGGCGGCCCATGCCAGCGAAGCGGCCTTGAAGGAGCGCCCGGACGAGCGCCTGCACCGCCTGACGCTCGATGCGGGTTGGCAAGCTTCACTCGAACACCTGGCACGCGAACGGGCGCAGGCGCTCGGCCCCAAGCTCAGCGTTGCCATCGTGGTGGTGGAGCATGCCACCGGGGCCGTGCGCGCCATGGTGGGCGGCGGCGATTATTTTGCCGATGAACGGGCAGGTGCCATGGACCTGACCCAGGCGCTGCGTTCCCCCGGGTCGGCGCTCAAACCCTTTATCTATGCGCTGGCTTTTGAGGAAGGCCTCGCGCACCCCTCCACCGTGCTGGAGGACCGCCCGCATCGGTATGGGCTGTATCACCCTGAGAATTTCGACATGACCTATCAGGGCACCGTCACGGCCAGGCAAGCGCTGCAACTCTCGCTCAATGTGCCGGCGGTGGAACTGCTTGCGGCGCTCGGCCCGCAGCGGTTCATCAGCCGCATGCGCGGGGCAGGCGCGGCGCTGGTGCTGCCGCCGGAGGGCGCGCCGGGGCTGGCGATCGGGCTGGGCGGCGTGGGCCTGACGCTGCGCGATCTTACGAAGCTGTATGCCGCCCTTGCGCGCGGCGGCGAGGTGACGCCTTTGCTCCTGCGCGCGGACGTGGCGGCTGATCCGGCGCGCATGGTGCGCCTCATGGAGCCTGTGCCGGCCTGGTATGTGGCGGATGCGCTGCTGGGTGCGCCGCCGCCGCAGAACGCGCCCGCCCTGCGCCTCGCCTACAAGACCGGCACGTCGTATGGCTACCGCGATGCCTGGTCGATCGGCTTCGACAAGCGCCACACCATCGGCGTCTGGGTGGGCCGCGCCGACAACGGGGCCGTGCCGGGGCTGATCGGTCGGCTGGCGGCTGCGCCCATCCTGTTCGAGGCCTTTGCCCGCATCGGCAGCACGCACGGCGTGCAACCCCGCCCGGCGGATGCGATTGTCGCCGCCACGCACGAACTGCCGCCGCCGCTGCGTCACCTGCGCCGCGATCTGCCCAAGACCGCAACCGCGCTCACCTCCGCCAGCCTGCGCCTGGCCTTTCCGCCCGATGGTGCGCGGGTGGAACTGGCGCGCGACGCGGGCGAGCCGGCCAGCCTGACCCTCAAGATCACCGGTGGCGCGCCGCCCTTCACGGCGTATTTCAACGGGCGGCCCGTGGCGGCAGCCACGGCGCGCCGCACGCTGGAACTCAGCCCGGAGGGGCCGGGCTTTGCCCGCATTTCCATCGTCGATGGGCGCGGGGAAACCGACACCGTGTCCGTGCGGTTGCAGTGATCCCGCCCCGGAAAAGTGGGCACCGGTTTTCCGATAAGGGCGTGCTCCATATGAGAATTAACCGTGCAGTTGCACGGTTATCGCCTTCGGCGCATACCGCACCCGATGATCGTCTCGCACACCATTCCGCCCGAGCTTGCTTCTGCCCGCCTCGACAAGGCGCTGGCCGCACTGATGCCCGAGCTGTCGCGCACACGTATCCAGGCTCTGGCGGCGGATGGCCGCGTCAGCGTCAACGGTGCGGCGGCGGCCACCTGCTCGCGCAAGCTGCTGGCGGGCGATGTGGTGGCGGTCGATGAGCCGCCGCCGGTCGCGCCCGAGCCGCTGGGCGAGGCGATCCCGCTGGTGATCCTGCACGAGGATGATGACCTGATCGTGCTCGACAAACCCGCCGGGCTGGTGGTGCACCCCTCCGGTGGCCATGAGACGGGCACGCTGGTCAATGCGCTGATCGCCCACTGCGGGGCGAGCCTCTCGGGCATCGGCGGCGTGATGCGGCCGGGCATCGTCCACCGCCTCGACAAGGACACCTCGGGCGTCATGGTGGTGGCCAAGAACGACCGCGCCCACAAGGCGCTTTCCGAACAATTTGCCGACCATGGCCGCACCGGCCCGTTGGAGCGCGCCTATGTGGCGCTGGTCTGGGGCGTGCCCGTCCGTCGCCACGGCACCATTCACACCTTCATCGACCGCAGCACTGCCAACCGCGAGCGCATGGCCGTGACGAAAGACGGCGTCGGCCGCGAGGCCATCACGCACTACGAGGTTCAAGAGGTCTATAACGGTGCGGACGGCACGCCGCTGGTGTCGAAGGTGATCTGCATGCTGGAGACGGGCCGCACGCATCAGATCCGCGTGCACCTGGCGCATCTGGGCCATCCGCTGCTGGGTGACCCCGCTTACGGTGGGGGCTTTCGCACGAAGGCCGGCAAGCTTGGCCCTGTGGCGCAAGAGGCGCTGGGGACACTCGGACGCCAGGCTTTGCATGCGGCGGTGCTGGGCTTTGCGCATCCGGCGGATCAGGGGGAGCTGCGCTTTGAAAGCGACCTGCCGGCGGATATGCAGATGTTGCTGGACGCGTTGGACAACCCTTCAGCCGGGCGCGGTTTGTCCCTTGCATGAGAACGGCAGGAATGTGCTCGCCATGCCGGCGTTCATCGCACGGATCGTCAGCAGGTTGGCCGCCTCGAATTCGCGCGGGCTCTGCGGGCAGACATCGGCCCCGGATGTGCAGCCCGACGCGATGAAGGCATCGTGCCGCGTGATGAATGCTGTCCCGAGGCCCGCTTTGCCGGTTCGCGCCAGCAGGTCGGTCCAGGCCTGCGTGTAGCGCAGGCATTTTTCTTCGCGCCAGGGTCTGTCTTGTTGCCAAGGCTTTTCTTCCCGCTGCGCTTGGGGCATGCGCGGCGGCTCGGCCGACACTGGCTCCGCTGCCAGCCTCGGCAGGTCACGCAGGAACGTGTCGCGCGCCCGGTATCCGGCAGGTGTCGCAAGCGCCGTCTCATCCTGGATGAGATGGGCGAAAACAAGCAGGCGCCCGCCCTTTTCAGCCCATCCCACATACCAGCCGAAGGCGCGGCTGCGATCAAATTCGCCATCCGCGCGGCGCGGATACGCCATGCCAGTCTTGCCGCGCACCATCCAGCCGCTGTCCAGTTGGCGCGCTTCGACAAGAGCCATCGCCTTGCGCTGGGCCTCCGGCGTGGCCGGCAGTGCGCGGTCCACGAGCCGCTGCAGGAAGGTGACCTGCTCGCGTGGCGAGATGGCAAGCGAGGAACCGATCCATGCGCGTTCGAGGCCGTTATCACGCCCGGCATCTCCGGCAAAATCCGCGTTGCCATAGCCGAATGCATCCGCGTAGCCCCGCAGCCGGGGGCTGCCCAGCTGCCGCGTGATGCGCTGGGAATACCACACGACGGAATCCTTCATCCACAGCGTGGGGGTAATCGTGCGCTTCCACGCCGCTCCGCCCCATGCCGGGTCACCGGGCTTGTAAGGCAGGGCAGGGGAGGATTCGTCAATGAGGAAGCCGGCATCATAGCCCATGACGGCGAGCGCAATCTTGAACGTGGAGGCCGGCGTGACACGCCGGTCGCAGGCACCGTCTTCGACGATCATCCGCCCCATCTGCACATCCAGGACAGCGGTGCAGAGCGGCTTTGCGTGGCTGGCCGCAGGCTGCAGGTACAAGCCGCACACCAATGTTGTGAGCATCCAGAATTTCAAGGGACGGCCTTTCTCATGATGCAGGGCGTTGGAGCGGTGGCCCGAACCAAGTCAATGAGGCCGGAGCAAGGCAAGCGTGCATGTGCCGCATTGGGGAAGGCGGCTCGCCGTGCCATGCAACAAAACCGCCACCTTGCGCATTATCCCTGCACACAAGGCCGGAATTTGCATGCAATGCTTTGGGCCGCGGATCACGCCCGGCGCGGGCTGCGCTCACCCGGTCGTGATCAATGCCATCTTTCCGCCACACCCCGTTTGGATTATCAACACGAACCGGTTGGCTTGATGAGCAGCCGTTATCGAACTGCCTCACAGGAGGGGTTCAAGGAGGAATTATGGCAAGAGCAATGTCTCGGTCCGCGCTGTCCATGCCCGCTTTGTCGGGTGACACGGGCCTTACAAGCTATCTCAATGAAATCCGCAAGTTTCCCATCCTGACACCGCAGGAGGAATACATGCTGGCTCTGCGTTACCTCGAGCATGGTGATTCCAAGGCGGCGCACAGGTTGGTGACGTCGCATCTGCGCCTTGTGGCCAAGATCGCGATGGGCTTTCGCGGCTATGGCCTGCCCATCGGCGAGGTGATCTCGGAGGGCAATGTGGGCCTGATGCAGGCGGTGAAACGCTTTGCGCCGGACAAGGGTTTTCGCCTGGCGACCTACGCCATGTGGTGGATCCGCGCCTCCATCCAGGAATATGTGCTGCGCTCGTGGAGCCTTGTGAAAATGGGCACCACGGCGGGGCAGAAGAAGCTGTTCTTCAACCTGCGCAAGGCCAAAAGCCAGATCGACGCGCTCGGCGAGGGTGATCTGCGCCCCGAGCATGTGGCGGCCATCGCCACCAAGCTGGGGGTCGAGGAGAAGGAAGTCATCGATATGAACCGCCGCCTATCGGGCGATGCTTCGCTGAACGCGCCGATGAGTCTCGATGGCGACAGCGGCGAGTGGCAGGACATGCTCATGGACGAGAGCACCCGGCAGGATGTGCTGGTGGCTGACGCCGAGGAGCGCGATAACCGCTCGCTGGCGCTGGCCCGCGCGATGCAGGCGCTCAACCTGCGCGAGCGTCGCATCATCGAGGCGCGGCGTCTGGAGGATAACCCCATGACGCTGGAAGCGCTGTCGGTGGAGTTTGGCGTCAGCCGCGAGCGCGTGCGCCAGATCGAGGTGCGCGCCTTTGAAAAGTTGCAGGAAGGCGTGGTGAAGGCGCTGGCCGCGATCGAAAGCCTGCCGGAACCACACGCTCTTGCGCAGCAAAAGCACCTGCAAAGCCCGGTGCGGCAGCTTCAAGCGGCATGAACGGCAGCAGATAACAGCCCTCACCCTGAGCTTGTCGAAGGGTGGGGGCTTTCAAACCAGAAAATCCTCCATCCTTCGGGAGCCTCGGGGTGAGGGTTTTTGGGAAGCGCAGCCCCTGTGTTGCGCGCTCAGTCGCCTTCGCCAGGTTCTGGCGAAAAATGTTCAAGCTTGCCGGGCTTGCCATCCCATTCCTTCGCATCCGCCGGTTGCTCGCGCTTGATGGTGATGTTGGGCCAGGTCTTGGCGTAATCCGCGTTGAGTTTCAGCCAGGATTCAAGGCCTGGCTCGGTGTCCGGCTTGATGGCTTCCGCCGGGCATTCCGGCTCGCAGACGCCGCAGTCGATGCACTCATCGGGGTGGATGATCAGCATGTTGTCGCCCTCGTAGAAACAATCCACGGGGCAGACCTCGACACAATCCATGTATTTGCACTTGATGCAGTTTTCGGTGACCACATAGGTCATCGGCAGGCTCCCCCGGCGCATGCGCGCCTGTTCTTGTTCGGCTCACTGGTGTTTCACCTTCACCAGCGGGCGGCAACTGCCGGAAAACGCGGATGAAGCTGGGTGTCCCACCTTTTAGGCGCAGTCGCGGATAAAAGGAAATGCCAAGTGCGATCCAAGGGGCCAGGTATGGGAGGCGCCGCGCCTTGAATGAAGGCCGCGCAATCCGCACCCATGAAGTTGCACGTCTGCCCTTGCATCCCTCATGCGCACGATGTTTGTGCGGGGGCGATCCGAAGGAGCAAGCCACTGGACATTGATACACCCCGCGCAACAGGCCTGCGTGCGCGCCTGGCGCGGTGGTTTCCGCCCGGGACACCTCTGGGAAACCGCCTGCGGCGCATCGGCGCAGTGGTCATTGATTCGGCGGGCGCGGCGCGTGCGGCGACCAGCCTCCCTCTGGATGCGCTGCGCTTTGCTGCAGCGTGGCGCCGTGGGCGGGTTGGCATCGGCCAGGCTGCTGGGGGGCGCGCGGTCGTCATGCTGGTGGTCTCTGACCTGCGCTCAGACCCCCGTGTGCGGCGCGCAGCGCAGGCGTTGGCTGATGCAGGTTACGGGGTCACCATCGTGTGGCCTGATGGTGGCCCGCACCGGGGCGAGCCGATCGACTGGGGCGCGGGCATCGCCTTCGACCCCCTGCCGGAGAGCGCCGGGCGCTTTGCCTATCATTTCCCCAATTTTCTCGGCGGCGAGATGCTGGCTGCCGCCCTGCGCCATGCCCCTTTTGCCATCCATGCCCATGATCTGACGACCATGCTGATCGCGCTCATTGCGGGGCGGCAGACGGGCGCGCATGTGGTGGCGGATCATCATGAATGGTTCTCTGAAAGCGTGGTCTGGGCAAACCGGCGCTCCACCTATGTGCGCATTGGCCCCCTGCGACGCGGGCTCTACCGCTGGTTGGAGGCGCTGGTGCTGCGCCATGCTTCCATCACGCTCACCGTGTGCAAGTCCATCGCCGAAGAGATGGCGTCCGGTCGTGGCCGCACGGTCGCGGTGGTGCGCAACATTCCAGCCGCCGGAGAAACCCACACGAGGTTGATGCCAGACCTGCGTGCGGAACTGGAGCTTGCGCCGCACCAGTTGCTCATTGCCTATCAGGGCGGCATTGGGCCTTCGCGGGCGCTGGAACCGGTGATCCGCGCGCTGGGCCATGCGCCCGATTGCTGCCTGTTGATCCGGGGGCCGAATCTGGAGGCTTACGCAGCGCATTACGAGGGTGTGGCGCGCGCGGCCGGCGTGGCGGAGCGCCTGTTTCTGCTGCCACCGGTCGCCGCGCAGGATGTGGTTGCAGCGCTCATAGGTGCGGATGTCGGGCTCTACACCGTGGAGGGCTTTTGCAAGAGCGCGATCTATGCCCTGCCCAACAAGGTGTTCGAGTATCTCCATGCTGGCCTGCCGGTGCTGACAGTGGATTATCCCGAAGTGCGTCGGCTCCTGATTGACGGCGGCGTCGGCCTTGGCTTTGCGGGAGATAATCCCGTCAGCATCGGGCAAGCCATGCGCGCCATGGGTGACCCTTCCAGACGCGCGGCGCTGAAAGCGGCCATCCCCGCTGTGCTGGCGGCGAACCGGACCGATGCGGAATGGCAGAAGTTGGTGGCACTCTATGATGATTTGCCGGCTAAATACTAATCCGTTGCAATGGCATCTACCACCGGAAACGGGTGCTGCCATCCCGTCATGGGCACTATGTCAGCCTGCCGCGCAGCTTCCCCCTGGCGAAAGAACGCCCAGCGCGCGCGCAGATGGGGCGGAAAATCCCCTGTCTCGTCGTAAAGCCTGCTGAACCGCCCCGCGACGGCTGCGATGCTGTGATGGCGCTCCACATAGATGCGCCCCTGTGCGCCAATGCGGCTGAGCGCATCGCGGTTGGCGAGGCACCAGCGCAGCACGGCTTCGAGGGTTGCAGGGCTCGTCTGGAGCAGCGGACATTCATCTGCTGCGAGCACGCAATCTGTATTGCGGATGTAGCACAGTACAGGTTTGGCATGGGCCATCGCTTCCAGCGCAGTGTAGCCGAAAGCCCCGCTGATAAATTGATCCGCCACCACATCCGCCTCGGCAAACAGCCGCATCACCTCGGTGTTGGGTACGCCTGAAAGGACAGACAATTCAATGGCAAGGCCCTCCGACTGGAGTTTGGCCACAGCGGTTTGCAGATGGTGCGTGCCCTTGAAATGCGTATGGTTGGGCGCATGAGCAATCTTCAATGGTTTATCAAGGTTTGGCGGTGGGCGGGCGGCAATGGCAGCTGTGTCGATGGGCCAATAGTCGAGGCGGTGCGCGTCCGGCGCGTAGACCGTCATGTCGGCCATGGCGACCATGGCTGTTGCGCGCGCCATCACCTCTGACACGCCAGCCCGGCCTTTGGCGTCATCGCAGACACAGTAGCGACCGGGCTCGGGGCATTGTGCGCAGACGTTCCATTGTCCGAGCGCAAGTGTCGCCTCGCGCGTGCGGATGTCGGCCCCGTAGACGAAAACATAACTGCGTTTGCCTGCGCGCTTGAGGATGTCCAACTCGTCGGATTCCAGTGCCAGATGCCGGCTGGGCCAGAGCAGTGCCCGATCGTTGAAGTAATGGAAGATGTCGTAGCGCAGCAGCGCGAAAGCCAGCACGAACCGCCCCAGTGAAGCCAGAAGCTCGGGGTTGAGCCGGCGTACGATAGCCGGCAACAGACGCAAGTTGTGGCTGAAGCGACGGCCGATGTGATAGGTCGTCCAGACCACGCTGTCGGAGCGGATGCCCAGCAATTCATCGGCGCGCGCCTTGAGGGGCAAGGTCAACAGCGGCGTCACGCCCCACAGGCTGCGCGGGCGGCCCCTGGCCAGCCGCCGGCGGGTGAGACCGCGCCCAATCCGCACGCCGAGTTCCAGAACCTGATAGGAGAGCCAGATGATCGCCCGTGTCGTGATCTTGCGCCGGAAAATGAAGGCGAGCAGCCAGAGCGCGCCGTTCCCCAGAGCGGTCAGCGCAGCAGCCATCAGGCTCAGCTCGCTTTCCTGCGGCGCGCATCCACCTCCTCGATGTGGCTCTTGCGCCACTCGATCAGGCGCCGAAGACCTTCATTGAGGTCGATGCCGGCCGTGAAGCCGATCTCGCTTGACGCGCGGCGCGGATCGCCGATGCGGTTGCGCACGAGCGTCGCCTGGCTGCGCTCCTTGTAGTTGATGGGCTGGTTGCAGCCCGTCAGGTTGAGCAGCTTTTCTGCCACCTCCTTCAGCGAGGTGCGGGTGCCGGTACCCACGTTGTAGAAACGATCCACGGGGCTCGCTTTCATGCCGCAGATGTTGGCCGCCGCGCAGTCTTCCACCGCCACGAAATCGAAGGCCTCGCTGCCATCGCCAAAAATAGTGGGGCCTTCGCCCCGATCGATGGCATCCAGCATCTTCATGATCACGGCAATGTAAGCGCCTTTGTAATCCTGCCGCGGGCCATAGACGTTCATGTAGCGCAGGCCAATGAAATTGAGGCCGTAGCGGTGATGATAGGCCCGGGCCATGGCCTCGCCGCAGATCTTGGTCGCGCCGTAGAAATTCTTGTTGTCGAAGGGGTGGTCCTCGTCCATCGGCTCGGTGCGCGCATCGCCGTAGACCGAGGCGGAGGATGACCAGACCAGGCGCTGCACGCCCTGTTTCACGCAGGCATCCAGCACGTTGAAGGTGCCGCGCACATTCACATCAAAAGCCGTGCGCGGGTATTCATGGCATTGCAGCAGCCAGAGTGCGGCGAAGTGAAACACGCCGTCCGCCCCCTGGATCGCCTGCTCCAGAATATCGGTCTGGGTGACGTCGCCGCCGGCCTCATTGATCTTGACGCGGGGGTCTTTCAACGCATGGCTGAGGTTTTCCGCCGTGCCGCGCACGAAGTTGTCGTAGATCACGACCTCCTTCACATCGCTTTTCAGCAGTTGATCGATGGTGTGCGAGCCGATCAGCCCTGCTCCGCCAATGACGACGAAACGCTTGCCGTTGAGGTCCATGGGTCATCCTTCGCCGGACGCGCCGGCCATCGCAAGTTTATACCGTGGGTCTAGCCGAGTTGATCATGCGGCGCAGCCCCTCGAATGGTGGGACAGAAGGTTGGCCAAGAGCGGCCTGCAAACGCGAGATGTCGCCGATCATGGTGGGGGCCTGCTGCTCGGGCTGAAAGGAATAGAGAGCCGGCTTAGCAAGATGCTTGCCGATCATGTCTCCGATCTGCATCAGAGTGAGGCTTTCGGGCCCGGCCAGGTTGAGGACACCCGTGACGGCCGGATCTAAAGCTGCCGCCAAAAGGTGCGCCGCGTCCTCCACCTCTATGGGATTCATGCTCAGACCGTGCTTGCCTTGCAAATTGACCGCCTGACCTTCGCGCACACTGTGGATGAGGCGCGGCATCAGCATGCTGGCGGATTGGCCCGGTCCGTAAATGAAGAATGGGCGCAGGATCAGTGTGGAAAACTGGCTGGCATAGCTTTCCACCAACAATTCCCCGCAGCGCTTGGTCGTGAGATAATAGCCGAGCGGCCCGGCTGTGCCGAGGGGCGCGTCTTCGGTCAGCGGTGCGGATGATGGCGCATAGAGCCCGCCTGTCGAGGTAAAGACAAAACGGCGGCAACCCGCGCGCTGGGCATGGCCCAACAACTCCTGCAAGCCGCTCACATTGGTCGCAAACACGCCCGCTGCCTTGGCGGGAAAATCCCGAAAGTCTGGCGACTGGAAAAGCGCATAAACCGCGTCATATGTCGTCGGCAAAGCAGTGGTCCAGCCCGGCGTGCTCACATCGGCGCTGATCCACTGCGCGCCGACAGGTATGACTTTAGGCCGTGCGCGCCGCGCCACGGCAATCACCTCGTGATTCGCGTCCAGGTGCTGTGTCAGCGCAAGGCCAGTCAGGCCTGAGGCGCCTGCTATAACGATGCGCGCCATGGCTCAGGCGTCCGGCTTGGTGACGAACGCGGATATGCCGTTCGGATTGGCGTCGTTGAATTGATATGTCGTGCAGCCCAGCTCGTGCAGCCACCCCGTCACCTCCTCGGTGGAATGCTGCCAGGCATTGTGCGGGTGATACCAGTCGAAATTGACCATGTTGTTGGTTTCATAGTCGAATGCGTCGTTCCAGAAGCACTTGATGAAATTGTAATAGAGCAGCCGCTGCACATCATGGGTGCCGGCCGGGATGCCCAGAACATCGATGGGTTTTTCCAGCGTGATCTTGGCGCCCAGCTTGGAAAGCTCTCGGCCCAGCTCGGTGATGCCCTCGCAGGCGGCGTAGCATTCATCCGGCGACAGCGGCATGAAGGCTTGCCGGATATGCTGATCGACGAAGTAACGCGCCGCGCCCATCTGCCGATAGACATAGAAGAAGAAACGCCCGCCCGGCCTGAGTTTGGCATAGAGCGCACGCACGGCCTCGCGCGTATCAGGCGTGTGGTGCAAGACGCCGTCGGCGACGATGAGGTCAAATGTGCCATCCGGGAAGGGCGCATCCATCAGGTCCGCCTGCACCACCGTGCAGTTGGACACATCCTTCGTGTTGCCGAAGGTTGTAGAGGCGGCGTCCGAGACATCGAGCGCCACGTGTTGGCCGCGTGTGGTTTCTGCGATGAAGCGGCTGTTGAAGCCCGATCCCGGTCCGACCTCCAGCGTCATGGCGCAATCGCGGTAGATGGCTTTGAGCGCCTCCACATCCGCGACACCGAATTTCTTGCAATACCAATCGTAGAGAAATTCCTGATGAGCGGGCTCCAGCCCGTAATTCTTGAAGCGCCGCCATTTGTCGGAGAAGGTCTGCGTCGTGCGCGCCTGTTCCCCGGCGCTGCTGCGGCCCAGATCTTCCCCATGGGGCGGCAGGCCGTGTTTGGTCGCAAAGGCAGTGAAATCAGGCTTCAACGCGCCGCGCAGAAAGCATGGCACGCCGTCGATGATGGGATACCAATGGCCGCCGTCGGCATGCAGGACGCCCTCGGTCACGTGGTCGCCGTCATAGGTAAAGGCTTCCAGTTTCAACGCCTGTCCGCTGGCCGGGCCGACGCCGCGCAGGGTTGAGAGCAAATGGGTGCGCATGGTTTGTCTTTAGAACTCCAAGGGTACGGATGGGTCGGCATAGACGCGCAGCAAAGCCCCCGCAACCTTTGCCGGGTCGTGCCAGCGCTCCACGAAACTGCGCGAGGCCTGCCCCAAGGCAGGCCAATCAGCGCGGCGCTCGAAAATGCGGCGCAAATCCGCGACGAGGCTGCGCGGATCGATCCGCAGGATCGGCAGGGCTGCAGCCATTTCGGGGGGCACGGCGGGAAGGTCCTCGGCGCGGATGTAGGCGGCAACGGGCTTGCCCATGGCCATCAATTCCACCGCAAAGCCGCCGTACCAGCCCCCCAGGATCTGGTCGATCACGAGGTCAGCCCGGGCATAGAGCTGCATCGCCTCGGCATGTGGCACGCCGGTGACCTTTATGAAGTCGAACGCGAACTCCTTTGCCAGCACGGCCAGGGCCGCCTCGATCTCTGCCGAGCCCTTGATCAGCGGATCCGTAGGCGCATGCAGCACCAGAGGTCGCCCGGTGGCGGCAGGCAGGGACAGCGGCACGGCGGCACTGTCCACGCTGGCATAGGGCAGAAACTCGGCCATGGGGGCGTGGCGCTTGAGATCAGGATTCAGCACGAAGACACGGTCGCAAAGCGGCAGAATATGCGCAATCATGGCGGCGCGCACATGGTCCTGGTTCGTGGTGCAACCTGAAAAATAACGGCAGCCCTCCGGCTTGCACATGGTCACCGCGTGGGTGCGGTGGCTGGCCCCGGCGAGGCGCGCATCACAGCCCTGCAGCGTCATGAAGATGCGCTTGCCGCGCGCCTTTGCCAGCCGGAGATCAGCAAAGTTGAGCCAGGTGTCGCGCCTGCCGGGCCGGTAGATGTAGGATTGGCCGAAATAATAGTGCAGCACGTCATAATCACCGGTCGCCTGCAAGCCAAACACCGCACGGCGCAGTTTGTCAGCCAGAGATTGCCCATCGGCTTGCGCCGAGAGCATGCGGTCCGCAGGATAATCGAGCCAGCTGCCATAAGCGACCACAAGGTCGCTGTCCGCGCCCAGAGCCCGCTCGGCGCGCGAAAGCACCCAGGGCTGATTGCCAACATTCACGGGTCCGTGCAGCACGCGCATGCCCGCTCAAAGCACGGATTGTGCAAAGCAGCAACGAAACATATCAGACTTAATTGACAGAAAAAGGAATATATGCCTTTTTAAAGCCTCATCATTTCGAGGATTGCCCCATGCCAGATACGCTTCGCCTGAAACTCCCGCTGCTTGCCGCCGGGCAATCGCAAAAGCACGTCACACTCAACGACGCATTGGTGGCTGTGGATTCGCTGGCCCAGCTCGCGGTGATCAACCGCACGCAGACGGCGCCGCCCGCCACGTTCGCGGATGGCGACAGCTATCTCATTGCGGCCAACCCGACAGGTGCTTTTGCGGGCCGCGCCGGCCAGATCGCGGTGGCGGATACGGGGGCCTGGCGGTTCTACGTGCCGCAAGGGGGCTGGCGCTGCTATGTGGTCGCCGAGCAACTGCTGCTGGCCTTTGTGGGCACGGGCTGGGTGACGGCGGCCCTGCCCAACCAGCCTGCCCTGCTGGGCATCAATGCCGCAGCCGATACCACCAACCGCCTCGCGCTCAAGAGCAATGCCAGCCTGTTCGATCATGCGGGCACGGGTCACCAGCTCAAGCTCAACAAGGCGGCGGCTGCCAACAGCGCCAGCGCCCTGTTTCAGACCGCCTACAGCGGGCGCGCCGAAATGGGCCTGATGGGGGATGACAACTGGCGCTGCAAGGTCAGCGCAGATGGCATGAGCTGGAAAGATGCGCTGGTGATCGACGCAACCAGCGGTCTCGCCACCGTCTTCGGTGCGCCGACGGCGGCGCTCGGCGTTGCCACCAAGGGCTACGTGGACGGCCAGGCGGCGGGTTATGCCGCGCCCTTCGATTACCAGACGGCTGCGAACCAGAGCATCACGGGCCTCAACGTCTGGACACAGATCACCAACATGTCGACCCCGCGCATTGCATCGGCAAATTTCAGCACGGCACAGAACCGCTTCACAGCTCCTGCCACGGGAACCTATGTGTTTGTGGCCCAACTCGTGCAGACGGCGGGGCCAGCCGCTGCAGCGGTCACGGCGGCCATCCTGCGCAACGGCACGGCAGCGGGCATCTGGGTCAGCCACATCATTCCGGCCAACGGGCAGGATTATCTTTCGCTTGTCACCATGCTGGCGATGACGGCGGGCGATACGGCGGCGCTCGGGGTGTATGTCACGGCAGCGGTGACGTTAAACGCGGGTTACACCTGCCTCTCGGGGCATCGGCTTTGATGGGAATTGCCTCACAATCCTCACCCTGAGGCTCTCGAAGGGCAGAGGATTGTCGTTCTGTGCTGGCCTCGCCCTTCGACAGGCTCGGGGTGAGGCCACCTGAAATCACACCAGATCGTAGCGGTCGAACATTTCCTCGAGATTGAGCAGCGACCAGATCATCAGGCGCTTGTTGGTCCGCCCTTCCAGGTGCTCATCGAGTTGCTCCTTGATCGCGTGATAGTCGAGCACGCGGTAGATGCGCGCCTTGGGGTCAAGGATGCGGCGCGTCACGTAATCGATGCTCTCGCCCTTGAACCAGCTTGCATCGGGCGCGGAAAAGCCCTG
Organism: Hyphomicrobiales bacterium; assembly: GCA_031373545.1. Lineage (GTDB taxonomy): Bacteria > Pseudomonadota > Alphaproteobacteria > Rhizobiales > Beijerinckiaceae > JADCCX01. The sequence continues at coordinate 27,225 of JANMMT010000130.1, forward strand.
TTTCTCGCGGTCCGTGATGTCTGTGGGCAGAAATTCCGACATCATCTTGCGCAGCAGCAGCTTGCCGTCATTGGTCTTCTGGAAGTATTTGGCCAGCTTGTTGGCCGGCGTGTTCTCGTTGATTTGCAACACCTCCTGCAGGTTGCCCAGCTTCATGCCCACGGGTAACCGCATGGCAAAATCAACCAGATCATTGTCGAGGAAGGGCACGCGCGTTTCCAGCCCATGGGCCATGGCCAGCTTGTCTTCCACCACCAGCAGCCCGTGCAGGAAGGTCTTGCACTCGAAGTACAGCGAGTGGTTCACGTAGTCTTCGGGCCGCGTCAATTGATCGGCATGGGATTGAAACACACCCTTGAAAATCTCGCGGGGCGAAACGTGGCTCACCTTGTCCCAGATCGGGCGGCAGGCCTTTTTCAAGACATCGGCGGTGAAGATGCGCTGCCAGAATCCGAAGTAGTTATCGACATAATGCTCGAAACTGTCGTTGCTAACCGCGCGGTAGTAGCGCCACGGATAACCGCCGAAGAGTTCATCCCCGCCCGTGCCCGCCAGCATCACCTTGTTGAACTTGGAGGCCAGCTGCGCGATGTAGAAATTGGGATAGGATTGCCCGACGCGCGGCTCTTCCAGATGCCAGGCAAGGCGCGGCATGACGCGCTCCATGTCGCCCGATTTCAGCACCATCTCGTAATGCTCGGTCTTGAAGAGGTAAGACATGCGTTCGGCCGCACCGCGCTCGTCGAAAGAGAGTTCCAGCCCCGACGCAGAGCTCAGATCAAAGCCGCAGGTGAAGGTGCGCATGTAGGAGAGGCGCTTGGAGGCAACCGCCGTGATCGAGCCTGAATCCATGCCGCCCGAGAGATAGGCGCCCACATCCACATCGCCCATGAGCTGGCGCTCGACCGCCTGCTCGAACAGGCCCTTGAGCTCATCCTTGCAGGAGGCTTCGCTGCGCACGGTGCCGGGCTCGACAAAATGGTAATCCCAGTAGCGCTGCGTGGTCAGCGGCGCTTCGGGCACGCCGCCGCGCCCCAGTGTGATGCTGGCAAGGGAGCCTGCCGGCAGGAGCTTGACGCCCTTGAACAGCGTGTTGCTTGTGAAGAAGTTCTGGAACGTCAGATATTCGACCAGCCCTTCCAGATCGATTTCCTTGGTGTAGGCGGGGTGAGGCAGGATCGCCTTGATTTCGGAGCCGAACAGCAGTGTGTCACCGCACATGGCGTAGTACAGCGGCTTCACGCCGAAGCGGTCCCGCGCCAGCACGAGACGCTGCGCCTGCCCGTCGAAGAAGGCAAAGGCAAACATGCCGTTGAGCCGCGCCAGCGTTCTCTCGACGCCCCAGCGCACCAGCGCCTGCAAAAGCACCTCCGTGTCGCTGCGTGAGGCAAACACCACGCCCTCGGTTTCAAGATCCCGCCGCAGTTCCGCCTGATTGTAGATCTCGCCGTTGTAGGTCAGGGCAAAGCGCTTGTCGGGCGTCAGCATGGGCTGATGCCCGGCGGGCGACAGATCAAGGATGGCCAGGCGGCGATGGCCAAGCCCCACCGCGCCGTTCATCCAGATGCCATCGGAATCGGGCCCCCGGTGGGCAATGGCCGACGTCATCGCGCGCAGGATATCCGCATGGGCCGGTTGGCCATCGAGGTGAAGGATGCCGGCAATGCCGCACATTTGGGACTACCTTGTCTTTGAGTGGTAACGGTTTGCGATGCCGAGACCTGGTCTTTAAGGCCGTGTGGCCGTTTGCGCGACCCTCTTAGCACATCGTTATCGCTTGGCGATCTGCCAGCAACCGGGATTGGCACAGGGCCGGTAAACGACCGAAATAGACATGGCGCTTGCTAATTGGCTTGACAATCTTGTCCGGGGAAACATTGACGGTGCATCCACGAATTCGTAAATCGCAAAACAACCAGAACAAAAACCAATGTGAAACGTTAGGCCAGATGTCTGAATTAATTGATCGATTTTCTGGCGGCAAGGTTACAATCGGCATTGTCGGTCTGGGCTATGTCGGGATACCGCTGGCCTTGACCGCGATTCGTGCGGGTTTTTCGGTGCTCGGTTTCGACGTCGACGCCACCCGCGTGGCGCAGCTCAATGCGGGCGAAAGCTTCATCAAGCACATTCCCGGGGCCGATATCGCGGCAGCCCTCGCGACGGGCCAGTTCGAGGCCACCACGGATCTGACGCGCTTGTCGGAGCCCGATGCCATTCTCATCGCGGTGCCCACGCCGCTCTCCAAGCAACGCGAGCCCGACCTTTCCTACGTCGTGAGCACGACCGAGGCGATTGCCAAAGTGCTGCGCAAGGATCAGCTTGTGGTGCTGGAATCCACGACTTATCCCGGGACGACACGGGATGTGATGAAGCCCATCCTCGAACGCGGCGGTCTGAAGAGCGGCGAAGATTTCTATCTCGCCTATTCGCCGGAGCGCGAAGATCCCGGGAATATGCAGCACTCCACGCGGTCGATTCCCAAGGTGGTCGGCGCGGATGGCGAGATGGCTGCCGGCCTCGCCAACGCGCTGTATGGGCGCATCGTCGAGCGCACGGTGCCGGTGTCCTCGCCCGAGGCGGCCGAGGCCGTGAAGCTGACCGAAAACATTTTCCGCGCCGTGAACATTGCCCTCGTGAACGAGCTCAAGGGCATCTACGCCGCCATGGGAGTGGACATCTGGGAGGTCATCGAGGCCGCCAAGACCAAGCCCTTCGGCTACATGCCCTTCTATCCCGGGCCAGGCCTCGGCGGGCATTGCATCCCCATCGACCCGTTCTACCTGACGTGGAAAGCACGCGAGTACGACATCTCCACCCGTTTCATCGAGTTGGCAGGGCAGATCAACACGCGCATGCCCTACATCGTCATCGGCAAGCTGATCGAGGCGCTGGACCGCCGGCTGGGTTTGTCCCTCAGCACGGCGAAGGTGCTGCTGCTGGGTGTGGCCTACAAGAAGAATGTCGATGACATGCGCGAGAGTCCCTCTTTGAAGCTCATCGAGATCATCGAGCAGCGGGGCGGCACCGCCAGCTTCCACGATCCATATGTGGCGAGGATTCCCAAGACACGCGAGCATCCCGAGCTGACCGGCCGTGCATCCGTTCCGCTGTCAGCCGAAACGCTGGCGGATCATGATGTCGTGCTGATTGCCACGGACCATGACAATGTGGATTATGCGCTTGTGGCCAAGCACGCCAAGCTCGTGATCGACACCCGCAATGCCATGGAGCGCGCCGGCGTTTCGAACGACCGGGTCGTCAAGGCATGAGCCGCGTCGCGGTTGTCGGCGCTGGGTACTGGGGGCGCAACCTCGTGCGCAGCTTTGCCGAGCTGGGGGCCCTCGGTGCCATTGTGGATGCGGACCATGCCGTCGCCAGTGAACTGGCAGTCCGTCACGGCGCAGTCGCACGCACCTTTGACGCCGTGCTGGCGGACCCCGCGATCACAGGCCTGGCCATCGCCGCACCGGCCGCGTTGCACGCACCACTGGCGTTGAAGGCTTTTGCAGCCGGCAAACATGTCTTTGTGGAAAAGCCGCTGGCGCTCGGGCTGGAGGATGCGCAGGCGATGATCGATGCGGCGGATCGTGCCGGGCGTGTGCTCATGGTTGGGCACCTCCTGCAATACCATCCGGCCTTTGTCGCGCTCGGCCAAGTGGTCAGGGACGGCACGCTTGGGCGATTGACCTATGTCTATTCCAACCGCCTGTCGCTCGGCAAAATCCGCCGGGAGGAAGATGTGCTGTGGTCCTTCGCGCCCCATGACATCTCGATGCTCCTCAGTCTGGCAGGCGAGGAGCCGGGGCATGTGTCGGCGATGACGGCGCCTACGTTGCACGCCAGGATCGGCGATACGGCGATGGTGCAATTGTCTTTCCCCTCGGGCCTCAAGGGCCATGTCTTCACCTCGTGGCTGCATCCGTTCAAGGAGCATCGGCTGGTGGTGGTGGGCGAGCGCGGCATGGCCGTGTTCGAGGACAGCCAGATGGATGCCGAGCGAAAGCTCCTCCACTACCCGCATCAGATCGTCTGGAAAGACGGTGCGCCTACGCCCGTCAAGGCTGAAGCCCTCGCCATTCCCTATGACAGATCAAGCGAGCCGCTGAAGGCCGAATGCCAGCATTTCATCGATTGCATGCGCACGGGTGCACAGCCTCGTACCGATGGGCACGAGGCCCTGCGCGTGCAGCGCGTGCTGGAGCGCGCAACGCTTTCCCTTGCTGCCGGCCCAGCGGAAAAGCCGGCTGCCGGGTCGGGCCTGCACGGCGCTGCCTCTGGCCTGCACGGCGCGCATCCGGGCGTGACGATCCATGCTTCGGCCTATGTCGATGCGGGTGTCACCATCGGCGCAGGCACCAAGATCTGGCATTTCAGCCATGTTCTGGGCGAGGTCAGCATCGGCACGGGCTGCAACATCGGTCAGAATGTGGTGATCGGCCCGCGGGTGACCATCGGAAACGATGTGAAGATACAGAACAACGTCTCGGTCTATGAAGGCGTCACACTGGAGGATGATGTGTTCTGCGGTCCGTCCTGTGTCTTCACCAACGTCAATAATCCCCGTGCCGCGATCGCCCGCAAGGCGGAGTATCGCCCCACCCTCGTCAAGCGCGGTGCGTCCATCGGCGCCAATGCCACCATCGTGTGCGGGCATGTGCTGGGCGAATATTGCTTCATCGGCGCGGGCGCAGTTGTGGCAAAGGATGTTCCGGCCCACGCGGTCATGGCGGGCGTGCCGGCGCGGCGCATGGGCTGGATGAGCCATGCTGGCCATAAGCTGGGCGCTGATTTGACCTGCCCCGAGACAGGCCGCCGCTACCGCGAATCCGCTGGCGCGCTTGAGGAAATCGTCTGATGTCGTCTGCGATTCCTAAGATCGAGTTCATCGACCTCAAGGCCCAGCGCCGCCACATCGGCGCGGCAATGGACATAGCCATTCTGGGCGCGGTGGATGCGGCGCAGTTCATCATGGGGCCGCAGGTCAAGCAGCTTGAAAATGAGCTGGCTACATTTTGTGGTGCCAAGCACGCCATCGGCTGCGCCAATGGCACCGATGCCATCGGCCTGTGCCTCATGGCCATGCAATTGCGCCCCGGCCACGCGGTCATCTGCCCGAGCTTCACCTTCGCCTCCACGGCCGAGGTGGTCGCCTGGCTGGGCGCCACGCCGATCTTTGTCGATATCGACGCGGCGACGTACAATCTCGATCCCAAAAGCCTCCCCCAGGCCATGGCGACGGCCAGGCAGATGGGGCTTGAGGTCAAGGCGCTGATCGCGGTCGATCTTTTTGGCCAGGCGGCGGATTACGATGCCATCGAGGCCTTCTGTGCAGCGGAACAGATCGCGCTGATTTCGGATTCCGCCCAGGGCTTTGGCGCCAATTACAAAGGCCGCATCACGGGTTCCATCGGCACCTTTGCCACCACCAGCTTTTTCCCCGCCAAGCCGCTGGGCTGCTACGGCGATGGCGGCGCGGTGTTCACGAGCGATGATGACTACGCCGCCATCATCCGCTCGCTGCATGTGCACGGCAAGGGCACCGACAAATACGACAACGTGCGCGTGGGCGTGAACTCGCGCCTCGACACGTTGCAGGCCGCGATCCTGCTGGAGAAACTGAAAGTCTACCCCGCCGAGATCGCCGCGCGGCAAGAGGTTGCTGCGCGCTACCAGACCGGCCTCCACGATGTCGCGATCACGCCGGTTGTCATGGCCGGATGTCAGTCCGTCTGGGCGCAGTATACCATCCGCGTGAAAGCCGATAAGCGCGATGCCATCATCGCGGCCCTGAAAGTCCGCGGCGTGCCCACGGCGGTGTATTACCCCCGGCCCCTCCACCAGCAGACGGCCTATGCCAAGTTTCCCGTAGCCGGCAATGGCCTGCCGGTGTCCGAGCGGCTGTCGCAGGAGGTGCTGGCGCTGCCCATGCACCCTTACCTGGACGCCCCGACGCAGGCCTACATCATCGCAGCGACACGCGAGGCGATTGCGGGCGCGTGAAGGCGTCGCTTGAACAGTGCCGCCCGGGCGTGCACAGTTTTGCCATGAAAGCTTCGTCCTGAATGTGCGGCCTCTACGCCTCCGTCGGCTTTGCGCCGGACCCCGCGCGCCTCGACCGCGTGGCCCACCGCGGGCCCGATGGACGGGGCTGGCAGATCTATGACAGCCCGGCTGGGCCTGTCGCACTGGGGCACAGGCGGCTCGCCATCATCGATACATCGGATGCAGGCCTGCAGCCCTTCGCGGAGCCACAGGGACGCTTCCACATCCTGCTCAACGGCGAGATCTACAATTACCGCGAGCTGCGCCGCGAGCTGGAGCAGCGCGGCAGCATCTTTCGCACCGCGACCGATACCGAGGTGCTGCTGCAAGCCTACATGACCTGGGGTGAAGCGGCGCTGGATCGGCTCCTGGGCATGTTCGCCTTCATCATCTGGGATGACCGGAACAAGCAGCTGTTTGCCGCGCGCGACCGTTTCGGCATCAAGCCGCTGTATCTCACAGCCAATGTGCAAGGTCTGGCGCTGGCCTCCGAGATCAAGCAACTCACAGGCCTGCCGCCGGTCAGCGGAAGGGTCAACACACCGCGTCTCAGGGAGTTCCTCGCCTTCGGCATCACCGACCACACCGAAGAGACGCTCTTTGCGGGCATCACGCAGCTGCGGGGCGGCGAGTGTCTTGTACTGGCCTGCAACAGCTCCATCTCGGCGCCCGCCATCCGCCGCTGGTATCACCCGCCGCTGCCAGCGCGGCACAAGATGCGCGCGGTTGATGCAGCCGAAGCCTTTCGCGCGCTGTTCATGGATTCAATGCAGCTGCATCTACGGGCCGATGTGCGCGTGGGGTCGTGTCTGTCGGGCGGGCTGGATTCCTCCTCCATCGTGGGCGCTGTCTCGGCATTGCTGGGTGAGGAAGCGGCGCGCGCGCGCTTTGCCACGGTCACGGCGACCTATCCCGGCATGGATGTGGACGAAGGGGATTACGCTGCCAGTGTCTCGCAAATGACGGGCTTTGCGGGGCATTCCATCACGCCGGTTGCAGGATATCTCGCCGACAATCTTGAACGCATCATCGTGGCGCAGGATGAGCCCTTCGGCTCCACATCTATCCTGGCGCAATGGGCGGTGTTCGGCGCGGCCAAGGCCCAGGGCATCAAGGTGATGCTGGATGGGCAGGGCGCCGATGAGCAGCTCGCAGGTTACGCGGGGCTGATGGGGCTGCGGCTCGCCGATCTGCTGAAACGGGGCCGGTTCATGATGCTGGGCCAGACCCTGCTCGACCGCCTGCCGCGCGAGGGACTTGGCGCGCGGGGCAAGGTGGGGCACGTGGCGCAAGACATGCTGGCGCTGGCCCGTCAGATGCTCCCCCAAGGCCTGCGTCCCTCTGTGCGGCGCGCGGCGCATCGAGCCCGGGAGGGCGATTGGCTCCTGGAGCGCCCCGGCAGCCTCGACGCGCTGGCCGCCGCACGCCTCGGGCAGGCGCCGCCCGGTGATCTGGCGGAAATGGATTGGCTTCTCACCCATGCCACCAACCTGCCCATGCTGCTGCATTGGGAGGATCGCAACAGCATGAGCCATGGCATCGAAGCGCGGGTGCCGTTTCTCGATCATCGCCTGGTGGAGTTCAGCCTGTCGCTGCACAGCGACAACCTGTTTGACCGCGCACTGACCAAACGTGTGCTGCGGGATGGCTTGCGTGATCTGTTGCCGGCAAAAGTCCATGTGCGCCGCGACAAGCTGGGCTTTGCCACACCAGAGGGAGACTGGGTGCGTGGCGCTTTGCGATCACAGGTGGAAGCGGGAGTGGAAGAGGCTGTGCGACGTTTTCCGGGCGTGTTCGACGCCGCCGCCACCCGCCGCTTTGCCGCTGCACGAATGGCCGCGACGGGCCCGCTTGATTTCACGCTCTGGCGCATCGCCAACACAGGGCTCTGGGCGCGCAATTGCGCCGTGTCCGAGTGATCAAAGAACTGTAAAATTACTTATTCTCACGTTCCAACGAAGAGTTTGAGTGTAAAAAGCACATGAAAACGATAGGGTTTTGTGGATTTTTCTTGCCTTTGCACGTCTAAGTGGCAAAGTTTCAAAAATTATAATGCGGCGGTTGAGCCACTGCACGCAGCATAAAATTTGATCACCATCGGAGATTTCCATGCCTCTCTTCAACGGTACTGCCAATGCTGACACAATCAACGGCACGTCGGGCAACGATACAATCAACGGATTGGGCGGCGATGATGTCCTGACCGGAGGCGCGGGCAACGATTTGATATCGGGTGGCACTGGCGCTGATCAGTTCACTGGCAACGAAGGCAATGACACCTTTGACGGCGGGGTGGACACTGAAAATGACATCGTCTTCTACCGTCAGGAAACGGGCACAGGCGGCGTGTTCGCCAATCTCACGGGGGCGTCGGTTACGGTCGGAGCCCTGACACAAGGTGCAAACTCAGCCCGTGATACCCATGGCAACACAGATACATTCATCAACATCGAGGGTGTCGAAGGCAGCGTGGGCAACGACACCCTTGTGGGCAATAATGGGGACAACTGGTTTCGCGGCATGGAAGGCAATGACACCATCACAGGTGGTGGCGGCTTTGACGAGATGACGTTCCAGCCCGTGCTGGGTACGGGCCAAGTGCCCACAACCGGCATGACGGTCACCTACAGCGGCAATGGCAATGGCACCGTCAACAACGATGGTTATGGCGGCGTGGACATCTTCACCAGCATCGAGCGCATCCGGGGCACGATGTTCGCTGACTCGGTTCTGGGAGATGCCAGTGACAACACCTTCCGCGGCCTTGGCGGGAATGACACATTCAATGCCGGTGCAGGCTATGACACCATTGATTATACTGCAGATGAGACGGTCACTTTTGCCACGAGCACCGGCGTCACGGTCAATCTGGGGACAGGAACCGCCACCGATGGCTTTGGCAACACGGACACTTTTACGAGTGTGGAAGCCGTGCGTGGCACCCGTTTTGCGGATGGCCTAACGGGCAGCAACCGCACCGATGAAACCGAGCAGTTCTTTGGCCTGGCTGGCAACGACACGATCAATGGTCTGGGTGGCTTTGACGAAGTGCGGTATGACCGGGATGCCAATTTCGGCGGCACGGGTGCTGTCAACATCAATCTTGCGACCGGCGTTGCCATTGATGGCTTCGGCAACACAGATACACTGTCCAACATCGAAGCTGCACGCGGCACAGCGCAGGCGGATACATTCACGGGCAACAATCTCGATAACGAATTTCGTGGCCTGGCTGGCAATGACACAATTGACGGCGGCGGCGGCTTCGATGTGCTGCGCTATGACTCCGATCAGGGGGCAGGTGGTGCTGCCGGCGTGAATGTCACCTTTACCGGAATCGGTTCTGGCACGGCTGTTGATGGCTTTGGCGCCACCGATACATTCACGGGGATTGAAGGCGTGCGCGGCACTGCTTTTGCGGACACCATGACAGGGTCGGGCGGGAATGAAGAATTCTACGGCCTGGCGGGCGCAGACTCGTTCAGCGGGGGGGCTGGTTTTGATACCGTTCGTTACGATCGGGATGCACAATCGGGCGGCGTTGCCGGTGTGAATGTCTCCCTGGCGACCGGCATTGCCGTCGATGGGTTTGGCAACACAGATACCTTCACGGGCATCGAAGCCGTGCGCGGCACGGCTGCAAACGACACCCTCACGGGGGATGCGAATGCCAACACGTTCATCGGTGGTGCAGGCAATGACACGATTGATGGCACTGCCGGGTTTGACACCATCAACTATCTTGCTGAAAGCGGGACAGGCGGAATTATCGCCAACCTCGCATTTCAAACGGTCACCGACACCTTTGGAAACACAGACTCTGTCAACAACATCGAGGAAATCCGGGGCGGCAATGCAGCTGACTCCATTACAGGCGCGGGCCAATCCGAGAACCTGTTTGGCAATGGTGGCAATGACACTCTGATTGGCGGCGAAGGCCGCGATTTCATGAGTGGTGGAGCAGGCAACGATACCATCAATGGAAGCTCCAATGCCGATCAAAGTGCATCTGACCAAGACACTGCTTCATATAATGGCTCAGGCACAACGCAGGGTGCCATCGTCAACCTCGACACCGGCACGGCGACCGATGGCTTTGGCAACACCGATACGCTGATTGACATCGAGCGCGTGCGCGGCACCAACTTCGCAGACGTGATCACCGGCTCAACCACAGCCAACCTGCGACAAGAGCGGTTTGAAGGTCTTGGCGGCAACGACACCATCAATGGCCAGGCAGG
>JANMMT010000144.1:0-1684 GCA_031373545.1 Hyphomicrobiales bacterium
CATCGGTGAGCCGGAAGTCGCGCCCGCCGTATCGATATGTCAGGCGCTCGTGATCGAGGCCCAGCAGGTGGAGCATGGTCGCGTGCAGGTCGTGCAGGTGGACCTTGTTCTCGACGGCGTAGTAACCGTAGTCGTCGGTCTTGCCGTAGCGGATGCCCGGTTTCACTCCGGCGCCCGCCAGCCACATGGTGTAACCCTGCGGATTGTGGTCGCGGCCGTCGTCACCCTGCGCCACCGGAGTCCGGCCGAACTCGCCGCCCCACAGGATCAGCGTGTCTTCCAACAGGCCGCGCGACTTGAGATCGATCAAGAGCGCGGCGATCGGCTGGTCGACCTCCAGCGCGTTCTTGGCGTGGTCCGCCTTCAGGTTGCCGTGCTGGTCCCACTTGTAGCTGTGCGTGCATTGGACGAAGCGGACCCCGCGCTCGATGAACCGGCGCGCCATCAGGCATTGCCGACCGAAGTTCTTCGTCGCGGGCTGATCGAGTCCGTACAGCTTCTGAGTCGCCTCGGTCTCGTCGCTGATGTCCTGCAATTGCGGTGCGGCCGACTGCAATCGGAACGCGAGTTCGAACGATTCGATCCGGCTTTCCAGCACGCTGTCGGGACCGGTCGACGCCAACTGGTCGGAGTTCATTTCGCGGAGCAGGTCGAGCTCCAGTCGCTGCAAGTCGCGTGACTGCTTCTCGGCGTTCTCAATGAACGGGATCTTCGCCTGATCCGACGGAATGCTGGCGTTGCCGAGCGGCGTTCCCGCGTAGACGGCAGGCAGGAACGACGAGCTGTAGGCGTTCACCCCGCCGTGCGTCAGCGTCGGACACATCGTGATGAAGCCCGGCAGATCCTGGTTCTCGGTCCCCAGACCGTAGGTGATCCACGATCCCAGGCTCGGCCGGACGAAGGTGTCGCTGCCGGTGTGCAGTTCCAGGAGCGCGCCTCCGTGGCGCGAGTTCGAACCGTGCATGCCGTTGATGATGCACAGGTCGTCGGCCCGCCGGCCGACATGCGGAAAGATGTCGCTGACCCAGGCACCGCTCTCACCGTACTGCTTGAACGCAAACGGCGACTTCAGCAGGTTGCCGGTCGGTGCCGAAAAGACGCGCGGCTTGGCGAACGGCAGCGGCTTGCCGTGGTCTCGTTCCAGCAGCGGCTTGTAATCGAACGTGTCCACCTGCGACGGCCCGCCGTGCATGAACAGGAAGATGACCCGCTTGGCCTTCGGCTCGAAGTGCGGCGGCTTCACGGCGAGTGGATTCGCCCGCGCTGCGGACTTGGCATCGGCCCGCGCTTCGTCGGCGACGAGTCCCGCCAGAGCAAGGCCGCCGAATCCCGCCGCGCTGAACTTGAGCAGGTCGCGTCGATTGAAGACCGGTGTGAAACTGTTGCAGGGCATTGGACCGCTTACTCCACGTACACGAATTCGTTCGCAGACAGGACCGCGCGGCAGAGGCTGGTCCAGGCGCGCAGGTCGATTTCCGCGGCGGCGATGCCGGATGAAGTCATCGCGGCGCGGAGTCGGTCGAGATATCCGGCGGCGCGGCTGACTTCGGCTTCGGACGGTTCGCGGCTGTACGCGAGGTCGTACAGATGCCGCACTCGCGCCGGCGGGTCGAGATCGGTCCGTCCGAGCAACTGACCCGCGAGGACTCGCGATTGATCGAGGACGAACGCGCTGTTCATCATG
>JANMMT010000166.1:0-1726 GCA_031373545.1 Hyphomicrobiales bacterium
CGAGGACAACCAGTACGCGATGGGCACGGCGAGTTCGCGCTCTTCTGCGGAAACCCGGTTCCACCGCCGTGGCACCGCGTTCCGCATCCCCGGCATGGAGGTGAACGGCATGGACGTGCGTGAAGTGCGTGCCGCCGCCGAAGTCGCCTTCGCCCATGTCCGTGCGGGCAAGGGCCCGGTGCTCATGGAGTGCAACACCTATCGCTACCGCGGGCACTCGATGTCCGACCCGGCCAAGTACCGCACCCGCGAGGAAGTGCAGGAACAGCGTGACCACCACGACCCGATCGAAGGGCTCAAGAAAACCCTTATCGAAGCCGGCAAGACCGAGGACGAATTGAAAGCCATCGACAAGGCGATCCGCGCCGAAGTGGCCGCCGCCGCCGACTTTGCCGAGACCTCGCCCGAGCCGGGGCCGGGCGATCTCTACACCGATGTGCTGGTGGAGGCCTATTGAGCCATGGGTATCGAACTGAAGATGCCGGCGCTGTCCCCGACGATGGAGCAGGGCACGCTCGCCAAGTGGCTCAAGCAGGAAGGCGACAGGATCGAACCGGGCGACATCATCGCCGAGATCGAGACCGACAAGGCGACGATGGAATTCGAAGCCATCGACGAAGGCGTGCTTGAGAAGATCGTCGTGCCCGCCGGAACCGAAGACGTGGCGGTGGGCGCGGTGATTGCGCTCATCGCGCTGGAAGGGGAGGCGAGCGCGCCTGCCGCACCAGCGCCGGTGCCCGCTGCTGTTCCTGAACCGGCTCCGGCACCCGCTCCCGCTCCCAAGGCGGAAAAGCCTGCCCCCACCGCTCCGGCTGCTGATCCGGCCGTGCCTGCGGGGACGAATGTCATCAGCACCACGGTGCGCGAGGCGCTGCGTGATGCGATGGCCGAGGAAATGCGCCGCGACGGCCGCGTCTTCGTGATGGGCGAGGAAGTCGCCGAGTATCAGGGCGCCTACAAGGTCACGCAAGGCCTGCTCGCCGAGTTTGGCCCCAAGCGCGTCATCGACACGCCGATCACCGAATACGGTTTTGCCGGCATCGGAACCGGGGCTGCGATGGGCGGCCTCAGGCCGATCGTCGAATTCATGACATTTAACTTCGCGATGCAGGCGATCGATCACATCATCAACTCGGCCGCCAAGACCAACTACATGTCGGGCGGCCAGATGCGCTGTCCGATCGTGTTCCGCGGCCCCAACGGTGCAGCCAGCCGCGTCGGCGCGCAGCACAGCCAGAACTACGGGCCGTGGTATGCCAGCGTCCCCGGCCTGATCGTGATTGCGCCCTATGACGCTGCCGATGCCAAGGGCCTGATGAAGGCCGCGATCCGCTCGGACGATCCGGTTGTGTTCCTCGAGAACGAGCTCGTCTACGGCCGCAGCTTCGACGTCCCCGATATCGAGGAACACGTGCTGCCCATTGGCAAGGCGCGGATCGTGCGCGAGGGCGCTGACGTCACCATCGTCACCTACTCGATTGGTGTGGGCCTGTCGCTCGATGCGGCCAAGACGCTCGCCGAGGAAGGAATCGAGGCCGAGGTGATCGACCTTCGCACCCTGCGCCCGCTCGACAAGCAGACCGTGCTCGAAAGCCTCGCCAAGACCAACCGGCTGATCGTTGCCGAGGAAGGCTGGCCGACCTGCTCGATCGCTTCGGAGATCATTGCGATCTGCATGGAGGAGGGCTTCGACCACCTCGACGCGCCGGTGCTCAGGGTGTGCAAC
>JANMMT010000174.1:0-2463 GCA_031373545.1 Hyphomicrobiales bacterium
CTGATGGTGCAGTTCATGCCGCAATCGGTTGATCGCATGCGCGCCGCCGACCTGCCGCCGGGCGATGCACCCGAGGGCAGCGACTATCTCACGGATGTCGATGGGGATGGCGTGCGTGATGACAGCTGGAGCGAGGCGCGCTCGCTGGTCGGCACCATCGCGGATCACGAGTTGCTGGACCCTTCACTCGCCAGCGAAAGCCTGCTCTACCGCTTGTTCCACGAGCGCGGCGCCCGCGTTTTCGAGGCGCAGGCCGTCCATGAGGAATGCCGCTGCTCGCGCGAGCGCATCATGGGCATGCTGAAGGGCTTTTCGCCCAAGGACCGCCACGACATGATCGCCGATGACGGCCAGATCGGCATCACCTGCGAGTTCTGCTCAAGACGCTATGAGTTCGATCCGGCACAGGTGGAAGCGGAGGTTGGGGCACCCTGACCGATCGCCGGACGGGTGGAGAAACGCGGAGCCCGATCCAGAATCCAGCACAGGACCCCGTTTGGGCAATGGTGTTGTCTGTGGTAGTAATCTTGCCTACCAGAGCGGCAATGCAGAGGATTACCCGATGGCGAATGTCGAGAAGGTGAGCGTTGCGCTCACGCCCGAAATGGCAGCAACCATGCGTCAGGTGGTGGAAGCCGGCGAGTATGCGTCAGCGAGCGAAGTGATGCGCGAGGCCCTGCGCGAATGGAAGCAGCGCCGCATGCAGCGCGAGCAGGCCATGGCCGAGCTTGGCCGTCTGTGGGATATCGGCCTTGCCAGCGGCGAGCCCGTTGATGGCGAGGAGGCCTTCGCGCGCATCCGTGCAAAGCTGGATGCCAAACGAACGGCCCGTCGCGACCAATGATGTTTCGTCTGCGCCCTGAAGCAGAAGCCGATCTGGATGGCATTTCCCTTTACATTGCCGAGAACAATCCTGCTGCTGCTTTCAACTGGGTCGATGACATCTTCCTGCGCTTCCAGCGTCTTGGCACCATGCCTGCCATGGGGGTTGCCCGGTTCGACGTGCGGCCAAACCTGCGCATGCTCCCATTCGGCAACTATGTCATTCTGTATCAGGAGGCCGAGGGCGGCGTAGAAATCGTGCGCGTTTTTCACGGTGCGAGGCAGTGGCAGGAGCTCTTGTAGGTTCGCAGCATGCGCCGCTGACGTGGCATGTTATCGCGCTGGTTTCCGGGCTCTGTTCCGCTGGCGCTGCACAGCTCCGGAAGTCGCACACGGAATGACGCCGATGACGGCCAGATCGGCATCACGTGTGAGTTCTGCTCACGGCGCTACGCGTTTGATCCGGAAGTCGTGGAAGCGGAGGTTGTGGTGCGGGAGCGAGCGCGCAGAGGTGTTGCACAATTCAAGATTTTTGAGAGGGACGGCTACGGTTCACTTCTCGCCTGTAGGGCCTGTTGGCATCAGGGCCGCAAAACTGAAATCTGATCGCCGCATTCGTCGAAGACAAAAACCTTGTCGTCGGCGTCCAAATCGGAGAGAGACATCTGGCTGGCCTTGTCTGCCGCATCCTCCCTGTCATCGGCCCAAAACTCGACCATACGCTTCAACCCCTGCAGGTCGTTCTTCGCCCTGACCGGAGCATATATTCTGAGTTCAAATTTCGGCACTGTGCCCGCCTATGCTTCACGCCAAACATACAGGAACGTGCCGGTGCTGGCGATAGTTACGTAAATGGCGTGGGACTTCCAACTGAGACACTAGAGGCCGCGATGGCGCTTCTGCCATTCCTCTGTCTTGACTATCTCGGTGCCGATGCGGTGCATGAACCGTACCACGCGCCACCCTAAGAAGCCCAACGCCGCAGCTAGCGGGATCACCCACGCGGGCAGTGAACCGAAAGCCGTTCCAAGTTCTGCTATCGTCATATCGCTCTCTTGGTGCCGCTAATAGTCGCCGTAGAATGTCACTTGCTGGAGTTTTGGCAGGTGTGGAGGGGGGGAATTGCACCCCCCGCATCTCTCCTAGCCTGCGGAATGTTTCGCCTTGCTCGTCGTTGCCACCGCGCGGATCGGCAGACCACTAGGTCTCCACAGAGATGCTAGCTTCACCACGCCTTCAAAACTGACGGTTAGCAGCATGTCGATCTCCATCGTTAGGTTGAAGCCTACAGATGCAGAAACCACGATGGCCGCGACCCACGCCATGGCAACCGTCGAATAGGTGAGAGACAACCCAACGGCCAAGCTCACGCTGATTTAGCCATAATGGCTGGACAAACGCAATTCGGTGCCGAGCGCACCATTGCGATCTGATAACCGCCAGTATGGAATATTGGTAGGCCGTTGCATAAATGAAGAATTACACATCAAACCTAACCCTCTGTGCTGCCTGCCCCCTTCTGGTGCACAACTCCGGTGCAAAAAGCCAAAGCCCCCCGGACCAGCCCCCCCAGCACCCTGATCTCCGCCGTTCGCGGCGAGGGGCGGCGAAAGGCCAGGCCCAGCATCGGTGTGGGGTCTG
>JANMMT010000202.1:0-23117 GCA_031373545.1 Hyphomicrobiales bacterium
CTGTCCTTCCTCGACAGCGGTTTTCTGGCCGGGCGGTGCGAAAGGCGTGTCGTGAGTCCACATGCTATCATCTCCAGACGGGCAAGATGCGCTGTCAATCAACGTGCGAGCGAATCACGCTCACGGCGCGCCTCTCGCACATATCGGCTGGCAGGATGGCGGGCGATGAAAAGATCATATGCCGCGCGGGTGGATGCTCTGCGCGCGGCTTGCAATTCTTCAAGCTCCGCCATGTGGCCCGGACGTGCAGGCGGAACCTGTGCGGCAGGAATCTGTGCGGCAGGAACCTGACTGGGCGGAGTCTGCGCCTGAAGTGGCCCAGATTGCGACGTCTTCAATGGCATGGCTGTCCCCGATGAATTGCTGGCCAAAGTCCACAGAGCCAGTGCACATATCCCATGCAGTTTTCGCACTGTATTCAGTCCTGACGTTGCTCAAGTCGTCATGGCATGCACCCGGCAAAGCGCACTGTCTAGATGTCAGGCCATTTGGCAAACTTACTGGAAAAGCAAAAATTCACAGACCGTACCTACGCGTGCGCTGAAACTTGTGGGCCAAGATCGAATGCCCTATTTCGCGATCTTTTCGTTTTCATTATGCCACCAACGATGACGCCGTTTCGATTTCAAATATATATTCATTGAAGGATTTCGCACCTGAAACACACCAAAATTGAGCGAATAATCCCTATCGGTGTGTTGCCACAAAACGACCGCCTGCTTATGCGATTTCGAGTATCGGTCAAATTTTCATACACCTGAAAAGGTAATCATATCGAAAGTTGTACGAGAGTTGTAGAAAAGATATCCGTAATCTCTATTGCAAATATCTACACTTCAATTCATCGTTCGAATCGGCAATCTGCATACGCAGACTGCTTGACAAACCAATCAGCTCAGATGCTGCTCCGACGATTATGAATCAATGATCGATTTTTAAGGAAACACACATGTCGAACAACGACGAACTGACACTCATTGAACTTTCAGCCGAGATTGTCTCGGCTTATGTCAGCAACAACTCCGTGTCGCCTCATGACCTGCCCAATTTGATCAATGAGGTTTTTCTTGCGCTCGCCAACGTCGGGTCGCCTCCGCCGCCGGCTGCTGTCGAGCCGCAGAAACCCGCGGTCAATCCCAAGAAGTCGATCACGCCCGAGTATCTGATCTGCATCGAGGATGGCAAGAAATTCAAGTCCCTCAAGCGCCACCTGCGCACGGTCTACGATCTGTCGCCCGAGCAGTACCGCGAGAAGTGGGGCTTGCCGAGCGACTACCCCATGGTTGCCCCCAATTACGCGGAAGCACGCTCGCGTCTTGCCAAGGAAATGGGTCTGGGTCAGAAGCGCAAGCGCACCGCGCGCCGCTGAGAAACCCAAGTTCCGAACTGTTGTGAAACGCCGCCTCCGGGCGGCGTTTATTTGAGGCGGCGTTTTGCGTAAGGCGGCGTTTTAGCAGGATAATAAATAACTTCTTGACATATATTCCTAGGTATATTGTCATATATCTCCTGTTTCGGAGATCGCCATGTCAATCGCCACTGCTCGTGCCAATGCTTGTGCCAATTCTCGTGCCACTTCCGGCACCCTATCCCATGCCACCTCCCTGGCCCAATCCGTTTCCCGGTCGATCGGAGACGATCATCCGCTGGTGTGGCTGATGACACACAAGGATCGAGCGGGGGCCCCATTCATCCAGCCCCACGAGTTACAAGCGGGCGAGCGGCTTGCCCGGGATCTCTCCCGCGCCAGCATGATCCAGCGCACCACCATGGACTGGACACGCGGCGTGCCGATGGATGGGGGCGGGGCAGGTCTCAACCCAACTGAGGCAATGGTGCAATCGCGCCAGCATGCCGCGCAGGCGCTGGCGGCTGTAGGGGCGGAGTTTTCCGGCCTGCTCGTGGATGTGTGCGGCTATTCAAAGGGTCTGGCGCTCATCGAGCGAGAGCGCCAGTGGCCCGCTCGTACCGCAAAAATCATCGTGCGTTTTGCGCTGGCGGCTTTGGCCCGCCACTATGGACTCGATGCCGTTGCCAGGGGCCGCAGCGCTGCGCCGATGCGCAACTGGCACGCGCTTTAACCCAGGCCATTCTGTTGTGCGAGGTCGCGCAGGTTCACCAGCGGACGTGGCCCCATGTGGGAAATCACTTCGGCAGCGGCCAAAGCACCCAGACGCAGGCAGTCGCGCTGCGCGCGCCCCGATGTGAGGCCGTAAAGAAATCCCGCTGCGAAAAGATCCCCTGCCCCGGTGGTGTCAACGATGCTCTCGACCGGAAAGGCGGGGGCCGCAATGGTCTCTTCGCGGGTCACGGACATGGCCCCCAGCTCCGAGCGGGTAACGACGGCGTGCGGCACATCCTGGCGCACTGCAGCAACAGCACTGTCAAAATCTGCAGTGGCGTAAAGCGATTTGAGTTCTGCCTCATTCGCGAAGATGAGGTCCACCACGCCTGAGCGCATCAATTCGAGAAACTCAGCGCGGTAGCGGTCCACACAGAAACTGTCGGACAAGGTCAGCGCCACGCGCCGCCTTGCGCCATGGGCGATCTCAGAGGCCTTGCGAAAAGCCTCTTTCGCGGCGGGTGGATCCCACAGATATCCCTCCATGTAGGTAACAGCAGCGGCGGCCACGACAGCAGGGTCGATGTCGGCGGGAGAGAGCTGCTGGCACGCGCCCAGATAGGTGCTCATGGACCGCTCGCCGTCCGGGGTCACAATGATCATGCAGCGCGCGGTGGCGGCTCCGTCCGTGGCGGCTGGGGTGTCGAAATGCACGCCGATCGTGCGGATGTCGTGGGTGAAAATCTTGCCCAGTTCATCATTGCGCACCTTGCCGATGTAGGTGCCACGTCCGCCGAAGGATGCGATGCCCGCCATGGTGTTGCCGGCAGAACCGCCCGAAGTGATGGTTGCGGGCCCCATGCGGGCGTAGAGATGCTCAGCGCGCGGCTCATCGATGAGGGTCATGCCGCCCTTCTGAATGGCCTCCTTCACCAGAAAGTCTTCCGGTGCGTGGGCGATCAGATCAACAATGGCATTGCCGATGCCGAGAACATCATACTGGGCGTTGGACATGAAAACCGTGCGCGTGAGGGAAAAGGAAGGCGCTCCCGATGTCACGTCGCCCTTCTCAGGTCAACGCACCTGTTCCATCACGCTGACGTAGTTGGCAACCGCAGCGCCGCCCATGTTGAAGATACCGCCCATTCTGGCGCCCTTCACCTGAATGCCTTCAGGTGCTTCGCCTGCCAGTTGCATGGCGCTGAGCACATGCATGGATACGCCTGTGGCGCCGATGGGGTGCCCCTTTGATTTGAGCCCGCCCGATGGATTCACGGGCAGTTTTCCGCCCATTTCGGTCCAGCCTTCCTTGATGGCACGCGCGCCCTCTCCAGGTCCGGTCAGGCCCATCGCCTCGTATTCGATGAGCTCGGCCACCGTGAAACAATCGTGTGTTTCCACGAAGGAGAGATCGTCCAGCGTGGCTCCCGCCGCCGCGAGTGCGCGCTGCCATGCCACCGTGCAGCCTTCAAAGGCCAGAATGTCGCGCTTCGACATAGGGAGAAAATCCTGTGCATGTCCCAACCCGCGCAGGTGGATGGCGCGTTTCATGCGCAGCGCCGTCCCCAGATCTGCCAGCACCAGAGCCGCCGCACCGTCCGACACCAGCGAGCAATCCGTGCGCTTGAGCGGCCCGGCCACAAAGGGGTTCTTCTCGCTCTCGGTGCGGCAGAAGTCATAGCCCAGGTCCTTGCGCATCTGCGCATAGGGGTTGCCCACGCCGTTGCGGTGGTTTTTGGCTGCGATCAGCGCCAGCGCCTCGGAATTGTCGCCGTATTTCTGGAAATACGCCGCCGCGATCTTGCCAAACACGCCGGCAAACCCCGCTGGTGTATCGCCATCCTCGGGCAGGTAGGAGGCTTTCAGCAAATTCTGGCCGATCTGTGCGCCGGGCGTCGTCGTCATCTGCTCGACGCCCACCACCAGCACGATGCGTGCAGCACGCGCCGCGATGGATTTTGCGCCCTGGTGCACCGCCGCCGAGCCCGTGGCGCAGGCGTTTTCCACCCGCGTTGTCGGCTTGAAACGCAAGGCCGGGTCCGCCTGCAACACCAATGAAGCGGTAAAATCCTGCGCCGAAAAGCCTGCGTTGTAATGGCCAAGCACGATTTCATCCACATCGGCCGGCCCGATTCCGGCGTGGGCCATCGCCTCGGAAGCGACCTGCACGACCATGCTTTCCACAGTCATGGTATCGTGTTTTCCAAAGGGCATATGCGCCCAGCCCGTGATCGCTGCGGTCATGGTTGGTCCTCCCAAGTCTGGCCTACCATGGCGCGGCATGGCTTTGGTCGCAACCTGTGCTTTGGAAGAAGCGCTGACCCTTCCTTAAGTCTGTGCTGGTAAAGCCTGCCTATGGACCTTCCCATCCCTCCTGCGCCGGACAGAGGCCGCGAGACGCGCATCCTCGCGCTGGCGGGTGTGGGCGCCCGTGTCGTCAACGCAGGGTTGATGTTCCTCACGCAGGTGCTGTTTGCCCGGGCTCTGGGCACGCAGGAGTACGGCGTGGTGGCCACCGCCAGCACGCTGATGCTGCTGGTGGCGGGGTTTTCGTCGCTTGGCCTCACAGCCATGCCGCAGCGGTTCCTGCCCGAATATGACGCGCGTGGTGATGCAGCCGGCCTCAGGGGCCTGGCCCGGTTTTCCGGCTGGGTGCCCTTTGGCATCGGCTCGGCGTTCGCACTCGCGGGCGCGGCGTTTGCCTGGCTCGCACGGGACCTCATTTCTCCAAACGTGGCGCTGGTCACGTGCCTTGTGATGCTGACCGTCCCCGCCCAAGCCTCTCTGGATGTGGTGGAGGGCATTGCTCTGGCGCGAGGCTGGAAACTGCTCGCCTATGGCCTCGGGTTCGTGTTGCGCCCGCTGCTGGTGCCGTTGATCTTCATCATCGCATGGGTGGCGGGGGCCAAACCCGATGCGCTGCTGGCGGTGCTGTCGCTGGTGCTGGCCACGTGGCTGGCGGCATTCGCATTGCTGATCCTGACTTATCGCCGGTTGAGACGCGAGTTGAGCGCGGGAGAGGTGCGGTACGACACGCGCCGCTGGCTGATGGCGGGGCTGCCGGTCATGCTGATCGACGGGGCCTTCATGCTGATGACCTCCACCGACATCGTGCTGCTGGCCTTGCTGCGCAGCGATGCGGAGGTGGGCGTCTACAGCGCGGCCGCGCGGCTCGTGGCGCTGGTGGCCTTTGTGCATCATGGGCTGACCTGGGCCAGCGGGCACCATTTCAGCGCGTTGCATCAGGCGGGCGACCGGGCGGAACTGGCGCGTTACGCGCGGCGCATGACGCTCTGGACGCTGCTGCCTTCGGTGGGTGTGGCAGCGCTGGTGGCGTTGGCCGCGCCGTTGCTGCTGCTTGTGTTTGGAAATGACTTCAGCGGCGGCGCACCTGTGACCACCCTGTTGCTTATGGGGTTGCTTGCCCGCGCGGCGGTTGGCCCGGCGGAGCAATTGCTGGTGATGACCGACAATCAGGCAGCCTGCGCCAAGGCTTACGGCGCAGCCTTCGCTGCCAATGTGGCGCTCGGCCTGTGGCTGGTGCCTGCTTATGGCGGTGTGGGCGCAGCGGTTTCCACGGCGCTCGCCTATGCCCTGGCCTCGGTTCTGGTGGCGCGGGAGGTGAAGGCGCGCCTTGGTTTCGATGTGCATATCTTTGCGCTGCATCCGCGCACGCGCTCTGCCCGTTCCCATGTCTGAGGTGTATGTCGTGCGCCTGCTGACGGGAGCTGAAATCACGCCCCGTGCGGGCGCGTTGCGCGCACTGGCTGCGGCAACGCAGACCTTCAATCCGCATGCGATTTGCGCTGTCCGCAGCGAGCAGGGCCCCACCGGATGCATGGCACTGGCCTGCTATGCCTCCGATGGGGCCTTGGCCGGGTTCTGGCCCGTGGCGCGCACGCGCATCTTGCCTGGTGTATCCCTGCTAGCCGCACCCCCTGTGCCGCTTTACGACGTTGCGGGCTATCCGCTGCTGGCGGCTAGGCAGGAGCAATCCGCTTTCGCCGCGCTCATCCGCCACGCCCTCACACTTCAGCCTGCAATCAGTCTGCGCAATGTGCTGGCAGAAGGGCCTGTCTGGCAGGCCCTCGCGGATATGGCTGATGCAGGTGCGATCCGCCTCACGGTGCTGACGCGCTGGCAACGCGCACTGCTGGAACGCGCCGCAGCCCCCGACGCAAAAACCTACCTCGACACGGCGCTGTCCGGCAGCACGCGCAAGCGGCTGCGTGCCAAACGCCGGTCGCTGGAGGATGCAGGCGGACCGGTTGAATTGGTGGTTCACAACACGCCCGAAACCGTTGCCCAGGGCTTCGCGGCCTTCTCCCATCTGGAGGCGGCGGGCTGGAAAGGCCGCAATGGCAGCTCTCTTGCCCAAAACCCGCGCGATGCGGCTTATGTGCGCGGCACGCTGCTGCAGCTGTCGCCGGAAGGCGCGCTCATCGCTGAGCTGCGCCAAGACACGCGTGTTCTGGCCAGTGGCCTGCTCCTGCGCATGGGCGGCGAGGTGTTCTTCTGGAAAACGGCCTATGATGAAACGCTGGCGAAGCAATCACCCGGCGTGCTGCTGGATCTGCTGCTGACCGCATGGCTCTATGACCAGCCCTGGTTCGCGCTGCTCGATACGGCGACCGACGACAGCATTGACCCTCAGGCGCTCATCTGGTCGCAGCGGCGGTCCATGGCCAATGTGCTGATCGAACCACCCGGCGGCGTGTGGCAGGGCCGCGTCGCAGAGGGTGCACACCGTCTGCGACAGCGTCTCAAAGCCTTGCGCGCTCAGGCGAAGTAAGCCGCAATCACGCGCTCGTAGATGCGCGTCAGTGCCGCGATGTCGGCGGTGGATACGTTTTCATCCACCTGATGCATGGTGCGCCCGATGAGGCCAAACTCCACGACGGGGCAATAATCCTTGATGAAGCGCGCATCCGACGTGCCACCTGTGGTGGAAAGCCGGGGCGTGCGGCCCGTTTCGGCCGTGATGGCCGCCGTGACCATCTCCACGAAGGTACCCGGCTCGGTCACGAAAGCCACCGCGTTCGTGGTGGCAAAAACCACGCTGTAGTTGATCGCGCTTGCCGCTCCGTCCAGCCGCCGCCGAATTTCGGCCTCCAGTGTCGCGGGCGTCCAGCCCTCGTTGAAGCGGATGTTGAAGCTCGCTTTTGCCTCAGCGGGGATGACGTTGGTGGTGGGGTTACCCACATCCACGGTGGTCACCTCCAGGTTGGAGGGCGCAAAATGCGCCGTGCCTGCATCAAGCGGTGTGGCCAGCAGCGCCGTGATCAGGCGGGCCATGCCATGCACCGGGTTTGCGGCGCGCTCGGGGTAGGCCACATGCCCCTGTTGGCCATGCACGGTGATGTGTCCGGTCAGCGAGCCACGCCGCCCGATCTTCACCGTGTCGCCCAGCGCCTCCACATTGGTGGGCTCGCCCAGCACGCAATGATCCATGGCAAAGCCCTGTGCCTTGGCCCAGGCCAGCAGCTTCACCGTGCCGTTGATGGCAGGGCCTTCCTCATCGCCCGTGATCAGGAACGAGATGGAGCCGTTCTTGGGCGTACCGGAGCACTTGACATGGTTGATGGCCGCCGCCACCGAAGCCGCCACACCGCCCTTCATGTCCTCCGCGCCGCGTCCGTAGAGGCGTCCGTCAACGATCTCCGCCGCGAAAGGCCCGTGGGTCCAGGCCTCCAGCTTGCCCGGTGGCACCACATCGGTGTGGCCCGCAAAGACCAGCGCGGGGCCACTCCCACCTATGCGGGCGTAAAGGTTGTCGATATCGGGTGTGCCTGGCTCGGCAAACACCACGCGGTGGGTGGTGAACCCCGCCTGCTGCAAGAGGGATTCCAGCACGCCCAGCGCCCCCGCATCGGCAGGTGTCACGGAGGCGCAGCGCACGAGGGCGCAGGCGATTTCCACAGGATCAGAGGTCATATTCCAACGGCTAGTGCGGCAGGCGCGAGCGGTCAACTGCGGGCTGATGGCCAAGCATGCCCAGATCGATGATGTACCAGAGCATGACAGCCAGCGTGGCCAGACCCAAGGTCAGATCCAGCGGTGACCAGCGCAGATGCAGGGCCGCGAGCGTTGCCAGCGCGGGCACAACAGCGCCCCACAGCGCCAGCGCAGGGGTGCGGCCTGTGGCGCGAAAGCGCTTGGCGTTGATGGAGTAGAACGGCACCAGCACCGCAATAGCCAGAAAGGTCTTGAGGCCGTCGGCCACTGCAGGCGCGCTCAGCCGCACCGCCAAAGCGCTGGCCAGGGCATGGAGGGAGATAAGCAGAATGATGCCCAGCCACCAGTCGGCGCGCTGAATTTCCCCCTCGTCATCGAACAGCAATCGCATCATCATGGTAAGGCTTTATCAACCATGATGCCCGCAGGCTCGAATCCGGGCTGAAAACACGGTTAACACATGTGACAAATCACCTGCGCCAGATGAAAATGTTCCGTTTGTCATTCCTTGCGGTCTGCACAAGCCTTGGCCTTGCAACCATCGCCAGCGGCGCTTTGGCGCAGGCCACGCAATCGGAAGAAGCGCAGCGGCGCGCCCGCGTGCTGGAAACCCTGCCCGATTGGGCCGCAAAAAAGCAGTTCGGCTCGCAGACCAGCGGCGCCCCCATGGCGGCGCGCGCCATCGGCTCCTATGCGCGCGGCTGCGTGGCGGGCGGTACAGCGCTGGCGGTGGATGGTCCAGCGTGGCAGGTCATGCGCCTCTCACGCAACCGCATGTGGGGCCATCCGGTCCTCATCAACTGGCTGGAGGATTTCGCCAAGCGCGCCCCGCGCGAGGCGGGTTGGACCGGGCTGCTGGTCGGCGACATTTCCCAGCCGCGTGGCGGGCCCATGCTCACGGGCCATGCCTCGCATCAGATCGGGCTCGATGCGGACCTCTGGCTGACACCCATGCCAGGCCGCAAGCTCAGCCGCGACGAGCGCGAGAACATGAGCGCCACCAACATGGCTCGCAGTGACTGGATGGACATCGACCCTGCGGTCTGGACCCCCAATCACACGCGCATCATTCGGCTGGCCGCCAAGGACGAGCGCGTCCACCGCATCTTCGTCAACCCGGCGATCAAGAAGGCGCTCTGCCGCGATGCGGGCAACGACCGGGCCTGGCTGCGCACCGTGCGGCCCATGTGGGGCCACAACTATCATTTCCACATCCGCATGGGATGTCCGGCCGGCAGCACGGATTGTCAGGAGCAGGATGAGCCGCCCGAGGGCGATGGTTGCGGCAAGGAGCTGACCGATTGGCTGGCCTTGCAGCACAAGGCTTTCTTCGGTCCGAAAACGCCCTCGACCGGCCCCAAGCGCCCACCGCCACCGCCGCTGTCGGTGGATGCCTTGCCACCTGCCTGCCGCGAGGTGCTGGTGGCGCGGTGAATCAGGCCCCGCCGCCGGTCTTGTAATCGTCCTTGGCCGCGTAACTCTTGCTCTCGCCGCTGATCTTGTCGGTCAGCGCCATGAACACGCCGGAGAGCACGAAAACCATGTGGATGCCGGCATACCAGAGCAGATCACGGTCCGAGATGTTCTTGAGGTTCATGAAGGCTTTGAGCACCTGTATCGCCGAAATCGCCACGATGGAGGAGAGCAGTTTGAGTTTCAGGCCTGAAAAATCAATCTTGCTCATCCATTCCGGCCAATCCTCATGGCCCGCGTGCTGGATTTTCGAGACGAAATTCTCGTAGCCAGAGAACACCACGATCAAAATCAACGAGCCGGTGAGTGTCAGGTCAATGAGGGCGAGCACGCCCAGGATCACTTCACTCTCGGTTGCGGTGAAGGCGTGGCTGACAAAGTGCCAAAGCTCCTGAAACGCCTTGAGCAGCAGCACGGCCAGCGCAATGATCAGCGCCATGAAGAACGGCGCGAGCAGCCAGCGACTGGCAAACAGTGCGCGCTCGAAATGCCGCTCGGCGAAACTGTCCTTCAGCTTGTCGTTCATCGGTCCGTCTCTTTCTTGGCAGCATCCAATTTAACTAGCCTGGCGAGCGCCTTTATCAGCCCTGCCGTGGAGGAATCGCGTCCCGTCGGCTTTGTCCTGCCTTCGACCATGGGCTGCAGGCTGCTGGCCAGTTCCTTGCCCAGTTCAACGCCCCACTGGTCAAAGGAGTTGATGCCCCAGATCACGCCCTGCACAAAGACCTTGTGTTCATAAAGCGCAATCAGCGCACCCAGAACGGCTGGATCAAGTTTGGCATAGAAAATCGTGTTGGTGGGGCGGTTTCCAGGAAAAACCTTGTGGGGCGCGAGGCGGTTCACTTCGGCGGAGGGTAGCCCGGCGGATTTGAGTTGCGCACTGGCTTCCTCCAGCGTGCGGCCCTTCATCAGCGCCTCGGTCTGCGCCAGACAATTGGCAATGAGGAGGGCATGCTGCCCCGCCATGTCTGGCTCGTGTCCTTCGGCGCCGATGAGGAAATCTGCCGGGATCACATCGGTGCCCTGGTGCAGCAACTGATAGAACGCGTGTTGGCCATTGGTGCCAGGCTCGCCGAACACCAGTGGGCCTGTCGCAAGCGTCACGGGCTTGCCGTCGATACCCACGCGCTTGCCGTTGGATTCCATGTCGAGCTGCTGGAGATACGCTGCGAAGCGGGAGAGCCGCTGCTCGTAGGGCAGCACGGCATGGGCCGCAAAGCCCAGGATGTTGCGGTTCCAGATGCCAATGAGGGCCAGCAGCAGGGGCAGGTTCTTTTCGGGCCGGGCCTTGAGAAAATGCAGGTCCATGGCCCGCGCCCCGGCCAGAAACTCCCGGAACCGCGCCGCACCAACGGCAATGGCCACGGGCATGCCGATGGCGGACCAGATGGAATAGCGCCCGCCGACCCAGTCCCAGAAGCCGAACATGCGGACGGGGTCGATACCAAAGGCAACCACCTTTTCGCGCGCCGTGGAGAGCGCAGCAAAATGCTGCCCGGCCTTGTCTTTCAGGGCCTTGCGCATACACGCCTCGGCTGCGCGGGCATTGGCCATGGTTTCCTGCGTGGTAAAGGTCTTGGAGGCGATCAGCACGAGCGTGCGGGCGGGATCGAGACCCTTCAACGTGTCCGCGAGATGCGCGCCGTCCACGTTGGACACGAAATGCAGGCGTGGGCCGTCGGCGTAGGGTGCCAGCGCCAGGGTTGCCATGGCGGGGCCAAGATCCGAGCCGCCGATGCCGATGTTGACGACATCCGTAAACGGCTTGCCGTCTGCGGCGGCGGTGCGCCCGCTGCGGACATCTTCGGCGAAAGCCAGAAATCGCTCCAGCTCGGCGCTGATCAACGGATCAACGGCCACGCCGTCCACCTTGGCCCTGCTCGCGCCATTCGCCCTCAGAGCCGTGTGCAGCACGGCGCGGTTCTCCGTGATGTTGACGACATCGCCCGCAAACATAGCCTTGGCGCGCGCCTTCACACCGGCGGCTTCGGCCAGCGCGATGAGCAATGCCAGCGTCTTGTCCGTGATCAGGTTCTTGGAGGCATCGAGATGCAACCCCGCCCCACTGAAGGAGAGGGACTGGAAGCGCTTGGGATCTTCCGCGAAAAGCGTGCGAAGCGAAAGATCGCCTGTCTTGGTGCGATGCGCGTGAAGCGCCTTGAAAGCCTTGGCAACTGCCGGTGTCATGAATGGTTTCTTCTTCAGGTGAGACGCATTCTCAAGGTAAGTTCACCACGGCGTACCCCTTTGTGCCGGGTTTGAGAAGCGCCCAGGAGATTGCCAACCGCCAGCAGAGCACCTTAAAACGGGATGTGAGACTGACTTTGGGGACCGACCATTCATGATCCGCCGTTGCACCACAATCCTCGCCATCATGGCCTGGGCGCTGGCTCTCTCAGCCAGCCCTGTCGCCGCGCAGGACAAGACCGTCAACGTCTACAACTGGAACGACTACATCGACCCCAAGGTGCTGGAGGCATTCACCCGCGAAACCGGCATCAAGGTGGTCTATGATACCTACGACAACAACGAGATCGTCGAGACCAAGATGCTGGCAGGCAAATCGGGCTATGACATCGTTGTGCCCTCCGCCCCATTTTTGCAGCGCATGGTCGCAGCGGGCGTGTTCATGCCGCTCGACCATGCCAAGATTGCCACCTACGGCGGGCTGTGGCCCGACATCATGACGCGGCTGCGCGCCTATGATCCGGATAACCGCCACGCTGTCCCCTACATGTGGGGCACCATTGGTCTGGGCATCAATGTCGCAAAGGTGCGCGAGCGGCTGGGGCCTGATTTTCCCCGGAGCTGGAACCTGCTGCTCGATCCGAAGGTGTCGGGCAAGCTGAAGGATTGCGGCATTCATGTGCTGGATGGGCCGGAAGACGTGCTGCCCAATGTGCTGCGCGCGCTGAAACTTGATCCCAACTCCAAGAATGCCAATGACCTCCAGAAGGCGGGCGATGCGCTGTTTCGCGTGCGCGAGAACATCCGCAAGTTCCACTCCTCGGAGTACATCAACGGGCTGGCGGGCGGCGATATCTGCCTCGCGCTCGGCTTCTCGGGCGATATCCTGCAGGCACGCAAGCGCGCCAGGGAAGCGGGCGGGGCCGAGATCGAGTACATCATCCCGGTCGAGGGCGCGCAGTTGTGGATCGATTCGCTGGCGATCCCGAAGGATGCGCCCAACGCCGACAACGCGCATGCCTTCATCGCCTACATGCTGCGGCCGGAAGTGGCGGCGGCGAACACCAACCTGGTGGAATATGCGAACCCTGTGCCCGCCTCCAAGAGTGGCATCAAGGCCGATGTGCAGGGCAACCCGAATGTCTATCCATCCGACGCCGTGCTGCAAAAGCTCTTCACTAACACCGCTTATGACGAGCGCCTGCAACGGGTGGTCACACGCCTGTGGACGCGGGTGAAGACGGGGCGCTAGAGGATACAGCGATGAAAACCGCCCTGCTCCAAATGCAATCCGTTTCAGATGTCGCGGCGAATATCGCGCAGTTCGAGAGCCTTGCCAGCGCGGTCATGCGTGATGATCGGCCGGACTGGCTGGCCCTGCCCGAGCACTGGAACTGGGCGGGCGGCACCACGGCAGACAAGGTGGCCCATGCGGACAGCCCGGATGGTGGCCCGGCTTACGCGGCGGCGCAGGCGTTCGCCCGCCAGCACGGGGTGTGGGTGCATGCGGGGTCGATCCTCACCAAAGTTGCCGGAGGCGACCACGTGCACAACCGCACGGTGGTGTTCGACCGCACAGGCACTGAGGTGGCGCGCTACGACAAGATCCACCTCTTTGACATCACCGCGCCCGATGGCACGGCCTATCGGGAGTCTGCCACGGTCAAACCCGGCTCCAAGATCGTGACGTACGACTGCGAGGGCTTCAAGGTGGGCTGCGCGATCTGTTACGATCTGCGCTTTCCGGAACTGTTTCAGGCGCTCCAAGCGGCGGGTTGTGATGTGATTGCGCTGCCCGCCTCCTTCACGCTCCAGACCGGGAAAGACCATTGGGAGGTGCTGCTGCGCGCCCGCGCGATCGAGACGGAAAGTTATGTGCTCGCCCCCGGCCAGACCGGATTTTTCACCGATGGTGACGGGGCCAAGCGCTTCACCTATGGCCACTCGCTTATCGCGGACCCATGGGGTCATGTGGTGTCCAGGGCCTCGGACGGCGTGGGTTATGTGAGCGCGCGCCTCGACAAGGCATTGATCGCGCGTGTGCGATCCCAGATTCCCGTCGCGAGGCACAAGGTGCTGGGGCGCTTGCCCAAGCTGGCGGCCGAGTAAACCTCACATCGTCGGAATGACAAAGCTTGCGCCATCCTTGATGCCCGAGGGCCAGCGCGCGGTGACGGTTTTTGTCTTGGTGTAGAAGCGGAACGCATCTGGCCCGTGCTGGTTGAGGTCGCCGAAGCCCGATCGCTTCCAACCCCCAAAGGTGTAGTACGCCAGCGGCACGGGAATCGGCACGTTGATGCCCACCATGCCCACATTGACCTTGGCGGCGAAATCGCGCGCAGCGTCACCATCGCGGGTGAAGATGGCGGTGCCGTTGCCATACTCATGGTCGTTGGTCATCTGGAGCGCGGCGGCATAATCGGGCGCGCGCACGACCGACAGCACGGGACCGAAGATTTCCTCCTTGTAGATTCGCATGTCGGTTGTCACGTGGTCGAAGAGGCAACCACCCATGTAAAAGCCGTTCTCGTAACCCTGCATGGTAAAGCCGCGGCCATCCACCGCAAGGGTCGCGCCTTCGGCCAGGCCGATGTCCACGTAGCCCTTTACCTTTTCGAGATGCGCCTTGGTCACCAGCGGGCCGAAGTCAGCCGAGCCATCGGTGGAGGGGCCGACTTTCAAGCTTTCCACGCGCGGGATCAGCCGCTTCACCAACTCATCCGCCGTGGCCTGGCCCACGGGCACAGCCACCGAAATTGCCATGCAGCGCTCACCGGCGGCGCCGTAGCCCGCGCCGATCAGCGCATCGACGGCTTGGTCCATGTCGGCGTCCGGCATGATGATCATATGGTTTTTCGCGCCGCCAAAGGCCTGCACGCGCTTGCCATTGGAGCAGCCGCGTCCGTAAATGTATTGCCCGATGGCGGTGGAGCCGACGAAACCAATGGCTTGGATATCCGGGTCGTCAATGATGGCGTCGACGCTTTCCTTGTCGCCGTTGACGACGTTGAGAATGCCGGGCGGCAGGCCCGCTTCGATCATCAGTTCAGCCAGGCGCATGGGGACACCCGGGTCACGCTCGGAGGGTTTCAGGATGAAGGCATTGCCGCAGACAATCGCGGGACCCATCTTCCACAGCGGAATCATGGCCGGAAAGTTGAAGGGCGTGATGCCCGCCACGACGCCAAGCGGCTGGCGCATGGAATAGATGTCGATGCCCGGACCAGCCGCATCCGTAAACTCGCCTTTCAGCATATGTGGTGCGCCCAGGCACGTCTCGATCACCTCGACACCGCGCTGGATGTCTCCCTTGGCATCGGGAATGGTCTTGCCATGCTCGCGCGCCAGAATGTCGGCCAGTTCATCGTTGTGCTTGGCCACGAGATCGAGAAATTTCATCAGCACACGGGCGCGGCGCTGGGGGTTGGTGGCGGCCCAGGCCGGCTGTGCGGCCTTGGCATTGGCGACAGCAGCTGTGAGTTCCGCCGTGGACGCCAGCCCCACCCGGCCCCGCACCGTGCCATCCATGGGCTGAAACACATCGGCAAATCGCCCGGATGTGCCGGCCACGTGCTTCCCGCCAATGAAGTGGCCGTAGGTGATCATGATCCTGTCCTCGCCTGGGGTTATTCCGCCGCGGCGTCCCGCTATCTTGTGAAGTTTATAGGCCCCCTTCTCGCGTAAACAATGCCACTTAGGCCCAATAGCTATCCGGTTTCGGTGGTCGCTTGTCCCTCCAGAAGCGACTTGTGGCGGGAGAGTTCCTTGCCGATGAAATCCGTGAAGACGCGGACGCGCGCGGCGTTCTTCAAGTCCGGGTGGGTCAGCAACCACAAGCCGCCGTCGAAGATCTGGGGTTGCGCGACGATGCGCCGGAGTGCGGCGCTGCGGTCCCCGATGAAGCAGGGCAGAAATCCCACGCCAAGGCCTGCCTCGACAGCCTGCGCCATGCCCAAGACCGTGTTGAGCCGATACATGATGCGGGCCTGCGGCAGGTTCTGGCTGAGCCATCGCGCGGGACCGATGCTGCTGATCGCATCGCCAAACCCGATCCAGCACATTTCGGTGAGGTCAGTGGCCTGGGATCGCACAGGCACTGCAATGTCACGGTGGGCGTAGACGCACCATCCGATTCCCGAGATACGCCGCCCCACCAGTGTCTCAGGCGGATCGGCCGTGGCGCGAATGGCGACATCGGCGTCGCGGCGGGAAAGGTTCAGCGCACGGTTCTCGATGACGACATCCAGGCTGATCTCGGGAAACTGGCGGCAGAACGTGCCGAACATCGGGGTCATCAGATGCGCGACGAGTGAATCGTTGGTGGTGACGCGCAATTCGCCGGAGGGTTTCACATCGCTGCCCGCCACACGCCTCTCGAAATCGATCACCTCTTCCTGCATGCGGGCCGCGAGCGCCACCATTTCCTCTCCGGCTGGCGTGGCCATGTATCCGTTGCGCGCCCGCTCGAAAATGCGCGAACCCAAGTCGGTTTCAAGCGCATTGAGCCTGCGAAACACCGTGGAGTGGTTGAGTCCCAATGCATCACCCGCCGCCGCGAGCGAGCCAGTGTCGGCAATGGCTTTCACAAGCCGAAAATCGTCCCACGACACATGTGGCATGTCAGGTTGTGCGCCCCGCGAAATGCAATCTCAGGCTGAAATGAATGGGGACCAGGCGCGGAGTTGTCAAATCAACAGCCCGAAGATCGTTTCAGTTTCGTGGTGCTGATGCGCGACACAAACGATCATTGATGGCTTCACCCAAGCCGATGTCCGGCACAGGCGCTGCCGCAATGCCGGGGCAACCGTCTGTGTCCAAGGCCCGCAGGCACGCAAAAAGTCGCGCCGCAGCCTCGCGCAGATCACCGTCCGCCGACAGATTCAGGTAGGGTGTTGCCGACGTTTGCCCTTTGATGAATCTGTGCCCGAAGCCGAGCAGCGCCTCTCCAGGCCGCACGTCGAGAGCATTCATCCGCACCGGCGCCGCTGGGGCATAATGCGAAGCCAGCATGCCGGGGCCGCTGTGGAGATGCGTGCCCGCGGCTTCCCTCATGGGTTGGCCCAGAATGCGCTCAATCTCGTCGCGCGCAACGCCGCCGGGGCGCAGCAGGACGGCTTCGCCTTCCATGCACGCGATGACGGTTGATTCAACGCCCACCGTGCAGGCGCCGCCTTCCAGTACGCCCGCCACCCTGCTGCCCAGTTCCTCAACCACATCGTGGGCGGTTGTGGGACTGATGCGCCCCGAGCGGTTGGCGGAAGGTGCTGCGAGCGGTGTGCCGTGGCGGCGCAGCAGGGCCAGCGCCACAGGATGCGCAGGCACGCGCAGGGCAATGGTGGCGAGCCCCGCGCGGGCCAGATCGCAGACAGGCGAGCCTGGCTTGAACGGCACCACCAGAGTCAGGGGCCCGGGCCAGAAGGTTTCCGCCAAGCGAAGCGCTTGATCATTGAAGACGCCGTGCGCCTCAGCTGCGGCCCGATCCGCCACATGGCTGATCAGCGGATTGAATCTGGGGCGGCCCTTCGCCTCGTAGATGCGGGCCACCGCCAGACCCGAAGTCGCATCTCCCGCGAGGCCGTAGACCGTCTCCGTCGGCAGGCCGATGAGCGCGCCACCCGCCAGTGCCCGCGCCGCCCGCGCCACATGGGCGGCATCGGCGGGCCAGATCACAGAAGAGGAGACGACGCTGGACATTGGTTTATATATGAACTAAATCGAGTGAGGTTGCCGAGGGCGCTCGGGAAAGCTAGCCTGCTGTTCAGTAGCATGCCCAAAAGCGCATTGTGAAATGTTCCCTTGTGCGGGACGATCCTGGGGAGGATGTCATGACATATCGGGCGCCTGTGAGCGACATTGCCTTCGTGATGAAACACGTGGCCGGCCTTGGCGCAGGCCAGGCCAGCGGCATTTACGCCGATCTCGATGACGAGACGCTTGATGCCATTCTGAATGAAGCGGGAAAATTTGCCGCGGAGCGACTTGCGCCGCTCAACTGGTCCGGCGACCGGGCGGGCACATCGCTCAAGGACGGCGTGGTCACGACACCGCCGGGTTGGAAAGCCGCTTACACCGATTGGGCCGCAGCGGGCTGGCTGGCGCTCGCGGCGGAGGAAAAATTCGGCGGGCAGGGCTTGCCGATCCTGCTCAGCTCGGCCTGCACCGAAATCTGGAATGCGGCCAACATGGCCTTTGCTCTCAACCCGCTGCTCACCATGGGCGCGATCGAGGCGCTGGCGCAGCATGGCTCGGCCGACCTGCAGGAGCGCTATCTCGCCAAACTGGTGTCCGGCGAGTGGACGGGCACCATGAACCTCACCGAGCCGCAGGCGGGGTCCGATCTGGCGGCGCTACGCGCCAAAGCCGAGCCGCAGGGCGATGGCACCTACAAGATCACGGGCCAGAAGATTTACATCACTTACGGCGAACATGATCTGACCTCCAACATCGTGCATCTCGTGCTGGCGCGCCTGCCCGATGCGCCGGCGGGCACGCGTGGCATCTCGCTGTTTCTGGTGCCGAAGTTCCTGCCCGATGGCACGCGCAACGATGTGCGGTGCAGCGGCATCGAGGATAAGCTGGGAATCCATGCCTCCCCCACCTGCACGCTGGTCTATGGCGACAACGGCGGTGCGGTGGGCTGGGTGATCGGCGAGGAGAACAAGGGCCTCGCCTGCATGTTCACCATGATGAATGCAGCGCGCCTCGGTGTCGCCTTGCAGGGCGTGGCTATTGCGGACCGTGCCTACCAGAAGGCGCTCTCCTATGCCCGTGAGCGCCGT
This sequence comes from Hyphomicrobiales bacterium, assembly GCA_031373545.1. GTDB lineage: Bacteria > Pseudomonadota > Alphaproteobacteria > Rhizobiales > Beijerinckiaceae > JADCCX01. Next base: position 18,457 of record JANMMT010000202.1, read on the forward strand.
CAGGGCAAGGCGCCGGGCTCGACCGCCAAGGACATGAGCCCGATCATCGAGCACCCGGATGTAAAACGCATGCTGATCGACATGCGCACGCGCACGGCGGCCGCGCGCACGATCTGCTATGTGACGGCGGCGGCGCTGGACCGTTCTCACCGGGAAACGGACCCGGCGAAGAAGAAAGCGGCCCATGAGGAAGCCTCCCTGCTGACCCCTGTGGCGAAGGCGTTCAGCACCGACATCGGCGTGGAGGTCGCCTCCATGGGCGTGCAAATTCACGGCGGGATGGGCTTTGTGGAGGAAACCGGTGCGGCGCAGTTCTACCGTGATGCACGCATCCTCACAATCTACGAGGGCACCAACGGCATCCAGTCCATTGATCTGGTGATGCGCAAATTGCCGCTTGCGGACGGCGCAACGGTGAAGGCTTCGCTGGCGCGCTACCGGGCCGCCGCCAACCATGTCAGCCAGCTCAACGACCCCGCCTTTGGCCGCGCGGGCGAGCGCTTGTCTGAAGCCGTGGAAAGCCTGGCGCGCGCCACGGAGTGGATGCGCGGTGCGATCGCCAATGATCCAGCGGCCGCGCTGGCCGGGGTGACGCCCTATCTGCGCCTCTTTGGCCTGGCCGCTGGCGGGGCCTACCTCGCCGAATCCGCGCTGGCATCCCGCACCGCCATGCTGGGCGGTGACAGCGATCCCGCGCACGGGCGGCGCATTGCCGATTGCCGGTTCTTTGCGGAAAACTCGGCGTCAATCGCGCAGGGCATTGAAAGCGCCGTTATCGAGGGCGCTTGCGCCGTCAACGGCGCCTATCTCGATGCGGCGGAATAGCCCGCGATGAGCGATCACATCGAACGCATCCATCGCGGCGGCGTGCTGGCGATCCGCATGAACCGCGCGGACAAGAAGAATGCGCTGACATCCGCCATGTATGCCGCCATGGCTGAAGCGCTGCGGGGGGCTGACACGGACGACCGCGTGGGGGCGGTGCTGTTTCTGGGCCTGCCCGGCGTGTTCTCGGCCGGCAATGACCTGAATGACTTCGCCAAGTTCGCCATGAGCGGTGCGCTGGGCACCGAGGTGCTCAGCTTTCTGCGCGCGCTCGCCATCAGCGAAACGCCCATGGTCGCTGCCGTGGACGGCATCGCGGTGGGTGTGGGCACCACGTTGCTCATGCACTGCGATCATGTGCTGCTGAGCGAGCGCGCCAAGCTCTCCACGCCCTTTGTCAATCTGGCTTTGGTGCCCGAAGCGGCTTCCAGCCTCATTGGGCCGCGCCTCATGGGGCATGCCCGCGCCTTTGAATTGCTGGTGATGGGCCGCCCATTCGGGCCAGAGCAAGCCATTGCAGTCGGGCTGGCCAATGCGCTTGTGCCCTCTGCCGAGATCGAAGAGGCAGGCTTTGCCGCCGCGGCCGAGATTGCCGCGAAGCCGCGCGAAGCGGTGCGGATATCGCGCCGGCTGCTGCGCGGCTCGCCGGATGAAACGCTGGCCCGCATCGATGAGGAGGCGGCGCATTTTGCGCAGCGGCTCAAATCGGGCGAGGCGCAAAAAGCCTTTACCGCATTTTTAAGCAAAGCACGGTGACAGATATGCCAAACCTCAACGGCAAGACGCTTTTCATCACCGGGGCATCGCGCGGGATAGGCCTCGCCATCGGCCTGCGCGCTGCGCGCGACGGGGCGAATGTCGTCATCGCCGCCAAGACCGCCGAACCGCATCCCAAGCTTGAAGGCACGATCTACAGCGCCGCCGAAGTCATCGAGAAAGCGGGCGGCAAGGCGCTGCCGCTCATGGTCGATGTGCGCGACGAGGAGAGCGTCAAGGCTGCCATGGCCAAGGCGGTGGAGACCTTTGGCGGCATCGACATCGTCGTCAACAACGCCTCCGCCATCAATCTGGCGCGCACCGCCGACATCGACATGAAGCGCTACGACCTGATGAACCAGATCAACACGCGCGGCACCTTCATGGTGTCGAAGTTCGCCATTCCGCATCTGGCGAAAGCCGCCAATCCCCACATCCTCATGCTCTCGCCGCCGCTCGACATGAGCGAGAAATGGTTTGCGCCGCACCTCGCGTACTCCATCGCCAAATACGGCATGAGCCTGTGTGTGCTGGGGCTGGCCGGGGAGTTGCGCCCACAGGGCATCGCGGTCAACGCGCTGTGGCCACGCACCACCATCGCCACGGCGGCGGTGAACAACCTGCTGGGCGGCGATGCCCTGATGAAAGCTTCGCGCACGCCTGATATCCTGGCTGATGCCGCGCACATGATCTTCACCACGCCAGCAAAGGAACTCAGCGGCCAATTCCTGATCGACGACACGTTCATGCACGCGCGCGGCGTCTCGGATTTCGACCAGTACCGCGTGGACCCGTCACAGCCGCTCGCCCCTGATTTTTTCGTGCCCTCCAGCAGCATTCCGCCCGTGAGCTTGAAGGCTTTGCGCTAATGCACTAGCCCTCTTGCGAAGCGAAGGTTGCTGCGATGATCATTGTGTACCAGGCCCGAACGGGCGCGGGACTGGACGGCGAGTTTCTCGACAAGACGACGCTGGTTGCCGGCCAGGCGATCCCCGAGGATTCGCTGTGGATCGACCTCATGGAGCCGACGCGGGATGAGGATCGCCTCGTCGAGACGCATATGGGCATCGAGATTCCGACCCGCGACGAGATGCGCGACATCGAGCCTTCCAACCTGCTCTACGCGGAAAACGGCGCGCGTTACATGACCGCGCGGGTGCTTTGCCGCTCGGACACGCACACACCCACCCTGGTGCCGATCTCCTTCATCGTGACGGACAAGGCGCTCGTGACCGTGCGTTACGAGGAGCCGCGCGCCTTCGCCATGTTTTCGCACCGGCTGACCAAGCCCGGCACCTGCAGCCACCAGCCTGAAGCGGTTCTGGACGGCCTGATCGAGGCGGTGATCGACCGCGCGGCGGAGGTGCTGCGCACGGTGGGCGACAACATCGAGATTACCTCGCGCGATGTGTTTGAGACCAACATGGCGACGGCGGATCGCGGCAGCGGCTACCAGAACGTCATCCGCAGTTTGGGGCGGCATGGTGACCTCATTTCCAATGTGCGCGAAAGCATGGTGAGCCTCGAGCGCATGCTGCTCTATCTCTCGGCCAACACCGTGCGGCCCAAGCGCGCCTCGGGTTTTCAGGCGGAGTGGCGCACCGCCATCCGTGATGTGCAGAGCATCGAGGAACACGCCTCGTTCCTCTCCAGCAAGATGCAGTTTGTGCTGGATGCGACGCTGGGCCTCGTCAGCCTGGAGCAGAACCGCATCGTCAAGATTTTCTCGGTTCTCGCTGTCATCTTCATGCCGCCCACGCTGGTGGCATCGGTTTACGGCATGAATTTCAAGACCGGGATGTGGGAGCTCGAATGGCAATATGGCTATGCCATGGCGCTGGTCATGATGGCTTGCGCGGCGGTCGTCCCCTACATGTTCTTCAAATGGAAAAAGTGGTTATAAAGACCATATCAAGGAACCGACCATGCGCCGCGCAGCTCTTATCGTTGTTACGCTTCTCGCCCTCTCCAGCCTCAACGGCTGCTCGAAATGCGATGTCCCGACGTGGGGGTTTGGGGGAGTTGTGCTGGGTGCGTGCGGGGATAAGGCGGGGCGGTGAGGGCCATGGAGGGCAGGCCAACATGACCGCAAAAAATACCATGGCCTCTAAGGTGGTTCGGTATGGCAGCGTGGACGATCTGCCCACCGCCCCACCCCTCAGCAAAGCTGTGAAGGCCATGAGCGAAGCCGAGGTTGAGCGGCGCGCAGCGGCTGACCCCGACGCCGGTGCTACACCCGCAGGCTTTTGGGACACCACAAAGTTGGCAGAACCCGATGGCACCGAGCAAATCACACTCCGGCTGCCCCGCCGCGTGTTAGGTCACTTCAAATCCACAGGAAAAGGCTACCAGAGCCGCATAAGTGCTGTGCTGGCGAGCTATGTGGATGCTACGAAAAAGACGAAAGTGGGCTAATATATTCGCCTTCGTTTTATTGGATAATGCAATGAAAAATGTCGCGGGGGCATAATGAAAGTATTTATTAGTTGGAGCGGCACGCGCAGTAAGGAATTAGCAAATGCGCTCCGCCAATGGCTCCCAATGGTTCTACAGTATGTGGAACCTTGGGTTTCTGATAAAGATATTTCAGCAGGAGAGCGATGGGCCCAAGCCATTGCGGGCGAATTAGAGGCAGCAAATTTCGGGATCATTTGCATAACCCCTGAAAATTTGAATTCTGAGTGGATTCTGTTTGAGGCTGGCGCTCTTTCAAAATCCATGCTCGATGGAAAAGTTATACCTCTGCTATTTGGTCTTGAATTGAGTGACTTGAGCGGCCCATTGTCACAATTCCAAGCGCAGAAGGTAGATAATGTTGGCATTATGGAAGTTATCAAATCCATTAACAAAGTGGCAGAGAAGCCAGCCGCAAGCTCGATAGTCGATATGCTAGTGCCATCATTATGGCCTCGGCTACAGGAAACTCTTTCCAAAATTCCTGAAAAGCCACCATCTGATAAGCATAAACGTTCACAACATGAAATACTTGAGGAGCTTGTAACGGGCGTGCGCGGAATAAACTCGCGTATGCGTGAATACGACCCTGATATGTCAGACCGAGAGCGTTTCATAAAACGGCG
>JANMMT010000028.1:0-16455 GCA_031373545.1 Hyphomicrobiales bacterium
GGGCAGGTAACGCACAACCCCTCTTCGGCCAGTCCTTCGAAGTGTTGGCGCAAGGCCGGCAGACCATCCCATTTGTTTTCAGTTCTCCGCATTCGGGCCGTCAGTATCCCCAAACATTTCTCGATGCGGCACGGCTGGATGAACGCGCGCTGCGTCGTTCGGAAGATTGCTTCGTGGACCTGCTCTTCCAGCCTGTTCTGGAATGGGGCGCGCCGCTTTTGCTGGCCCATGCGCCCCGCGCCTATATCGATGTCAACCGAGAGCCGTACGAGCTGGATCCGCGGATGTTCGACGGGCGATTGCCGGCCTATGCCAACACCCGTTCCATGCGGGTGGCGGGGGGACTGGGCACCATCCCCCGCATCGTGTGCGAGGGGCAGGAGATTTATCGCGGACGGATCGCGGTCGAAGATGCGATGGCGCGGATCGAGATCATACACAGGCCTTACCACCGGGCACTCAAGCACCTCCTGCTCAGCACGATCGAGGGATTCGGGCAGGCCATGCTGGTTGATTGTCACTCCATGCCCTCCGCCAGCCTCGGCCCGCAGGAGCATGGGCGCGCCGACATTGTCCTGGGTGATCGCTATGGCACGAGTTGCGCGCCGCACATGATGGATGTGTTCCAGCAGGCCTTCGAGGACCACGGCTTCGTGGTGGCCCGCAACCGCCCCTATGCCGGGGGGTATATCACCGAACATTACGGACATCCGCGCTCGGGCATTCATGCGTTGCAGATCGAGATCAACCGGGCGCTTTATGTCGATGAGGTGGCCGTGCGGCCGCTGCCCACATTCGATGCGCTGCAGGGCAGGTTGATGGCTGCGGTGAAGGCAGCTTGCGACCGTCTTTCGCGCGGAGCAGCCGGTTTCGCGCTGGCAGCGGAATAGCCAAAAAATAGGGCCGCATCGCTGCGGCCCAAGTCTTAGGGAGGAAACGCCCAAGAAGGGCAATGCAGAGAGGATCGAAATCATCCCTGCAAGCTCTAAAGTTATTGTGCAGCGCACAAAATGCAAGAGCCAATGTGAAATCCAGGCGGCTTCTCTTTTGTTCCCGACAGCGAAATCTGCCAGTCAAGGGCAGTAAAATATTGATAAAAAACGCTATTATTTCAGGTCATAGGCTTCATGCTTTTTTTGCATACCAGTGGCGCACCTGCGATGTTCTCTCTTTTTGCGCCTGATCGCCTCTCGCCAGCGTCACAGAACCGGGCTAGGCGATCTTTCATGAGCGTCATCGCACTCGACGATTTCTTCCAGGAACTGGCCGGCGTGTCGGGCCGCGCGATCCTGCCGTTTTTTCGCATGGCGATGTCTGTCGGTCACAAGGATGGCAAGGGCGCCTTCGACCCTGTCACGGAGGGTGACCGGGCTGGGGAGGTGGCCATCCGTCGCCTGATCAAGGATCGGTTCCCCTCCCATGGCATTCGCGGCGAAGAGTTCGGCGAGGAAAACATCGCGGCGGAATACACCTGGCTGGTCGATCCCATCGACGGCACGCGCGCCTTCATCTGCGGTCTGCCCACATGGGGCACCCTGGTTGGGCTACTGCGCAACGGCAAGCCAGTCTTTGGCATGATGCATCAGCCCTTCGTGGGCGAAACGTTTGTGGGGGATGGCAGGACGGCGCATCTGATCAGCGGGCAGGGCAAGCGCCGCCTCTCCACCAGCCGCCGAACGGTGCTGGGCGATTGCTACATCGCCACCACAAACCCGAAACTCATCACTGGCAGCGAGGGCGATCGCTACAACAGGCTGGAAAGCCAGTGCAAGCTCGCGCGCTACGGCACGGATTGCTATGCCTACAGTCTGCTTGCGGGCGGGCATATCGACATCGTGGTCGAGACGGGTCTGCAGGATTATGACGTGGCGCCCCTGATCCCGATCATCGAGGGGGCTGGCGGCATCATCACGACATGGACGGGCGCAAGTGCTGCCAAAGGCGGATCCGTCGTTGTGGCCGCCAACGCTGCCCTGCATGCGCAGGCGCTGACAATTCTGGGTGGCTAGTCCGACATGCGGGCGCGGCTGTCTGTGCGGGCAAGGCGCGCCAGGAGATATTCCACTTCGGTTTTGGCCTGGGCGCTCAGCCCGCTTGCGGGTTTGCGCTGGGTGTCCGAGGTGATCAGCCCGCGCCGCATCATCACATATTTGCGCACGGCGAGGCCAACGCCCGGCTGTTGTTCGTAGCGCAACAGAGGCAGATGCGCGTCAAACAGATCATGGGCCGAATCGCGCGCACCGCCCTGGTGCAGGCGCACCACATCAATCAGCATTTCGGGAAAGGCATAGCCCGTGTTGGAGCCGTCAGCCCCGCGCGCCATCTCGAAATCCAGAAACAGCCCGCCGTTGGCCACGAGAATGGAGATGTCTCGCATGCTGCCCTCGGCCTGAAAACGGCGCAGAATCGATATCTTTTCGAGGCCGGGCCAGTCTTCAGCCTTCAGCATGACACAGGAGGGGTTTTCCATGACGATGCGGCGAATGACGCCAGGTGTCATGACCACATGGGTGACCAGCGGATAATCCTGAATGACGAAGGGCACATCCGTGCCGATCGCGTCCGCGGCCTGTGCGTAATAGCCCGTGATCTGGTCATCGGTGCGCAGCGTGTTGTGGGGAGCGATCATCACACCGGCTGCACCGGCCTCCATCGCTTCGCGTGCCAGGGCCCGCATGGCGGCAAAGCCCGGGGCCGACACCCCGACGATCACGGGCAACCCCGCCATGATGCGCGCCGTGCGCCGCACGATGTCGAACGCCTCCGCAGGTTCGAGCTTGGGGGCCTCGCCCATGATGCCCAGCACCGTCACGCCATCCGATCCGATGGTGCGGTAATGGGCCATCAGCCGCTCGAAGCTTTCGATGTCAACCGCTCCACCGGGCGTGAAGGGCGTGGGGGCGATGGGCAGAACGCCCCGTGTGGCGGTGGTCAAAAGCATGACAGATGGGTTAGCTTAGGGATATGTCCGCGCCAAGCAATCCCTTAGATCAGCCCGGGAATCCATCACATGAGTTCTGAGTTGCTCGCGCTTCGCTACGGGGAAGGCAATGCGCCTGCCGTATGCGCGGCATCCCCAGCCATCGACCTCATGCTGGCGCATCGTTCCGTGCGGTCATTCAAGCCGGATGCTTTGCCAGAGGGCGCTCTGGAGGCCATGATCGCTGCAGCGCAATCGGCGGCAACATCCTCCAACCTGCAGACCTGGAGCGTGGTCAGCGTGGCGGCGGGCGATGCACGGGCGCGTTGTGCCGCGCTTGCGGGCGGGCAGCAACACATCATCGACGCGCCGTGCTTTCTGTTGTGGATCGCGGATCTGGCCCGGCTCAACCGGCTGGGTGACCGGCTCGACCTGCCGCACGCAGGCAATGACACGCTGGAAATGTTTCTTGTCGCCAGCATCGATGCGGCGCTTGCGGCGCAGAACGCTGTCGTGGCAGCGGAAAGCCTTGGCCTCGCCACGGTCTATATCGGCGGCATGCGCAACAAGCCTGCGGAGGTGGCCGAACTGATCGGCCTGCCGCCGGGCTGCGTCGTGGTCTTTGGCCTGTGCGTCGGGCATGCGGTGGCCGATGCCGCACGGATCAAGCCGCGCCTCCCGCAGGAGGCCGTTTTGCATCACGGCCAGTATCAGGCCGCAGCGCAGGACGGGGCGATTGCCCGCCACAACGCGGCGATGGCGGCCTTCTACAGCCGCGAAGGCATGGATGTGAAAGGCGATTGGGCGCGGCATTCGGTCAAGCGCGTTTCCGGTCCCGAAAGCCTGAGCGGACGGCATGAACTGCAGCAGGCGCTGCGCAGACTGGGATTCCTCAAGGCTGAAAAGTAACGGGGGCCCACCTTTCAGATGTCACCTGCACCCGCCATATGAAAGCAAACTGGAGTGCACACAAATGAATCGCAGACAGATTTCCTTGGCCATGCTGGCGTTGCTTGCGGTGGTTTCGCCGGCCAGCGCGAATGATCCTGAACTGATCTTTCGCAAATCGACCGTGTTCAAACTGCTGTCCCCCGACGACAAGCTGGCAACATACGGCGTCGACGACCCGGCCGTGGAGGGTGTCGCCTGCCATTTCACCGTGCCTGAAAAGGGAGGCTGGAGCGGTGCCCTTGGCCTCGCCGAGCAGGTGTCCGACATCAGCCTGGCCTGCCGTCAGGTGGGACCCATCAAATTCAAGGAGAAATTCGAGCAGGGTGCCGTGATGATGCGGCAGTCGCGTTCGCTGTTCTTCAAGCGCATGCAAATCGTGCGCGGCTGCGATGTGCGCCGGAACGTGCTGATCTACATGGTTTACTCCGACAAATTGATCGAGGGCAGCCCGAAGAACTCGACATCCAGCGTTCCGATCATGCCTTGGGGCGAGGGCGTTCCTGCCAAATGCGGAGAATGGGTTTCCGGCTGATGTGAATGAGAGACAACGCGGAATTCCACAGGCATTCAGAAGGGAGCGCCTAGGACTGCTTCATCGGAACAACACCGCTTTTCTTGAAACCGACAAGAAAAAAACGCAGTGTTTACTTCGACTCGCAGGCCAACGCTTTGACCCGGGCACGGCTGCGCAAACTCACAAGGGTCACTCGAAGGGGCCTCATCATGTCATTCAAGACCGTCATCACCGCCGTCGCCTTCAGCGCCATGTCGACACTCGCCATCGCCCAGACCGCGACGCCGCCCGCCAACCCGCTGCGCCCGACGACACCCACAACACCTGCAGCCCCGCCTGCAGCCCCGGCTGCACCTGCGGCGCGTCCTGCGCCAGCCGCACCTGCCGCGACAGCGCCCGCGACACGCCCTGCCGCCGCAACGCTGGTGAATCTCAACACGGCGCCTGCGTCTGAGCTGGACAACCTCCCGCAGATCGGTGCGGCCCGTTCGGCAGCGATCATTGCCAAGCGTCCCTACAAGGACTGGGCCGATTTCGTGGCCAAGGGCGTGGTGCCAACCAACGCGGAAGCCGCAATCAAGGACAAGGTCCGTTTCCGCTGAGCGGTCACAGGCGTAAACTGGAAAAGGCCTCCCCCGGGAGGCCTTTTTCACATGTGGGGAAACGCAGCGTTAACGCGGTCTTAACGGCGTTAGGATTTGGTAAGGTTTGGATGCGCCCGCATTCCCGCGAATCTTCGCCCCATCGTGTTGTGAGCCTGTGGACCCCATGTCGGACGATGTCCTGACGAAACCGCTTGGTCTTGCGCCACCTGCAAAAGCAGGGCGCCGCATCCGCCTGCCTTGGGGCAAACTGACAGGCGGCGCCTGTCTGGTCACGCTCGCCAGCCTGGGGGCATATCTCACCCTCACCCATCAGCCTCTGGGCGGTGAACCGATGGTGGTCGCCACGATCGAGAAAGTGCCGCGGCGCGATACACCGCTGCCGGCTGCCGCATTCGCCCCGCAAAACGCGGTGCAATCGCAGCCGGGCTCCAATGTGCGCGAGTTCCCGGCCCCATCCGGCGTGGATGACCGCAACGGTGACCGCCAGGAGGCTGCGGCCATGGAGCAGGGGGCGGGCGTGCGCGTGATGCGGACGGGCGGGGCGCAGGCGCCTGGCTCGGTTGTCATCCGTGTGCCGGATGCGCAAGCAGTCATTCGCCTGGCTGCCGCGCCCGACCGCCGCCTGATCGACAAGGGTCGCCACGGGGTCATGCCGAAGCTTGGAGACGACGGCCTGCGCGCAGCCGATGTCTATGCCAGGCCCGTGACGCCCGTGCAGCGCGCTGCGGCGGCCCGGATCGCGATCGTGATTGGCGGTCTGGGGATCAGTGCCAACAGCACCACGGATGCGATCCAGCGGCTGCCTGCGGATATCAGTCTGGCATTTGCACCTTACGGCAGCGATCTGGAGCGTCACGTGGCCCGCGCCCGTGAAAATGGCCATGAAGTGCTGCTGCAAGCGCCCATGGAGCCTTTCGACTACCCCGACAACGACCCCGGCCCGCACACACTGGTTTCGGCGCTGCCGGCGGAACAGAATCTGGACCGGCTGCACTGGGTGATGAGCCGGTTCAGCGGTTACGTCGGCGTTGTGAATTTCATGGGCGGGCGGTTCACGTCGACGGAGGCTGCCATAGGCCCGGTCGTCCGCGAGATCGGCCAGCGCGGGCTGCTCTACATGGATGACGGCTCTTCGGGCCGCAGTCTTGCGCCCCAGATGGCTGCAGTCGGCGGTGTGGCCTCGGCGCGAACGGAGGTCGTGATCGATGCGGTGCAGCGCGGTCAGGAGATCGATGCGGCGCTCGCACGGTTGGAAAAGATCGCCAGAGAGAAAGGCGTGGCCATCGGCTTTGGCTCGGCCTTGCCGGTCACGGTGGAGCGCATTGCGCGCTGGGCGAAAGCGGCTGAGGGGCGCGGTATCGTTCTGGTGCCGATCAGCTCCGTTGCGGCATTGCCCAAGCGCAGTTCCTGATGGCGCGCTGGGCGCAATCAAATTAGACTGCGCGCATGCCTAAACCTTCCCATTATCCGAAGTTTCGCCCCTGCGTGGGCATCATGCTCATCAACAAGCAAGGTCACGTGTGGATCGGGGATCGCCGCAAGGATGCGACGCCCGAGCATGTGGGAGACGGATTTTCCTGGCAGATGCCGCAAGGTGGCCTGGACCCCGGTGAAAACCCCTACCACGCGGCATTGCGCGAACTGGCTGAGGAAACCTCTGTCACCTCGACCAGCTTTCTGGCCGAGGCGGAGGATTGGTACACCTACGAATTGCCAAGGGACGTGGCAAAAAAATCCTGGCGCGGGCGGTTTCACGGCCAGACACAAAAATGGTTCGCCCTGCGCTTCGAGGGTGAGGACAGCGAAGTCAATGTGCTGAACCCCGGTCCCGGGCACAAGCCCGAGTTTTCCGCCTGGCGATGGGAGCGCATGGACCGGCTCGTCGATCTGATCATACCTTTCAAGCGCCCGGTCTACGAGAAGGTCGTGGCGCAGTTCAGCCGTTTCGCCGGCTGAGAACGCGTTTGGCGAGGCTGGCCAGCATCTGACGTGCGCGCCCGAGCGTGGCGAACTTCAGTGCCCGCATGCGGTGACGCCGCAAAATGCGCACAACGGGCGGCGCAGAGGCCTGCCATTCCCCGGCCTTCACATCATCCGGCGTGGCGGCCACGAACCACGTATCCTTGATCTTCTGTTTCAGCACCACGCGAAATCCGGCACGGGCGAGCGCCTGCTCCAGCCCTTCGACGGTGGGCAACCAGCTGTGCAGATAGGATGGCCCTCCCGGTTGCGTGTAGGCCAGCAGATCCGCCAGCACGATTCCCACATGACCGCCGGGTTTCAGGAGCGTCTGCAAACGGCGCAGGAAAGCCATAGGTTCAGTGATGAAATAGATGGAATATGCTGTCTGCACGAGATCGAAAGGCGCATCGAAGCTGACGTTCTCGATGGAGCCGATTTCGCCATTGATGCCCTGCCGCTCGAACCAGATCTTGAGTGTCGCGTCCGTGTCGACGCCACAAGCCTCCCAGCCCTTGTCCTGAAAGTGCTTGACGGTGACGCCCAGCCCGCAAGCCACATCGAGAAAGCGTCCCGGCTTGTCACCACTCAGCCCGGCAAACAGGGCATAGGAACGGGCCGCTCCGATGTTGGCGATGCGCTGGCGGTAGGCCCAGTTCGCGCCGTCGTCCTCGCCTTCGTTCGCAACCTTGTTGGTGTCCCAATAGGCCTCCAGCACGTCAAGGCGCGGCTGCCGATTGGGGGCGGCATTGCCGCAACTCTCGCAGAGATACCAGCCGTAGGGCGCATCGTCGCCCATGCGCGCGCGGATCGCCTCGACACCGGCAATGCGGTCGAAAGGCACCTGCAGATGGCGCGGGCTGGCGCATATGGGGCAGTTGTTGTGGGAAGTATTTGTGTTTTCAAGCGCTGACACGGCCGCTCGCCCCTTCGAATGCACCGGCCACCAGCTCGCGCAGCAACACACGGCGCGCATCGACCGGGCCGGGCATGATCAGACGTCCGGGCGGCACCGACTTGAAGCCGGCTCGGCCATAATAGGGTTCATCCCCCACCAACAGCACGAGGCGGTGCCCCTGCGCTGTGGCCGCCTCCAGCGCGGCATTCATCAGCAATCCGCCTATGCCGCGCGCGCGAAAGGCCGGGTCGACCGTGAGCGGTCCCAGAAGCAAGGCGGGTGCGGCACCGATGCGGATGTGGGAGAGGCGCACGGAACCCACAACCAGCGTGCTGACGCGCGCCACGAACGAGAGGTCTGCCGCATGTGGGTTGCCTTCACGCAGACGGTAGGCCGAGCGTGCAAAGCGCCCGGGTCCAAAGGCACGTTCTTCCAGCCCCAGAATGGCAGGGGCATCTGCCGCGCGTTCGGGCGCGATCACCAGGTCCAGGCCTGGCACAGGTGCAGGTGCAGGTGCAGGTGCAGGTGCAGTTGAAGTCATGGGGCGCGGTTAGCAGCTATCGTCCTGATGCGGAAGCATCTGTTGCTGTCCTGATCAGCGCGTCGATGTCTTCATCGCGCGTCTGCCACGAGCAGACCAGACGGCAGACGGCCTCGTTGTCACGCGGCATGTTCCTGGGTGCCAGAGAGGCTGTTTTCCAGCGGTAGAAACGAAACCCCGCTTCCAGCAGATCCTGCTCCAGCCATGTAGGCAGGATGATAAAAACCTCGTTGCCCTCCACAGGCCAGGCAAGACGAACGGCGTGGACCTTGGCCAGTCCCGTCGCGAGCCGCGTGGCCGCGCGGTTGGCATGCCGCGCGAGGGTCAGCCAGTGGTCATCCATCAGCCACCCCTCCATCTGGGCGGACAAGAATCGCCCCTTGGACAGCAGATGCCCGCCGCGCATGCGCCGGTAGCTTGCTGTTTCCGCCAGCGCCAGATCGAAGAAAATCACGGCCTCTGCGGCGAGCGCGCCGTTCTTGGTGGCGCCAAGGCACAGCACGTCGACGCCTGCTTTCCATGTCAGGTCAGCAGGAGAATCGCTGCCCGCCACCAGCGCATTGGTGAAGCGTGCGCCATCCAGATGCACCTTGAGACCATGGGACCTGGCCAGGGCGGCGAGGGTGCGTGTTTCATCAGCACTGTAGCGCTGCCCGCATTCGGTCAGGTTGGTGAGCGATAGCATGGCGGGCTTGACCGAGTGCACGCCCCGGCGGGGCGCAACGAGCGCAGCCTCAAACAGCTCTGTATCAATCTTCCCGCCCAAGCCTGTGACCGGCGTGAGCTTGGCACCGCCTGTCCAGTGCTCTGGCCCGCCGCATTCGTCCGTCATCACATGGGCCTCGGCGTGGCAGAACACCTCGCCCCAGGGCGGCGTGAGACACGCCAGCGCAAGCCCGTTCGCCGCCGTGCCACTGGCCAGCAGCATCACATGCACCTCATGTTCGAAGATTTCGGCCAGCTTGCGCGTCACGCGCGCGGCGATGTCATCTTCGCCGTAGGACGGCATGGAACCGCCATTTGCGGCGGTCAGCGCCTGCATCACGGGCGCGCTGGCCCCCACCACATTGTCCGAGCCGAAGTGCATCGGTTGACCTCATCCGGCGCCGTGTTCGTTGACACGCCGCTGACCGGTGGTATCAGACCGGGCATTCCCGGCAAACTGGCAGAATGACGCCAGCGCTTGCCTTTTTCAGCTGAAGGATACCCGCATGGCTCCGGTTCGCGTCTTCATCAACGGTTTTGGTCGTATCGGGCGCAATATCTTGCGCGCCGTCGTGGAATCGGGCCGCACCGATATCGTTGTGGTGGGCATCAATGATCTGGGCCCGGTCGAGACCAATGCGCACCTCCTGCGCTTCGATTCCGTGCATGGCCGCTTCCCCGCCGATGTGAAGGTGGACGGCGACGCGATTGTCGTGAACGGCACGCGCATTCGTGTGACGGCCATCAAGGATCCCGCCACGCTGCCGCACAAGGAACTCAACGTCGACATCGCGCTGGAATGCACGGGCATCTTCACCGCGCGCGACAAGGCGGCGGCGCATCTGACGGCGGGGGCCAAGCGCGTGATCGTGTCGGCGCCGGCGGATGGTGCTGACCTCACGGTGGTCTATGGCATCAACCACCACAAGCTGACCAAGGAGCATCTGGTCATCTCGAACGCCTCATGCACCACCAACTGCCTCGTGCCGGTGGTGAAGGTGCTGCATGATCTGATCGGTATCGAGAAGGGGATGATGACCACCATCCACTCCTACACCAATGATCAGCCCTCGCTCGACCAGATGCACAAGGATCTCTACCGTGCACGCGCCGCCGCCGTGTCCATGATCCCGACTTCGACCGGCGCGGCCAAGGCTGTTGGCCTGGTGCTGCCGGAACTGGCGGGCAAGTTCGATGGCATGTCCATCCGCGTGCCCACGCCCAACGTGTCGGTTGTGGACTTCAAGTTCATCGCCAAGCGGGGGACCTCTGCCAAGGAAATCAACGACGCCATCATGCAGGCCGCCGATGGCCCACTGAAGGGCGTGCTGGGCTATACGCTGCACCCGAATGTCTCGATCGACTTCAACCACGATCCGCATTCATCAGTGTTTCACATCGATCAGACCAAGGTGATGGATGGCACCTTCTGTTCGATCCTCACGTGGTATGACAACGAGTGGGGCTTCTCCAACCGCATGTGCGACACGGCTGTGGCCATGGCGAAGCTGATTTGATAAAATCAAAAAGGCCAAATTGGAGAGTGAGATGGTAGAAAGCGGTGCTTCAAAAAGGCGCGCAGAGGAATATGTCAATCTTGTATCTCTGTTGTTCCCCGACATTGCTTGCCTCAGGTGTGGGAACAAAGATTTCTTCATCATGCCGAATATCCATGACCTTTCCGGCATGAATGTTGTGACGATTTCCTGCAACCGGTGTGGGCATATAGAGCAACATCATGCCGGGACATTGCGTGAAGCTTTGCGCGAAGGAAAAACACCAATCCCGCTGAAAAATTTCAATGAGCAAAAGTAGTTTTAGGGTTGTTAAAGGTGGGAAAGATGATGGTGGTGGCGGCTCAGGTCCGGAGGACCCGATGATTGAACAGCGGGTTGCGCGCCTGGAGGATGATATGAAGGAGGTTCGAGCCTCCCTGAAATCTATTGAACTGGCCGTATCAGAGATCAAGCACCTTCCAAAGATGTCGGATTATACCGCGCTTAAATCTGATGTGTCTGAGATGAAGGGTAAGCTTTCCAACATGCCAACTACATGGACGATACTTGGTATCGTATTTACAACATGGGCCTTGGGTTCTGGATTGCTGATCTGGACCCTTACAAATCTGATCAGAAAATGACCTTCAAAACCCTTGCCGACCTTTCTCCCCGCGGCCAACGCATCCTGTTGCGCGTTGATCTCAACGCGCCTTTCGAGAACGGCAAGCTTTCCGACGGCACGCGCATTGATCGCATCATGCCGACGATCAAGGCACTGGCGGACAAGGGCGGGCGCGTGATCCTTGTGGCGCATTTCGGACGCCCCAAGGGCCGCGACATGAGCGAGAGTCTGGGGCCTGCGATTGCCGAAGTGGCCCAACGGTGGGGTAAACCCGTGCCGCTGGCCAGTGACTGCATCGGAATGCCCGCGCAGGCGCTGATTGAGAGCATGAAAGACGGCGACGTGATCGCGCTGGAAAACACGCGCTTTCATGCGGGTGAGGAAGCCAATGATCCGGCCTTTCTGGCGGCACTTGCCGCCAACGGCGATGTCTATGTGAACGATGCGTTCTCGGCCGCGCACCGGGCCCATGCCTCCACCGAAGGGCTGGCGCACAAGTTGCCGGCCTATGCCGGCCTGACGATGGAAGCAGAGCTTGTGGCGCTGGACAAGGCGCTGGGACGACCGGCCAAGCCGGTGGCCGCGCTGGTGGGCGGGGCCAAGGTCTCATCCAAGCTTGAATTGCTGGGCAATCTGGTGACCCGCGTGCAGGTGCTGATCATCGGCGGTGGCATGGCGAACACGTTCCTGGCGGCGCGCGGCACCAATGTGGGCAAATCGCTCTGCGAGCATGACCTTGTGGCCACAGCCCGCGCCATCGAAGCCAAGGCCAAAATGGCGGGCTGCACCATTCTGCTCCCTGTCGATGCCGTGGTGGCCAAAGAGTTCAAGTCCGGCGCGCAAAACCGCGTGGTGGACGTCAACGGCGTGGCTGCCGACGAGATGATGCTCGATGCCGGACCAGAGTCAGTGGAGGCTGTCAAGGCCGCGCTGGCAAGCGTCAAAACCCTGGTCTGGAACGGCCCCATGGGTGCCTTCGAGCTATCGCCCTTCGATGCGGGCACGGTGGCTGTGGCGCAGGAAGCCGCGCGTCTCACCAAGGCCGGCAAGCTGGTTTCTGTCGCTGGCGGCGGCGACACGGTGTCAGCGCTGAACCATGCGCAAGCGGCGGATGATTTCACTTATATCTCGACGGCGGGTGGCGCGTTTCTCGAGTGGATGGAAGGCAAGGAATTGCCCGGCGTGAAAGCGCTGGGTTGATCAAACATCCATCCCGGCCACAGCACTGATCAACTTGGCGATGTCCTGATCGCGCGAGAGCCGGTGTTCGCCATCTTCGATCAGCGTCACCGTCACGGGGTCAAGCGCCAGATGCTCCACGAACTCCAATGTGTGACTGGCAGGCACATCGGGATCCTGTAACCCTTGCAGGATATGCACCGGGCAACCCAGCCGCAGCGGCTGGCCCAGCACCAGATTGTTCCGCCCGTCTTCGATCAGCGCGCGGGTGATGGGCGTGGGATCGTCGGAATACGCCGAGGGCAGGTGCCAGAGGCCCTCATCCATGATCTGTCGACGGACATCTTCGGGAAATTGCGGCCACATCAATCGTTCGGTGAAATCGCAGGCCGGGGCAATCAGCACCAAACCGCCGATGGAAGGATTTTCGTCTGCTGCCGCCCGCCTTGAGGCGATCAGCACCGCGATCCAGCCACCCATGGAGGAGCCGACGATGATCGGCCTTGCGGGAAAATTCGCGTGCACGACACGGTCCAGCACGGCCGCGGCATCCTCTGCCCAGAGGCTGATCGTCCCGTCTTCGAAACGACCGGAGCTTTCCCCGTGGCCCATGTAATCCATGCGGATCATCGGGCGGCCACGGGCGGCGCACCAGTCATCCAGCGCCAGCGCCTTGGTGGACAGCATGTCCGAGCGGAATCCGCCCAGCCAGACCACGGGTGTGCCCGTGCCCGTGCGCATCCGCACCGCAATGCGCCGGGCGGCCTGGCCTGTACCGACATCAATGAAAAGGGGAGGGGATGCGCTCATAGTCCAACGATTTGGAACAGAAAACCGATGCCAGCAAGGCAAGGGGACGCGAATTTTGCGGCTTCTGCATTGAAACCTTGAGCCGTGCCTGCCATGGCGTGGCGCAAGTGTAGTTGGAAACGAGTGTCCCCTTGCCGAGCCTGCCAGCCAGTACGCGCCAGACCCTTGAAGGGCGCGTCATCCTCCAGATCATCCCCGAGCTTGATGCGGGCGGTGCGGAGCGCACCACCATCGACATCGCGGCCGCGCTGGCGCAGGCGGGCGCGCGCGCGCTTGTTGCGACGGATGGCGGGCGATTGGTGGGTGAACTGCAGGCCAAGGGCGGCGAGTGGCTGCCTTTTCCCGCCGCGACGAAAAACCCCGCCGCCATGTTGTGGAATGTGCGGCGCCTGGCCAGCCTGATCCGCGCCAACGGCGTGGATGTGGTGCATGCGCGCTCGCGCGCCCCGGCCTGGGTGGCCCGGGCCGCAACCCGGCTGACAGGCACGCCGTTTCTGACGACCTATCACGGCAGTTATTCGGGCGGCTCTGTCCCCAAGGTGATGTACAACTCCGTGATGGCACGCGGCGACGTGGTCATCGCCAACTCGGAATATACAGCGGACCTCATTCGCGCGGCGCATCCCTTTGCAGCCAACCGCATCCGCGTCATTCCGCGCGGCACGGACCTTTCGGCATTCCAGCCTTCAACGGTGGACCCTGCGCGGGTGCTGGCGCTGCGCGAAGCCTGGGGCATTGGTGCGCATCAGCGCGTCGTGCTGCTGGCGGCGCGGCTCACGGGCTGGAAAGGCCAGCGCGTGCTGATCGATGCAGCCAGAATGATCAGTGATCGCGGCATCAGTGACGTGACCTTCGTGCTCGCTGGCGATCCGCAGGGGCGCGACGCCTATGTCAAGGAACTCGACGAGAAGATCGCAGGTCTTGGCCTCACTGGCCGTGTCAAACGCGTGGGCCATGTGAGCGACATGCCGGCTGCGATGATTGCGGCGGCTGTGATCACGGTTCCCTCGACCGAGCCGGAAGCTTTTGGCCGGGTGGCTGTGGAGGCGCAGGCCATCGGCACGCCGGTGATCGTTTCCAATCTCGGCGCTGTGCCAGAAACGGTGCTGGCTCCTCCGCAAACGGCGGGCGAACAGCGCACCGGCTGGCGCGTGCCGCCCGGCGATGCAGCGGCGTTGGCCGAGGCCGTGCTGCAAGCGCTTGCGCTGCGTCCGAGTGCACGCGACGCGCTGGCCGAGCGTGGCCGGCGGCACGTGGAGGCCCATTTTTCCCTCGGGCAGATGGTTGAGAAGACGCTCGATGTCTATGCCGCGACCATCCAGCAGCGCCTGAACCGGTGACTTCGCAGCCCCCTTTCCAAAGCCGAACTTGACTTGCGCCGCTGATGCGCCGATTTCTCAGCGAAGAGCGGCATTTGCGCCGTAACAACCGAAGGAGTGACCTGCCATTCGCCGTCCCATGAAAGCATTGCCGATTCCTGTGAAGGAAGGCCTCCGCATCAACAAGGAAATTCGCGTCCGTGAAGTGCAAGTGATTGATACCAAGGGTGAAAACCGCGGTACCATGCTTGTCTACGACGCCCAGAAACTGGCTGAGGAAGAAAGCCTCGATCTCGTGGAGGTCGCGCCCAATTCTGTCCCGCCTGTCTGCAAGATCATGGATTACGGCCGTTTCCGCTTTCAGGAGCAGAAGAAGGCGGCTGAAGCCCGCAAGAAGCAGAAGATCATCGAGATCAAGGAAATCAAGCTGCGGCCCGGCATTGATGACCATGACTTCGAGATCAAGATGCGCGCGGCCATGGGGTTTTTCGCCGAGGGCAACAAGGTGAAATTCACGCTGCGCTTCCGGGGCCGCGAGATGGCTCACCAGAACCTCGGCATGAAGGTGCTGGACAAGGTGAAGTCGCTGACGGTCGAGGTCGGCAAGGTCGAGAACGAGCCTTCGTTCGAGGGGCGCCAGGTCACCATGGTGATGGCACCCAAATGAGGCACGGCCACTTCGGGCTTCTCTGTGGCCTCTGACGCCATGTTCGATGTGGTGGTTCTGGTTGAAAAGGATGTCGTCGCAGGTGCCCGTACGCTCGCTTCCCTCGTGGAAGGGGTCGTGGAAGGGCATCTGCGCCGGCTCGTCCTGGTTTCGTCCGAAACCAGCACCGAACTTGCTGCGCTTGCTGATCAGGCCGGGTGCCGGCTGGAGGCAGGGGTTGCGCGCGGCGATTTGGGCCACCGGCTGGCCGCACACCTGACCACGCCCCATTCCCTTGTGATGGTTGCAGGCACTTTGCTGGAGCCGGGCTGGACCCATGCCCTGCGGGCGGACGGGTTGCGTCACGGCGTCTTGAAGGGCGCGCAGGCCGTGTTCTTCACCCCTGAGGACAGGGCGGCGCGGCTCAAGCTGCGCCTCGGCGTGGCGCTGCGGCGGCCCGCGCCCGTGCTGCACGGTGTTCTGGCCTCCACACATGCTCTGCTGCACGGCGGGTTCGATGGCCAGAGGCTGCGTACGGGTCATGCCTCGCGTCTGGCGCGGGTGATCACAGGTCGCTGACGCTTATGCTTTATTCGCGCGCGTCGCCCTGCTAGAGAGGCCGCATGCGTTGTTCTCTTCCTTTGCGAATTAGCCGCCCGGACTGCCGCTGAGCTTCAGGCTCGCGGGAGCGCCGGGTTGCCTTTCATCCCTGCGGGCGAACATCGCCCCTTCCTGCATTTCCAGCGCAAAGTAGACCGCGACCATGACCGCTTCGCCCGTTGATTATTCCAAGACACTTTACCTGCCTGAAACGCCGTTTCCCATGCGCGCGGGCCTGCCGCAAAAGGAGCCGGAAATCTGGCAGCGCTGGCAGGACAAGGATGTCTACGGCCGCCTGCGCGCGGCTTCTGCCGGTCGCCCCAAATTCGTGCTGCACGATGGCCCGCCCTATGCCAACGGCAACATCCACATCGGTCACGCGCTGAATAAAATTCTGAAAGACATAGTCACGCGCTCGCAGCAGATGCTGGGCTTCGACAGCAACTACGTGCCGGGCTGGGATTGCCACGGTCTGCCGATCGAATGGAAAATCGAGGAGCAGTACCGCGCCAAGGGCCGCAACAAGGACGAGGTGCCGATCAACGTATTCCGCAAGGAGTGCCGGGACTTCGCGGCCCATTGGCTCAACGTGCAGCGCGAGGAGTTCAAGCGCCTCGGCGTGACGGGGGATTGGGACCATCCGTATTCCACCATGGCGTTCCCTGCCGAAGCGCAGATTGCCCGCGA
>JANMMT010000064.1:0-1757 GCA_031373545.1 Hyphomicrobiales bacterium
TTTGCCGACGGGGATGGCAGCACTGATGCCGCAGAGCTCAATGCCTGAAATGCCGCACGCCGGTGAACACCATGGCGACGCCGTGCTCGTCGGCGGCCTTGATCACTTCGTCGTCGCGGATCGAGCCGCCGGGCTGGATCACGGCGGTGGCGCCGGCTTCGATGCAGGCCAGCATGCCGTCGGCGAACGGGAAGAAGGCGTCGGAGGCGACGACCGAGCCCTTGGTCAGCGGTTCGGCGAGCTTGAGTTCGGCCGCGGCATCGAGCGCCTTGCGCGCGGCGATCCGTGCGGAATCGACCCGGCTCATCTGGCCGGCGCCGATGCCGACGGTGGCGAGGTCCTTGGCGTAGACGATGGTGTTGGACTTGACGTGCTTGGCGACGCGGAAGGCGAATTTGAGATCGCGCAGTTCGGCGTCCGTAGGCGCGCGCCTGGTCACGACCTTCAGCGTCATGTCGTCGATCACGGCATTGTCGCGGCTCTGCACCAGAAGTCCGCCGGCAACCGTCTTCGCCGTCAGGCCGATGCTGCGCGGATCGGGCAATCCGCCGGCGAGCAACAGACGCAGGTTCTTTTTTGCGCCGACGATCGCGATCGCTTCTTCGGTGGCATCAGGCGCGATGATCACCTCGGTGAATATCTCGGTGATGGCGCGGGCCGACTCCGCGTCGAGCGTGCGGTTGAGCGCGACAATGCCGCCGAAAGCGGAGGTGGAGTCGCAGGCCAGCGCCCGGCGATAGGCGGTGATGAGGTCGGGTCCTTCGGCAACGCCGCAGGGGTTGGCATGTTTCACGATCACGCAGGCCACGGTGCGCTCCGGATCGAATTCGGCGATGCATTCGTACGCCGCATCGGTATCGTTGATGTTGTTGTAGGACAGTTCCTTGCCCTGCAACTGCCGCGCGGTGGCGACGCCCGGCCGCTTGTCGGGTGTCGAATAGAACGCAGCGGTCTGATGCGGGTTCTCGCCGTAGCGCAGCGACTGGATCAGCCGGCCGCCGAAGGCGCGGAAGTCCGGCGCGTCGTCCTTGAGCTGGAGCGCGAACCAGTTCGAGATCGCGGCGTCATAGGCGGCGGTGCGGGCATAGGCCTTTGCCGCCAGACGTCTGCGCAATTTCAGCGTGGTCGCGCCGCTGTTGGCGGCGAGTTCATCGAGCACGGCCTGATAGTCGCTGGCTTCGACCACGACCGCGACGTCATCGTGGTTCTTTGCCGCGGCGCGGATCATCGCGGGGCCGCCGATGTCGATGTTCTCGATGCAGTCTTCGTATCCGGCGCCCTTGTCGACGGTGGCCTCGAACGGATAGAGGTTGACCACGAGAAGATCGATCGGCGCGATGCCGTGCGCCTTCATCGCCTCGGCATGTTCCTTGTTGTCGCGGATCGCGAGCAGGCCGCCATGGACTTTTGGATGGAGCGTCTTGACCCGGCCGTCCATCATCTCGGGAAACCCGGTGAGCTCGGAAACGTCGCTGACCTTCAGTCCTGCCGCTGATATCGCCTTGGCGGTGCCGCCGGTGGAGACGAGGTCGACGCCGTGGCCGGCCAGCGCGCGGGCGAATTCAATCAGCCCGGTTTTGTCGGAAACGGACAAAAGAGCGCGGGTCACGCGGCGCGGATGGTCGGTCATGGCAAGGCTTCCTGGCTGGTAAGCCAGCCCGGTAGCATGGTTTTGCCGGTCATGAAACCGCGGCCGGCGCCGGGATTCGGGAATTTGCGGGGGATATTCGCGTGCAAATTCCGGAAAGTTTTACCTC
>JANMMT010000072.1:0-24936 GCA_031373545.1 Hyphomicrobiales bacterium
GACCGATTGCACCCGTCCCGCCGAACGCGCGCCAGGCAGCTTGCGCCACAGCACGGGAGAAAGATTGAAACCCACGAGGTAATCCAGCGCGCGGCGGGCCAGATACGCATCCACCAGTGCCTGATCAATGATGCGGGGCGAGCGCATGGCCTCTTCCACCGCCTGCTTGGTGATGGCATTGAAGGTGACGCGCTCGACGACTTTGTCTTTCAGCACACGGCGGTTCTTCAGAACCTCCAGAATGTGCCAGGAAATGGCCTCGCCCTCGCGGTCCGGGTCGGTCGCCAGAATGACCTTCGTGGCATTCTTGACGGCGGCGGCGATGTCCGAAAGCCGCTTGGCGCCCCGGGCGTCCGCCTCCCAGATCATGGCGAAATCGTTCTCAGTATCGACCGAACCATCCTTGGCGGGCAGATCGCGCACATGGCCAAAGGATGCGAGCACTTCATAGCCCGAACCGAGATATTTGTTGATGGTCTTGGCCTTGGCCGGAGACTCAACGATGACGAGATGGCCCAAACGATGCCCCTAACGGATGTTCTATTGAAGGCTTCCAAGCGGCGCGTCGCGCGGCGGCTGCATGGGCGGATACATGGGGAAGAGCAGACCAACTGTCAAACAGAGGCTTGTGGGGCAGCCTTGGCGGGACTAATCCACATCTCTGCCATGACAGCTTTGCACCCCTCGACCTATGCTTTCCCGCACCGGCACCTTCTGGGGATCGAAGGTCTATCTCGCCCCGATATCGAGGCTCTGCTGGCCCTGGCCGACGAAGAGATTTCGGTTTCACGCCAGGTCGAGAAAAAGAAATCCGTCTTGCGCGGGCGCACGCAGATCAACCTGTTCTTCGAGCCATCCACCCGCACGCAGTCCTCGTTCGAGATTGCCGGCAAGCGCCTGGGTGCGGATGTGATGAACATGTCGGTCGCCAATTCCTCCGCCAAGAAGGGCGAGACGCTGATCGACACCGCCATGACGCTCAATGCGATGCGGCCCGATATCCTGGTGGTGCGCCATCATGCGGCGGGCGCGGTGGAACTGCTGGCGCGCAAGGTGGAATGTTCCGTCATCAACGCCGGTGACGGCCCGCACGAGCACCCGACGCAGGCGCTCCTGGATGCGCTGACCATCCGCCGGGCCAAAGGCGGTATCGAGGGGCTGGTGGTGGCGATCTGTGGCGACATCCTGCATTCGCGGGTCGCCCGCTCCAACATGATCTGCCTGGCCGCGCTGGGGGCCCGCGTGCGCCTCGTGGGTCCGGTCACGCTGATCCCGCCCGGCGTGGACAGCATGGGGTTTGAAGTGTTCAACGACATGCGCAAGGGCATCGCAGGGGCGGATATCGTGATGATGCTGCGCCTGCAGCGCGAGCGCATGAACGGCTCCTATATTCCTTCTCCCAAAGAATACTTCCGGTACTTCGGGCTCGATCAGGAGAAGCTGGAGTGCGCCAAGCCTGACGCGCTGGTGATGCACCCCGGGCCCATGAATCGGGGCGTGGAAATTTCCACCGATGTGGCGGACGGTGCGCAATCCCTCATCCGCGAGCAGGTGGAGATGGGCGTGGCCGTGCGCATGGCTGTGCTGGAAGCGCTGGCGCGCCGGTTGCCGAACCATTGAGCGGCGGCCCTGCCTTCCGCATCGAGGGACATGCCATCATCACCGACGATGGCTGTATCTGTGACAGCGCGGGTCTGATGCCTGAAGCGCTGAAAAATCCGGCGGATTGGGCCTATTTTCAGGGTCATCTGGATGTCGCCGCCATTGTCGCCACAGGCCGCCGCGGCCACGAGGCGCATCCCAACAAACCTGGGCGGCTGCGGCTGGTGTTTTCATCCGGCGCAGGTGGGGCTGGCTTCAGCCGGGCGGGGGATGTGGCCTTTGTCGATCCGGCGCGGTTCGATGTGCAGGATGCCTTCAAGCGCCTGGCACCCGCAGGCGGCACGGTGGCGATCACGGGAGGAACCGGCGTTTTCGATTGGTTCGCTGCGCGGGGACTCTACAGTGCCTTTCATCTGGTGCGGGCGCGCGGAGTGCGGCTTGCGGGTGGCCGCCCCTTGTTCAGCACCGGCGATGCGCCGGAGGACGTGCTGCAAGCCATGGGCCATGTGGCAACCGAACGGCGCATGCTGGATGCTGCGAATAATATCGAGCTGCTGTTCTTCGCACGGCAACCTGAGGACGCAAGGTAACCACCAGCACCTGCGATAAAGCCGGAAACCTTCCTCAAGGACAAGCGCTTGTTAACGCTGGAGTTGTACCAAAGGACACATTGGCAATCGTATTCAGGAGCCGCGCTTCATGGCCAGACAATCGTTTCGGGCAGAGTTTGCCGCACGCACGTCCTTCATCACGGGGCTTGCGGTCGTCAATCCGCTCCTTCTGACTGTCTATGTCCTGTTCTACCGGGAGGCCGGTGGCGGTGCCGAATTCTGGGCCATTGGCACGGGAATGACTCTGGTGCTCTGCGCAGGCGCCGCGCTCATTGTCTATTTTCAGGTCCTGTCGGACCGAAAGCAGCGGTTTCGTCGCGAGGCCGAGGCCGCCAAATGGCGCAAGATCATGCCGGTGGATGGCACGTCGGCTGAAGCCGGTTGAAAAGACGGCGGACACTCTGTTGTTTCGGCTGAGTTGCGGTTAGATGCGGGGCTATGATCCGGCCCGCTGACATGAACGATGCGCAAACCTCCATTCTGTTGCTCAATGGGCGTGTGATCGACCCGTCTCAGGGGCATGATGCGATTGGCGGCGTGCTCATCGAGAACGGCGTCATTCAGGACATTGGCCCCCATCTCAAGGCGCAGGACCACCGCGGGCGCATCATCGACTGCGCGGCTTGCGTGATCGCGCCCGGCCTCATCGACATGCGGGTGTTTGTGGGCGAGCCGGGGCTTGAGCACCGCGAAACACTGCGCACTGCGGGAGAAGCCGCGGCGGCGGGGGGCATCACCACGCTGATCTGCATGCCCGACACCGATCCACCGCTCGACGAGGTGGCGGTGATCGATTTCATCAAGCGCCGCGCGCGGGATCGCTCCATCGTGCGCGTGCACCCCATGGCGGCGCTGACCAAGAGCCGCGCAGGCTTTGAGATGACCGAGATCGGCCTGCTGCAAGAGGCGGGCGCGATCGCCTATACCGATGGGGCGCGCAGTGTGATGAATGGGCAGGTGATGCGCCGGGCGCTCAGCTATGCCCAGATGTTCAATGCGCTGATCGTGCAGCATTGCGAAGACCCGGATCTGGTGGGCGAGGGCACAGTCAACGAGGGCGAGTTCGCCACGCGCATGGGGCTGCACGGCGTGCCGCATGCGGCCGAAACCGTGGTGCTGGAGCGCGACATGCGCCTGCTGGCCTTGACCGGCGGGCGCTACCACGCCGCCATGGTGTCGTGCACGGATTCGCTCGATGTGCTGCGCCTGGCGAAGGCGGCGGGCCTCAAGGTGACGGCAGGTGTCTCGATCAACCACCTCACGTTCAACGACAATGACGTCGGCCATTACCGCACGTTCTACAAGCTCTCGCCGCCGCTGCGCTCTGAAACCGAGCGCCTTGCACTGGTCGCGGCTGTTGCGGAGGGACTGATCGATGTCATCGTGTCCGATCACAACCCGCAGGATGTGGAAACCAAGCGCCAGCCCTTCGCGGAAGCCGCCAATGGCGCAGCGGGTCTGGAGACCATGCTGGCGGCCAGCCTGCGTCTCGTGGAAGCAGGGCTGGTCTCGCTGCCGCAGTTGATTGCGGCACTGTCTGTAAATCCTGCCAAGATATTGGGTCTGCCCGGCGGCACGCTGGCGCAGGGAGCGCCTGCGGACATCGTGGTGTTTGACCCTGAAGAGCCCTGGGTCTGTGACCCCGCTCAGCTGAAAGGCCGCTCCAAGAACACGCCGTTCGATGGCGCGCGCATGACCGGACGTGTCAGGCAGACAATTGTGGGCGGCAGAGTGGTGTATGAGGGGCTATAATCGCGGCTGACACCTGCTGCAATTTTTCTGTCATCATTTGATATTTTATTCTTCCTCACGTTATTTCAGGGAGACATTTTCATGCCAGCAACTTTTGTGAGTTTCACCACCTTCAATCTTCTCAATCTGAATGAGCCGGGCAAGAAGATCTACACGGATAAAGACGGCTGGACCCAGGATGAATACGACCGGAAGATTGCCTGGACCGCGCGAAACCTCGACATCTTGCAGGCGGATGTCTTTGGTTTTCAGGAACTGTGGCACAAGGACGCGCTGACAGCCGCATTTGCCAAGGCGGGTTTGTCGGACGACTTTGAGCTGCTCGTGCCCGATGGCCATATGGGGCAGAAAATTGTGTGCGCGGGTGCCGTGCGCAAATCCATGCTGGTGGGCCAGCCCGAGTGGATTTCCACGTTTCCTGAAGCTTTCAAGCTCGAAAGCAAGGGCGATGACCCACAAGCGGGTGATATCAAGGTCAGCATCAACAGCTTCTCGCGACCTGTGCTGAAGTTCCGCATCAAACCCCGACCTGATTCGGCGGAGATCAATGTTTTCGTTTGCCATTTTAAATCGAAAGGGCCGACGCGTATCGACGGTGAGACGTGGTTTCGCAATGACAAGCCCACGTTCACGCCGCACAAGGAGGCCATTGGCGCTGGCATCTCCACCATTCGCCGAACCGCAGAGGCGACAGCCTTCCGTATCCTTTTGAACAACGTGACGAAGAACACCGATTTGCCTGTCGTCGTCATCGGCGATCTGAACGATGGGCAGCATTCCAACACGCTGAACATTCTGACTGGCCAGCCCAACTATCTGACCACGTTGATGACGGGTGGCGGCGACACGGATTTGTACAGCGGTCAGACACTCCAGCAATATCGCAGCGAGACGGATGTCTATTACACCCATGTCTACAATGACCGCCGCGAGTCGCTGGATCACATCCTGTTCAGCCAGGAATTCTATGACAACAGCCGAAAGCGCATCTGGTCGTTTGACGGTCTGGAAATCGCCAATGATCACCTCAATCGGGACGATCACAAGATAACGGGAACCAATGACCACGGCATTGTGCGTGTGCGCTTCATGCACAATCCAGCCTAAAAGCTTTCCCGGTAAGCCCTTTGACGTCCATGGTCTGCAAACCTAGGATCGGTGTATGAACATCCCTCTCCGCACCCAAACGCACCCCTCCGTCTGCCCGCATGATTGCCCCTCGGCCTGCGCGCTGGAGGTGGAGGTTGTGGATGGCACCACCATCGGGAGGGTGCGCGGTGCTGAGGATCACACCTACACCGCAGGCGTGATCTGCGCGAAGGTGGCGCGTTACGCCGAGCGCATCCACCACCCTGAGCGCTTGCTTTACTCCATGAAACGCAGCGGGCCGAAGGGTTCGGGGCAGTTCACGCGAATCTCCTGGGATGAGGCGCTTGATTTGACGGCGGCGGCGCTGCTGCAAGCGGAGGCCGAGCACGGGGCCGACAGTGTTTGGCCCTATTACTATGCCGGCACCATGGGGCGCGTGCAGCGCGATGGCATCAACCGCTTGCGCCACGCCAAGAAATACGCGGGCTTCTACCAGACAATCTGCGTCAACACGGCCTGGGGCGGGTTCATGGCTGGCACAGGCAAGCTCGCCGGCGTTGATCCGCGCGAGATGGCCAAAAGCGATTGCGTCGTGATCTGGGGCACCAACGCCGTGGCCACGCAGGTCAACGTGATGACCCACGCCACCCGCGCCCGCAAGGAGCGCGGGGCGAAGATCATCGCGGTCGATATCTATAGGAACGAGACCATGCGGCAGGCCGACATGGCGCTGCTGATCCGCCCAGGCACCGATGGTGCGCTCGCTTGCAGCGTCATGCATGTGCTGTTCCGCGAGGGCCTGGCCGACCGCGCCTACATGGCGCGCTACGCCGATTGCCCTGCGGAACTGGAGGCGCATCTGGCCAGCCGCACGCCGGAATGGGCCGCTGCTATTACTGGGCTGAGCGTTGAGGAGATCGAAGCCTTTGCGCGGCTCGTGGGCACAACGCCTAAGACCTATTTCCGCCTCGGCTACGGTTTCTCCCGCCAGCGCAACGGGGCCAGCAACATGCATGCGGCGCTGTGCATTGCGGCGGTGACGGGGGCGTGGCAACACGAGGGCGGCGGCGCGTTCCACAGCAACAGCGGCATTTTTCATCTGCACACCGGGCTGATCGAGGGGCTGGATGTCGCGGACCGCAGCGTGCGCGTGCTGGAGCAATCGGCCATCGGGCGCGTGCTGACGGGGGATGCGTTTGCCCTGCGCGGGGGCGGCCCTGTGAAGGCGCTGCTGATCCAGAACACAAATCCCATCAGTGTCTGCCCCGAGCAGACGCTGGTAAAGCAGGGCTTTGCCCGCGAAGACTTGTTCGTGGCGGTGCATGAGCAATTCATGACCGAAACCGCGAAATACGCCGATGTGCTTCTGCCCGCGACAATGTTTCTGGAGCACGATGATTTCTACACCGGCGGCGGGCATCAGCACATCATGCTGGGAGCCAAGCTCATTGAGCCGCCTGGCGCGTGCTGGCCCAACCATGACGTGATCGCGGCGCTTGCCAAACGGGTGGGGGCCACGCATCGCGGCTTTGAGATGACGACGCGCGCCATAATCGACGAGACCTTGCAGAAATCCGGCTGGGGCACGCTGGCTGAGCTTGAAGCGAACAAGTGGATCGACTGCCAGCCCTCGTTCGAAGCTGCGCATTACCTCAACGGATTTGCCTACCGTGATGGCATGTTCCGCTTCAAGCCGGACTGGCAGAAGGTGGCTTTTGCCAAGGATGGCATGATGGGGCCTTGGGAAGAGATGCCCACCTTGCCGGACCACTGGGCCGTGACGGAGGAGGCGGACGAGGCCTATCCGTTCCGCCTCGCGACATCCCCCTCGCGCAGCTACCTCAACTCCAGCTTCACAGAGACGCCAGGCTCGCAAAAGCGCGAGGGGACACCAGCGCTCATGATGCATCCAGATGACGGCGCAAGGCTCGGGCTGACGGAGGGTTGCGACGTGCTGATTGGCAGCCCGCGTGGTGAAACCGTTCTCGGCCTGCGGTTTTTTGCAGGTCTCCAGCCCGGCGTGGTGATTGCGGAAGGCATCCACCCCAATGGCGCGCACAAGGGTGGGCGCGGCATCAACACACTGACCGATGCGAGCCAGGTCGCGCCCTTTGGCGGCGCGCCGTTCCACGACAACAAGGTCTGGGTGCGGGCGGTGTGAACCTCAACACTTGGTGAGCCTCACACTTGTGTTTTGCGCGGGGTTCCGCTCTTGTCCGGGCGCACAACAGCATTCCCGAATCCGCCCACGGACTGAATTCAGATCATGCGTCTTTCCCGGTTTTTTCTGCCCACGCTGCGTGACACGCCCAAAGAGGCCGAAATTGTCTCCCACCGGCTGATGCTGCGCACGGGCATGGTGCGCCAGCAATCGGCGGGTATATACAGCTGGCTGCCGCTGGGTCTCCGGGTGCTCAACAAGGTGAACGCAATCATCCGCGAGGAACAGAACCGCGCGGGCGCGGTGGAATTGCTCATGCCGACCATTCAATCCGCCGATTTGTGGCGCGAGTCGGGCCGCTACGAGGCTTACGGCAAGGAAATGCTGCGCATCACGGACCGGCAAGAGCGTGAAATGCTCTATGGCCCCACCAATGAGGAAATGATCACGGATATTTTCCGTTCGTATGTGCGTTCTTATAAAAATCTGCCGCTCAATCTCTATCACATCCAACACAAGTTCCGCGACGAGATCCGCCCGCGATTCGGCACCATGCGCAGCCGCGAATTTATCATGAAGGATGCCTATTCCTTTGACCTTGATGTGGCGGGCGCGGTGCATGCCTACAACAAGATGTTCGTGGCGTATCTGCGCACATTCGAGCGGCTCGGCATGAAGGCCATCCCCATGCGGGCCGACACCGGGCCGATTGGCGGCGACCTCTCCCACGAATTCATCATTCTGGCTACGACGGGCGAGAGCGAGGTGTTCTGCCACGCGGATTACCTCGGGATGCCCGTGCCGGATGAAGCCACCAATTTCGACGATGTGGCGGGCATGCAGGCGACGGTCGATCACTGGACCGCGCGCTATGCCGCAACCTCCGAAATGCACGATGCGGCGGCGTTTGGCGCTTTGGACCCCGCGCAGCAGGTCTCGGCGCGGGGCATCGAGGTTGGACATATTTTCTACTTCGGCACGAAATACTCTGAAGCCATGAATGCCAAAGTGACTGGACCCGACGGCGCCGACCACCTCGTGCAGATGGGCTCCTATGGCATCGGCCCCACGCGCGTGGTGGCCGCGATCATCGAGGCGTCGCACGACGAGGCGGGCATCATCTGGCCAATGAGCGTCGCGCCGTTTCATGTGGGCCTGCTGAGTCTCAGGGCAGGGGATGCGGGCGTGGATGCGGCCTGTGAAACGCTCTACCGCGACCTCGCAGCGGCGGGCTACGATGTGCTCTACGATGACACAGACGAGCGCCCCGGCGCGAAATTCGCCAATACGGATCTGATCGGCCTGCCGTATCAGGTCATCGTCGGCCCCAAGGGGCTGGCGGAGGGTAAGGCCGAAATCAAGTGGCGCAAGACAGGTGCGCGCGAAAGCGTGCCGCTGGCGGATGTCGTGGCGAGGTTGAAGGCTTGAAAAAGGCGCGCAACAATGTCTGGAACTTTACCATCCTCACCCTGAGCTTGTCGAAGGGCGAGGATGATCGCGCTGCGCCTCAGCCCTTCTACAAGCTCAGGGTGAGGCCTTGGCTCGCCACAAGGTGCAATCCGTGACGGACGTACCCGCAGCACCCGCGCCGCCCAAGCCGTTCTCGGTGTTCGAACGCATGCTGGCGCTGCGCTATCTGCGCTCGCGGCGCAAGGAGAGCTTTATCTCGGTCATTGCCGGGTTTTCCTTCGCCGGCATTCTGCTGGGCGTCGCAGCGCTCATCATCGTGATGTCGGTGATGAACGGCTTCCGCAAGGAGCTGATTTCCAAGATTTTGGGCATTTCCGGCCATGTCTTCGTGCAGGCGCTGGATCAGCCGCTGACGGATTTCGATCAGTTGTCCAAGCGGTTCGAGCAGATCAAGGGCGTGAAATTCGCCATTCCCGTGGTCAACGGGCAGGTGCTGGCGGCCTCGCAATCGGCCTCCACGGGCGCGCTGGTGCGGGGCGTGCGCGAGGCGGATATCCGCCGCCTGGGCAGCATCGCCAACAACATCCGCCGGGGCACGCTGGATGGGTTCGACGGCGGGGAGGGCATCGCCATCGGCCAGCGGCTGGCGGATCAACTGGCCGTGCGCGCGGGCGACATGGTGACGTTGCTCTCGCCCAATGGTCCGGCCAGCCCGTTCGGGCAGACGCCGCGCCGGAAGGCCTACAAGGTGGCGGCGATCTTCCAGATCGGGATGAGCGAGTTCGACAGCGCGTTCGTCTACATGCCGCTCGACGAGGCGATGATCTATTTCGACAAGGAAGGCGAGGCCAGCACCATTGAGCTGACCATCGACAACCCGGAGGATGTGGACCGTGTGGGCCAACTGGCCATTGATGTGGCCGGACGGCCCGTGATCACCAGCGACTGGAAAATCCGCAACCAAACCTTCGTGGGCGCCCTGGAGGTGGAGCGCAACGTGATGTTCATCATCCTCACGCTCATCGTCATGGTGGCGGCCATGAACATCATTTCCGGCCTCATCATGCTGGTGCGCAGCAAATCGCGCGACATCGCCATCCTGCGCACCATGGGCGCGACGCAGGGCTCGATCCTGCGGGTGTTCCTGATGACGGGGGCCAGCATTGGCCTTGCGGGCACGCTGGCCGGGCTCGTGGCGGGGGTGGTGATTGCCACTTACATCGACCCGATCAAGAACTTCTTCTCATGGCTGGCCGGGCGCGATCTGTTCCCCGCCACATTGTATTTCCTCAGCAAACTCCCCGCCGTCATCGACTGGCGTGAGGTGCTGCTGGTGGTGATCATGGCAGTGGTGCTCTCTCTGCTGGCCAGCATTTACCCCGCGTGGCGGGCCGCCAAGCTCGATCCGGTCGAGGCGCTGCGTTATGAATGAGCCCGCGCTCCGCCTGATCGATGTGCAACGCCATTTTGGCGAGGGGGAGCGGCGCGTCGATGTGCTCACCGGTGCCAGCCTCGATCTGCTGCCGGGACAGGCCGTGGCCCTGGTTGCGCCGTCAGGTGCGGGCAAATCCACGCTGCTGCATCTGGCGGGTCTGCTGGAGCGGCCGGACAGCGGCGAGATTTATCTCGGCGATGTGCCTACGGCGGCGTTGAATGAGGAAGGGCGCACGCAGATTCGTGGGCGCGACATCGGCTTCATCTACCAGTTTCACCACTTGCTGCCGGAGTTCTCGGCGCTGGAAAACGTGATGATGCCGCAGATGATTTTGGGGCACGCCAGGAAGCTGGCGGAAAGCCGCGCGCAGGAGTTGCTGAGTTTTCTGGGTCTGGGTTCCCGCATCACGCATCGTCCCGGTGAGTTGTCGGGCGGCGAACAGCAGCGCGTCGCCATTGCCCGCGCCGTGGCCAACGGTCCGCGCGTGCTGCTGGCGGATGAGCCAACGGGCAATCTCGACCCCAAGACGGCGGATCACGTGTTCCAGACCCTGATTGCGCTGGTGCGGGCCTCGGGCCTGGCTGCGTTGATCGCCACGCACAATCTGGAGCTGGCGGGCCGCATGGACCGGCGCGTGACATTGCAGGACGGGCAGATCAGCGAAATGGATTAGCCAAAGCTGATTGTCACAGCTTGCTGGCCCTTGGGATTGGCCACAGCGATGCTGACCTTCACTTTGGGCTGGCTTCGGGCTCGCACCTGTTTGTAGTGGTGCATCAACATGGCGATCAGCTCCTGCGGCTTCAACTTCGACGCAAGGCTGCCCGTCTCATTCGCGCGGATGCGCGAGCCCGTGGCCGGGCGCCCCAACGGCGTGATGCGGCCAAGGCCTGTCAACAGCCCGTTCGGCTTGATGTCTTTTTGAAACCAGCTTCTGGTCATGTCGGTTCCCGTGAGCTTTCTGCGTGGGAGTTCAAATGCGCTGCACGAAGCAGGCGAAGCCGGTGCGCTTGAGCGCATTGCACGCGGCGTTGGCTTCGTTGGCGTCATCAAATCCGGCGAATCTGGCGCGGAACAACCGCGTGCCATTCTTGTCCACGGCTTCGGTGAAGGCTTCCGCCTCCGCCAGCACCGTGCGGTTCTTGGCCTTGGCATGGTCGAGAATGACGCGTGCCTTCTCCTCGCTGTCGCTGGCCCCCAACTGGATCACGAGGCCCTTGCGCAATGATGTTGCGGGTTTGACGCTGGCGGTGGTCTCAGGATCGGCCTGGGCCAAGGTCGTGCTGCTCTGGCGCATCGGGGCGACGCTTGCCGGCTTGGGTCCGGTCGTCCAGCGCAGTTGAGGGCCTGCGGGCACAGCGTTGGGCGCGAATGCGGCGACAGGGGCCGCCAGTGGTGCGGGTGCGGCGGCAGGGCGCGGCGCAGCCGAGATCACCTGGCTCGCAACAACCCGCGTGGGAACGGCCTGCGGCGAGGCGGCGATGACACGGCGCACATTCTCCATGCGCTGACGGTCGGCATCGGCTGGTGGGACCGGCGCAGCCACAACGGCCTTCTGGACGGTAGGCGTCACGGGCGCACCCACTGATGTGGCTGTAGCGGCTGTGGAAACTTCGGTGATGCGAGCTTCAGCCCGGCTTATGGGGGCGGGGATAGCGGCTGCTGCGACACGCTGCGGCGCATCCTGTGTGCCGTTGGCGCGGGCTTCAGCCAGCACGGAGTGGGTCTTTGCACCGGCTGATGCGGTTGAAATGTGATTTTCCACGAGGGAGGCCATCTGCGCATCGCGGATACGGCCCGATCGGCCCCCCAGCACCACGGCGATGACATGACGGTTGCCTTCACGCGCCGAGGTCAGGAGGTTGAAGCCCGAGGCGCGGGTGTACCCGGTCTTGATGCCATCCACGCCTTCCACACGTCCCAGCAGCTTGTTGTGGTTGCGGTAGTTCCGCCCGGCATAGGCAAAGCTGCGGGTTTGGAAAAAGTGCCAATACTTGGGAAAACGCTCGTGGATCGCGCGGCCCAGGATTGAGAGATCGCGTGCGGTCGTCACCTGTCCCGGGTTGGGCAGGCCTGACGCATTGCGGAATGTGGTGCGGCTCATGCCGATGGAACGGGCCTTGCGCGTCATCATCTCGGCGAAGGTCTCCTGATCGCCGCCGATGGCTTCGGCCACCACAACGGCGACGTCATTGGCCGATTTTGTGACGAGCGCGCGGATCGCATCCTGCACTTCGATGGTTTCACCCCGATCAAAGCCGATCTTCGAGGGGGCCTGGCCAGCGGCGAAAGCCGAAACGGGCAGCTCGGAATTGAGTTGCAGCTTGCCTTGCTCGAGTTGCTCGAACAGCATGTAGAGGGTCATCACCTTGGTGACGGAGGCGGGAAAGCGCGGGGCATCCGGGTTGACGCCATGAAGCATCCGGCCGGTATTGGCATCCACCACGATGGTGGCTTGGGGAGGGGCGTAGCCTCCGCGCTTGCGGGCCTCTGCCTTGTCCAAAGGTGTCAGGATGCCTGCGGCAGTTGCCGCGATGAACAAGACAGCACACCACACATTCCGGGCCTTCAACGCAACCATGACGCAACTCTCACCTGGAAGGAGCCCGTACGGGGCGTGCCTTCTACGCAACACTCCCCTCACGTTAAGCGGGTCTGGTTAGCGTTGCGTTAAGTCCGCAAGGCCGCCGGCAAAAACACTGCCGCCCCTGCAATTGTTGCAGTGCACCATAGAGCTTGACATTCATTGTGCAATGCAACATATGCAGCACATGCGGTGAGTTGCAGTGATATGGGCCGCTCAACATCAATCATGGAGCTGATTATGACAAACCTCGACGAAATCCAGAAGGCCGGCAAAGACAACATGGACGCTGCCGTGAAGGCCGTGAGCCTGATGACCAAGAACGCGCAGACCGTCGCGACCGAGAACACCGACTTCGCCAAGAAGACCTACGAAGCCGGCGCAGCCCATGTTGAAAAGCTGCTGGCTGTGAAGGCCGTCGACAAGGCCATCGAGCTCAACACGGACTTCGTGAAGTCCTCGTATGAAGCCTTCGTTGCCCAGGCCACCAAGGTCAGCACGATGTACTCGGACATGGTCAAAGAGCTGTCCAAGCCCGTTGAAGCGGCTTTCGCCAAGGCCAAGACCACAGCGACTTCGGTTGGCAAGTAATTCAGGGTTTGGTTTCAACATCCTATGATGCGAAAAGGCCCGGCTTGCGCCGGGCTTTTTTGTTTGTGATAGTTCCACCTATGGCGCGGGAGGGAGACGCGGCCTACATAGAGGATGAAGGACGCTGATGGTGTGAAATCGGCGGGGTAACAATGAACGATTTGAACGCCGAATGGGCTCGACTGCCCGTTAACGTGACTGCGGAGGGCCTGCAATGGCACTCAATCCGTCCGGTTGTCACAATGGCCGGCCGCAACAAGCCCTCCGACGAGGGCGGACGAGATGACGCGGGCACCGCTGTCATCACCAAGGTTGCACCCAAGACCAAGCGACCCAACCTCTACCGCGTGCTGATTCTCAACGATGACTACACGCCGATGGAGTTCGTTATTCTCGTCCTCGAGACGTTTTTCAACAAGGGCCGCGAGGACGCGACCCAGATCATGCTGCATGTCCACAATCACGGGATTGGGGAGTGCGGCATTTACACCTATGAAATCGCGGAGACAAAGGTCACGCAGGTGATGGACTTTGCCCGCAAGAACCAGCACCCTTTGCAATGTATCATGGAAAAGAAGTGAGGCTCCCTTGCCGACTTTCTCGCGCAATCTCGAAAAAGCCCTTCACCAAGCGCTGGCCTTCGCCAATGAGCGCCGGCACGAATACGCCACGCTGGAGCATCTGCTTCTCGCGTTGATCGACGACATCGATGCGGCTGCGGTCATGAAGGCCTGCAATGTCGACATGGAGGCTCTGCGCAAGACGCTGAAATCCTATGTCGACGGCGAGCTGGAAGGGCTGGTGCATCGCGGCAAGGAAGACGCAAAGCCGACAGCCGGCTTTCAGCGCGTGATCCAGCGTGCGGTGATCCATGTGCAATCGTCCGGCCGCGAAGAGGTGACGGGCGCCAATGTGCTGGTGGCGATCTTCGCCGAGCGGGAAAGCCACGCAGCGTATTTCCTGCAGGAACAGGACATGACGCGCTACGACGCCGTTAATTTCATCAGCCACGGCATTGCCAAGCGTGCGGGCCTTTCCGAGCCACGCACCCCGCGCGGTGCCGAGGAAGAGGAAGACGCGCGGCCAGCCGAGGGCGCCTCCAAGAAGAAGGAGGGCGCGCTCGAAGCCTATTGCGCCAACCTCAACAAGAAGGCGCGCGAGGGCAAGATCGATCCGCTGATCGGCCGCCTGACCGAGGTGAACCGCACGATTCAGGTGCTGTGCCGCCGCTCCAAGAACAATCCGCTCTATGTGGGTGATCCGGGCGTGGGCAAGACCGCGATCGCCGAAGGCTTGGCGCGCAAGATCGTTATGGGCGAAGTGCCCGAAGTGCTGCGCGATGCCACGGTGTTTTCGCTCGACATGGGCTCGCTGCTGGCGGGCACGCGCTATCGCGGCGATTTCGAAGAGCGCCTCAAGCAGGTGATGAAGGAGATCGAACAGCACCCCAACGCGATTCTGTTCATCGACGAGATCCACACGGTGATCGGCGCGGGCGCGACCTCCGGCGGCGCGATGGACGCCTCCAACCTGCTCAAGCCGGCGCTGGCGGCGGGCACGCTGCGCTGCATCGGTTCGACCACCTACAAGGAATACCGCCAGCATTTTGAAAAAGACCGCGCGCTGGTGCGCCGCTTCCAGAAAATCGACGTCAACGAGCCGACCGTGCCCGATGCCATCGAGATCCTGAAAGGACTGAAGCCCTATTTCGAGGATTTCCACCGCCTCAAGTACACCAACGAAGCGGTTAAAGCGGCTGTGGAGTTGTCGGCCCGTTACATTCACGATCGCAAGCTGCCCGACAAGGCCATCGATGTGCTGGATGAATGCGGCGCGTCCCAGATGTTGGTGCCCGAATCCAAGCGCAAGCGCACCATCGGCATCAAGGAGATCGAATCCACCGTGGCGACCATGGCGCGTATTCCGCCCAAAACCGTGTCCAAGGATGATGCGGAGGTGCTGCTGCACATGGAATCGACCTTGAAGCGCATGGTTTACGGCCAGGATGACGCCATCGCGCGCATCACGGCTGCCATCAAGCTTAGCCGCGCGGGCCTGCGCGACGGTGAAAAGCCCATCGGCAGCTATCTCTTTTCCGGCCCCACGGGCGTCGGCAAGACCGAGGTGGCCAATCAGCTCGCCAAGGTCATGGGCGTGGAATTGCTGCGCTTCGACATGTCCGAGTACATGGAGCGCCACACGGTCAGTCGCCTTATCGGCGCGCCGCCGGGTTACGTGGGCTTCGATCAGGGCGG
This sequence comes from Hyphomicrobiales bacterium, assembly GCA_031373545.1. Taxonomy (GTDB): domain Bacteria; phylum Pseudomonadota; class Alphaproteobacteria; order Rhizobiales; family Beijerinckiaceae; genus JADCCX01. The sequence continues at coordinate 15,491 of JANMMT010000072.1, forward strand.
GCTGCTGACGGACGGTGTGGATCAGCATCCGCACTGTGTGGTGCTGCTTGACGAGATCGAGAAGGCGCACCCGGATCTCTACAACATCCTGTTGCAGGTGATGGATCACGGCAAGCTCACTGACAACAACGGCAAGAAGGTCGATTTCCGCAATGTGGTCCTGATCATGACCACCAATGCGGGAGCGGCGGATATGGCGAAATCCGCCTATGGCTTCACGCGCACCAAGCGGGTCGGCGACGATGTGGAAGCGATCAACAAGCTCTTCACACCTGAGTTCAGGAATCGCCTTGATGCCGTTGTTCCCTTTGGACATTTGCCGCCAGAAGTTGTTGCAATGGTGGTGGACAAGTTCATCATGCAGCTCGATGCCCAGCTCTCGGATCGCAATGTCTCCATCGAACTCTCCGATGAGGCCCGCAAGTGGTTGGTTGAGCACGGCTACGATCAGGCCATGGGTGCGCGGCCCATGGCGCGACTCATCCAGACCGACATCAAGACGCCGCTGGCCGATGAGGTGCTCTTCGGACGCCTGAAGAATGGCGGCACCGTGCGCGTGATCGTCACGGGCGACGACAGCGGGCAGAAGAAGCTCGGATTTGTCTATCCCGATGGTCCGTTGCTGCCACGTCAGGAGCCCATGGTGGAGGCTGCCAAGAAGAAACCCGTTCGCAAGTCCAAGGTGAAGACGCGCCCTGCCAAGAGCGGAACGGAGAACTGGCCCATGCCCGAGGACAAGCGTTCCGCGCGCAGTTCCGTCCCCAAGGTGCCTTTGAAATCGTGATCGGGTTTTTTCGGCGCTGGGGCGATCAACGGGCCAGGCGTGCCCACAGAAGACGCCGCACAGAAGAGATCATGGGCTGGGTCTGCGTGCCCGTGATTTTGCTCCTGGGTTGGTATTCCTGGAAGGCCTATGACGAGGCAACGGCGTCACGGCCCGACCTTCGCGAGATTTTTGTGCCTTCGACCACGGCCGTGCAAAGGCGGTAGGCGGTCTTTGCATCCGCTTGGTTGCGCGGCGCGTAGATGATGCAGGGGCTGTTCAGCGAGGTATTCATGATTTCCCGTCGTCATCTTTGTGTTGCAGCGGCGGCCCTGGCGCTGTCTGCCTGTGCCGGACCACCGCGCCTTGCCGTGCCCGCTGACGCGCCCGCCTTCACAATGGAAACCTTTTTCAAGGGCCGCACCGTGGGCAAGGGCGCCTTCGTCTCCAGCATTGCAGGCGTCAACCGCCCATTGACAGTGGTCACGACCGGGCGATGGGACGGCAGGACGCTGACCTTGCGCGAGGATTTCGTGTTCGCCGACGGCGAGAAGGATGTGAAGACCTGGCGCTTCACCCGCACGGCTCCTGGCATTTACGAGGGCACGCGTGAGGATGTGATCGGCAAGGCCGATGTCCGGCAGGTCGGCAACACCGTGGAGTTGCGCTACAGCGCGGATGTGCGCGGCAAGGATGGCTCGATCACCCGGCTTGATTTCGCCGATACGATTGCACCGCTGGATCGCCGCCGCGTTCTCAACAAGGCGACGGTTTCCAAGTTCGGCGTTCCCGTCGGTGAGATCGAGATTGTCTTTGCCCGGTAAGATGCGTTGACCGGAAAGATCAGGATTTGTGACTGGACAGAGGCTTGCGTCTGTCTGATTGCGATGTAAATGCCTGATCTGACCTCCAACCAGGCTGTCGTTTCCTGGCATGCGCCCGCGAAACGCGGCATTCGCGCTGCATCAGGGCTTCCCGCTTTGACAATCGCATTCTCGCTTGTGGGCATTGGCGGCCTCGCGCGTGACATCGGCTATCCTATGTTGGCGGGTGCGCTTTCGTCAGCGTTGATCTGGGCGGGGCCGGCACAGGTGCTGCTGTTCGGCGGCATTGCGGCGGGCACGGCGCTGCCCGTGCTCGCGGTGGCGATCTTTTTCAGCTCGATCCGCTTCATGCCGATGGTAATGTCGCTGCTGCCGCTGATCAACGTGCCGCGCAGGCCCGCATGGCAATTGCTCCTGGCCGCGCATCTCGTCGCGATCACGAACTGGGCCGAAGGCATGCGCCGCTTGCCGGGGTTGCCCGAGCAAGAGCGCTATCCCTATTTCATGGGCTTCGGGCTCGTGGTGCTGGCATCAGGAACACTGGCGACGGCGCTTGGCTATTACCTTATTGGCGCGCTGCCACTCCTTCTGGCGGCGGCGCTGTTGTTCACCACGCCGATGTTCTTCGCGGCCAATCTTGTGGCGACCGCGCGCCGGCTGGAAGACTGGTTGCCGCTTGTGATCGCGCCGGTCGTTGTTGTGCTGGGCGCGCTCTGGGGCGGGTCTGATTATGACATCATCATTGCAGGAATAATAGCCGGATCAATAGCTTACGTCGCACGGCGGTGGCTGCGGAGCGCTCCATGATCTTGGATGCCCTGTGGCCGTATGCCGTGATCGTCCTGTGCGGATTCCTGCCTACCGAGGTCTGGCGTGTTCTGGGCGTGCTGCTGGGGCGCGGCTTTGACGAGCAATCTGAAGCGGTGATCTTTGTGCGCATGGTTGCGACCGGCTTGGTGGCCGCCGTGGTCGCCAAGTTGCTGCTCAGTCCCATCGGGGCACTCGGCGTGGTGCCTGTTGGCGTGCGTGTGGGCGCTGTGGTCTGCGGGATTGCCATCATGCTGGGGGCCAGGCGCTCGATCCTTGCAGGGTTGCTGGCCGGCGAGATTGTCCTGGTTGCGGCCGCCTGGATGGTCGGGCGGGGGGGCGCATGATGCGGCAGTTCAGGGCGGATTTTTCCTCACAAGCGGCGATGCAAGGTGTGATCATCGCTCTGGTCGGTTATGCCAGTTCTGTGGCGATCGTCATTCAGGGGCTGCGTGCCATGGGGGCAACGCCCGAGCAGATCATCTCCGGTCTTTTCGCCCTTGGTCTGGCCAAGGGCGGTGTCGCGATCGGCCTCAGCCTCTGGACACGGATGCCGATCTCCATCGCTTGGACAACGCCCGGCATGGCGCTCCTGGCGGTGACGCCCATCGTATCTGGCGGGTTTCCGGCCGTAATTGGCGCATTCATCGTCACAGGTGTGCTGATCATGGTTGCGGCCCTGTGGTCGCCGTTGGCACGCTTCATTCAAGCCATCCCCAAACCCATTGCAAATGCCATGCTGGCGGGGGTGCTGTTCAAGCTGTGTCTTGCGCCCTTCGTGGCGCTTAGGGACATGCCGCTGGTGGCGGGCGGGGTGTTGCTGGTGTGGGTGATCATGCTCAAGATCAACCGGTTGTTTGCGGTGCCTGCTGCTATCGCGGTGGCCATCGGCGCGATCATCTGGACAGGAGGATTTCAGCCCAGCGGTGCGCCGCTGCTGCCTGCATTTGTGTTCACAACTCCGGTGTTCACGCTGGAGGCCGTCGTGTCCATCGCGCTGCCGCTGTTCATCGTCACCATGGCGTCGCAGAACATCACCGGCCTCGCCGTGCTCTCGACCTTCAACTACCACCCCAACCCCAAGCAGGGCTTGCTGGCCACAGGGGCTGTCTCGGCCTTGACGGCTCCGCTGGGGGCCGCGACCGTGAACTATTCAGCGATCACGGCGGCCATGTGCGCAGGGCCCGAGGCGCATCCTGACCCCGCACGGCGTTATGTGTCCGCCGTAGTCGCCGGCGTCTGCTATGCCGCGCTCGCGGGCTTTGCGGCACTCGCAACAAGCTTTGTCGTGGGGTCCTCACCATTGTTGATCGAAGCTGTTGCGGGACTGGCGCTCATCGGCTCCTTCGCGGCAGCGACATCGGCCGCATTGCAAGCCGAGGACGATCGGATTCCGGCGATGGCGACGTTTCTGGTGACGGCTTCGGGATTATCGATCTTCGGCATTGGCCCGGCATTCTGGGGGCTGGTTTTTGGCTGGGGGCTGCACGTGTTCCTGAAAGCCAAGGTAGCTTAGTCACCAAGCTCTGGCTTCCCGAGGGCGGCGCGCCAGCAGGATCCCGGCATGCGCGGCATGGTCGCTCTTTTCAATCGGGGAACCAGATACTATCTGACATACATAATGCTTGCGGCTGAGTCGTGTTGAAGCCGCATCCCCTCACAAGAAGGCTTTTCCCGGATGCGCGACCCGTTTGACCTCTACAGCAGCTTTGTCATTCCTTCGGTCGAGGAATCCACGAGCCGTGGCACTTATCGCTACGACATTTTCTCGCGCCTGCTCAAAGAGCGCATCATTTTCCTCACCGGTCCGGTGCAGGACGAGATGGCAACGCTTGCTGTTGCGCAGTTGCTGTATCTCGAGGCGGAGAACCCCAAGAAGGAGATCAATCTCTACATCAACTCGCCCGGCGGCGTCGTCACATCGGGCATGTCGATCTATGACACCATGCAGTTCATCCGCTGTCCCATCGTCACGCTGTGCACCGGCCAGGCCTGCTCGATGGGCTCACTGCTGCTGACGGCGGGCGAGCCGGGCATGCGCTTTGCGCTCCCCAATGCGCGGATCATGGTGCACCAACCCTCGGGTGGCTACCAGGGGCAGGCCACGGACATCCTGATTCACGCCGAAGAAATCCGCAAGATGAAGAAGCGGCTCAACGAAATCTACGTCAAGCACACAGGCAAGACGATGGATGCCATCGAAACCGCATTGGAGCGTGACAACTTCATGAGCGCCGAAGAGGCCATGGCGTTCGGCCTCGTGGACAAGGTGATCGAGAAGCGTCAGGAAGCGGTCGAAGAGATCAAGGACGCCAAATAATGTGGCGCAACGTCCTTAAATGACCTTCCAGGGTCGGATGAAAACGACTTGGTAGGGTTTCAGGTGGCACAAATATCACAGATCGGCCACGTTTGTGCGCCCGGTCTATCGGAAGGCTCCGTTCGCTGGCTATAGTACAGCGCGGGTTGCGTGGTTCTAGGATGCCGTTTGTGGGAGGCCCTCCTTTCGCCGCAAACGGATGTGGAGATCGATCATGAGCAAGGCACCTCCCTCGGACGGCAAGAGCACGCTCTATTGCTCGTTCTGTGGCAAAAGCCAGCATGAGGTGCGCAAGCTGATTGCGGGCCCGACGGTCTTCATCTGTGATGAATGCGTTGAACTGTGCATGGACATCATCCGCGAGGAATCGAAATCATCGCTGGTGAAGGCGAAGGACGGCAGCGTTCCGACGCCCAAAGACATCTGCAAGGTGCTTGACGATTATGTGATTGGCCAGAGCTTCGCCAAGCGCGTGCTGTCTGTTGCCGTGCACAACCATTACAAGCGCCTCAACCACGCCGCCAAGGGTGCGGATGTGGAACTGGCGAAATCCAACATCCTGCTGATCGGCCCCACGGGGTCCGGCAAGACTCTGCTGGCGCAGACGCTGGCGCGCATCATCGATGTGCCCTTCACCATGGCGGACGCCACCACGCTGACCGAAGCCGGCTACGTGGGCGAGGATGTCGAGAACATCATTCTCAAGCTGTTGCAGGCCTCCGATTACAATGTGGAGCGGGCGCAGCGCGGCATTGTCTACATCGACGAGATCGACAAGATCAGCCGCAAATCCGACAACCCGTCCATCACCCGCGATGTGTCGGGGGAGGGCGTGCAGCAGGCGCTTTTGAAGATCATGGAAGGCACGGTCGCCTCCGTGCCGCCCCAGGGTGGGCGCAAGCATCCCCAGCAAGAGTTTCTGCAGGTGGACACTTCAAACATCCTGTTCATCTGTGGCGGTGCCTTTGCGGGCCTGGAGAAGATCATCTCGGCGCGCGGCCGCGTGACCTCGATCGGCTTCAGCGCCAATGTGGCATCGCCGGATGACCGCCGTACGGGCGAGGTCTTCCGTCATGTGGAGCCGGAGGATCTGCTCAAGTTCGGGTTGATCCCCGAGTTTATCGGGCGCTTGCCCGTGATCGCCACACTGGAAGATCTCGACATTGCCACGCTCAAGCTCATCCTGACCGAGCCCAAGAATGCGCTGGTAAAGCAGTATCAGCGCCTTTTCGAGATGGAAAACACCGAGCTGACCTTCACCGACGAAGCCGTCACGATGATCGCCAAGAAGGCCATCGAGCGCAAGACCGGTGCGCGCGGCCTGCGCTCCATCATGGAGGGTGTGCTGCTCGACACGATGTTTGACCTGCCGGACTTTGAAGATGTGGAGCAGGTCGTGATCGGCCCCGAAGTGATCGAGGGCAAGGCGCGTCCGCTGTACATCTACGGCGAGCGCGACAAGCAGGAAGCGGCCAGCGCATAACGGATGTGTGAAACTGCGCGGTGCTTGAAAGTTTGCCGCGCACCCTCCACCTTGATGCCAAGCGCCGGATCAGAGCCATGAGTCGGGCGGGTGTATGAACTGCCCGCGATCATCTGATGTCCTTTGACGGCGTGATCTGGGGCTGATGAACCTCATCAGTCTCAAACCAGCGTACGCCTGCGGAGTTGCCACAACGGGACTTCAAGGTGGGACGAACATGAAGGACATGTCATGAGCTCTCAGAAGCCACGCGCCCCTCTTGAAGCGGGCAGCAAGCATCAACTCCCGGTTCTGCCGCTGCGCGACATCGTGGTGTTTCCCCACATGATCGTGCCGCTGTTCGTGGGCCGCGAAAAATCCATTCGCGCCCTTGAAGAGGTGATGCGCACCGACACGCCAATCATGCTCTCCACGCAGATCAATGCTGGCGACGATGATCCCGAGCCCGGCGCGATCTACGACGTCGGCACCGTGGCCAACGTGTTGCAGTTGCTCAAGCTTCCCGATGGCACCGTGAAGGTGCTGGTGGAGGGAACGAGCCGCGGGCGCATCACGGCCTATGCGAAGTCGGATGATTACTACGTCGCGGATGTCGAAGTGCTGGCCGATGAGCTGGGTGCCAAGGTCGAGATCGAGGCGCTTGGCCGTTCGGTCATTTCGGAGTTCGAGAGCTATGTGAAGCTCAACAAGAAGGTCTCGCCCGAAGTCGTGGCCGGAATCGCGCAGATCGAGGACCAGAGCAAGCTTGCCGACAGTGTCGCGGCGCAGCTTGCGGTCAAGATTGCCGACAAGCAGGCTACGCTCGAGATCATCAGCGTGGCCAAGCGCCTCGAAAAGGTGCTGGGTCTCATGGAGAGCGAAATTTCCGTGTTGCAGGTGGAAAAACGCATCCGCACACGCGTCAAGCGCCAGATGGAGAAGACGCAGCGCGAGTACTACCTTAACGAGCAGATGAAGGCGATCCAGAAGGAATTGGGCGACGGCGAATAAAAGGACGAACTGTCCGAGTTGGAAGACAAGATCCAGCGCGCCAAGTTCACCAAGGAAGCGCGCGACAAGGCCATGCACGAGCTGAAGAAGCTGCGTCAGATGTCGCCCATGTCGGCGGAAGCCACCGTCGTGCGCAATTACCTCGACTGGATGCTCTCGCTCCCCTGGGGCAAGAAATCCAAGGTCAAGAAAGACCTCAAGCTGGCGCAGGATACGCTCGATAACGACCATTACGGCCTGGAGAAGGTCAAGGAGCGCATCATCGAGTATCTGGCGGTGCAGCAGCGTGCCAACAAGCTCACGGGACCGATTCTCTGCCTCGTCGGCCCGCCCGGCGTCGGCAAGACCTCGCTGGGCAAATCCATCGCCAAGGCCACGGGGCGTGAATTCGTGCGCATGAGCCTTGGCGGCGTGCGCGATGAAGCGGAAATCCGGGGTCACCGGAGAACGTACATCGGCTCGATGCCGGGCAAGATCATCCAGTCGCTGAAGAAGGCGAAGACGTCCAACCCTCTGTTCCTGCTCGATGAAATTGACAAGATGGGCCAGGATTTCAGAGGCGATCCGTCTTCCGCGCTGCTGGAGGTGCTGGATCCCGAGCAGAACACCACGTTTGCCGACCATTACCTGGAAGTGGATTACGACCTGTCGAACGTGATGTTCGTGACGACGGCGAACACGCTCAACATCCCGGCCCCGCTGATGGACCGCATGGAGGTGATCCGTCTGGCGGGCTACACCGAGGAAGAAAAGCTCGAGATCGCCAAGCAGCACCTTCTGTCCGAGTCGCTCACGAAGCACGGCCTTGATGCGAAGGAGTTTGCGATCAAGGACGATGCCCTGCTGCTGCTGATCCGCCGCTACACGCGGGAATCGGGTGTGCGCAATCTGACGCGCGAGGTGCAGAACCTGGCCCGCAAGGTGGTGCGCGACATGCAACTCGACAAGAAAATCAAGCACATCACGGTCGATGTGGCCAAGTTGCAGGAATATCTGGGTCCGCCCAAATTCCGCTACGGTGAAGCGGAGGACGAGGACCAGATCGGCGTCGTCACGGGCCTGGCCTGGACTGCCGTCGGCGGCGAAATATTATTCATCGAAGCCTTGCGCGCCAAAGGCAAAGGCCGCCTGACTTTAACCGGCCAACTCGGTGAGGTAATGAAAGAATCGGCGCAAGCGGCTTATTCCTACGCGCGTTCGCGGGCGACGGAATTGGGCATCCCCGATTCCGCCTTTGAAGAATATGACCTGCACATACACATTCCCGAAGGCGCGATTCCCAAAGACGGCCCTTCGGCGGGCATCACCTTAGCGACGGCCATAGTTTCGACACTGGCGCAAAGACCCGTGCGCCACGATGTCGCCATGACGGGTGAAATAACTTTGCGCGGCAACGTGCTGCCCGTCGGCGGCATCAAGGAAAAGGTGTTGGCCGCGTTGCGCGCACAGGTTTCGACTATTATTTTGCCACAGCCAAACCAACGCGATTTATACGAAGTGCCGGAAGATTTGTCAAAGAATGTAAAGTTCGTCTTCGTCGAGCATGTACGCCAGGTGTTCCGCGAAGCTCTCTTGGAAAATACGCCGCCGCGTCCGCCCAATAAACGTAGCGTAGCGGCTATATCCTTGCCTAAACAGCAGTTACCTTTGGCGGCTGATAATTGACAATGATAGATTCCGGCCCGCGCAGCACGATAAAGGGAACCTTTGGCACATTTTTGCGTATTGGTATAGTGCTGTTTAAGCCGGAAGTTTTGGGTTCGCGCAAAGTTGTATGAGGCAAGCGGAAAGTCTTAAACGCAGTTCTGAAGAGCCTGAATAAAGCTGTAAATGCTTCCTTTAATGGTCAGGGCGGGGAAAATTATTTGCCAAATGGTTTTATCCTGTGCCAAAATGAACTTGCGTTCGGTTTACGCCTGGCTCAAGGCTGGCCTGCAACTATTCTTGTCATCTTAATTTGGATGTGACAAGAGTTAGAGGTTATTAAGCATATATAGCTTAGTAAACCGCTGTCAAAATGTGTTTTGGCAGCCGAGAATTACCCTTATTAAGGTTGACATAGTTATCCAAAGATGTTAGTTTGTCAGGAATACAAAGTCTTATTGGTTGTCGTAGCTCCTCGCCGCGCTGCTTTTCGGACTTTCCGCAAACCATAAAACAACTTAATCTTTCATGTATTTTGTGAATGCTGCCCGTGCGATCCAAGCAGGAGAGCCGTCAGGTGTTCCCTTTTAGCACTTTGCTAAGGAGATCAAGAAT
>JANMMT010000075.1:0-1773 GCA_031373545.1 Hyphomicrobiales bacterium
TCAGCCTCGGTCAGGACGCTGAGCACGATGTTGGTCTCATGCAGCACCTTGTTGTGCTTGAGATTGTGCAGCAAGGCGGTCGGCACTTTTCCCGAATTGGCTGTCAGAAAGACAGCAGTGCCCTTGACGAAGGTTGGTGGCCTGGCCTCGAGCATGGCAGTCAGTTCGCTGAGATCCAGCTCAGTCCTTGCCGTCCTCCGCGACAACAGTTTTGCGCCACGCTGCCATGTCCACATCGCGATGCACAAAGCAGCGCCACAGACGAGCGGAACATAGCCACCGTCATGCACCTTGAGCAGGTTTGCACCCATGAAGATCAATTCGATGACTAGAAATGGCAGCATGACAGCAGAAGCCAACGGCAGCGGCCAGTTCCAGACTTTCCAGATCACAATGATTGCCATGATGGTCGTCGCGACCATCGTGCCGGTCACCGCAATGCCGTAGGCCGCAGCCAGTGCGCTGGAGCTTTTGAAAATGACCACCAGCAGCAGCACGGCAATCAGCAGGAGCCAGTTGACGGCTGGCAGATAGATCTGCCCCGAATGAGCCTCTGACGTGTGCTGGACGTCGAGACGCGGCAAAAGACCCAGCTGAATTGCCTGCCGAGTGAGCGAGAATGCGCCCGTAATGACGGCCTGGCTGGCAATGATGGTTGCAGCTGTCGCGAGCAGTACCATCGGGAGCAACGCCCATTCCGGCGCAAGCTTGAAGAACGGATCAGAGATGGCCGTCGGCTGCGCCAGAACGAGCGCGCCTTGCCCAAGATAGTTCATCAGCAGGCAGGGAAAGACGAGCGCCAGCCAGGCAACCTGGATGGGCTTCCGTCCAAAATGCCCAAGGTCGGCATAAAGCGCTTCGGCGCCAGTCACTGTCAGGAAGACAGCGCCCAGCGCCAGCATCGCAGCCCAGCCATTGTTCAGCATGAAGTTGATGCCATATCGCGGATCAAAAGCTGCGAGCACGGCAGGATTATCCAGAACATACGGCATTCCTGTCGCCGCGATGGCAAGAAACCATATCAGCGTGATCGGGCCGAAAAATGCCGCGACCTTGCCCGTTCCATAGCGTTGGACAGCAAAGAGCCCGATGATGATTGCGATTGTGATCGGCAAGACATAGGCTTCAAACTGCGGGGCAACGAGCTTCAACCCCTCGACAGCGGACAAGACCGAGACGGCTGGCGTCAGGGCTGCATCGCCGTAGAAGAGCGCAGCGCCAATCACGCCAAGAACGGCCGCAAATGCTGCCGAGCGTCCACCGGTGCCACGCGCCAGTGCAAGCAGCGACAAGGTGCCGCCTTCACCTTTGTTGTCGGCAAAAAGCAGGATCATCACGTACTTGATCGTGACGATCAGGATCAGCGCCCAGATCATGAGCGACAGCACGCCGAAAACTTCCGGTGCGCCGGGTGTGCCGCCATGACCGACGGCCGCATTGATGGATTCACGAAAGGCATAGAGTGGGCTTGTACCAATATCGCCGTAGACCACCCCGACGGAGCCGAGCGAAAGCGTCCAGAAACCCGCCTTATGGGCGGACTGGAGCGTTGGGCCAGACTTTTCAGGTTTGGTTACGGCGCTGGAGTTTTCCTGCGCCATCTGAGGCGTCCTTGTGCGGCGGTTGTTGATGCTGCGCCGCGGAAGCCAAGCTGCAATACGCCTGTGCACTGCAACATGCACGCAGTTCGCAAACGCATCCGTTATGCGTTTACATCATGCATGCCCCCTTGATTTCATACCAAACTGCGCGAACCGCAGGCCAGCCTAGCCC
>JANMMT010000087.1:0-1984 GCA_031373545.1 Hyphomicrobiales bacterium
CGAAAGACCAAGGCTGTCGCCGAGCCGGGTGATCGCGTTGACGATCGCGGCACTTTCGGCATTTTCGAGGATCGAGAGTACGAAGCTCTTGTCGATCTTGATGCGGTCGAACGGCAGCGCGCGAAGATGCGCCAGCGACGAATAGCCGGTGCCGAAATCGTCGAGCGCGAGGCTGATACCTTGGTTCTTGAGGCTGCCGACGATCGACTGCGCGAGCGCGAGGTTCTCGAACAGCGAGCTCTCGGTGATTTCGATCTCGAGCCGGTTTGCGGGGAAGCCGGTTTCGGTCAGGAGCTTGACGAGCTTTTGGGCAAGCCACGGATCTTTGAGCTGTGTCGGCGAAATGTTGACCGACAGCGACAGCGACGGATCCCAGTTGCGTGCTTCGAGGAAAGCGATCTTCATGATCGCCATCGACAGGTCCGAAATCATGCCGGTTTCTTCGGCAATCGGAATGAAGACGTCGGGCGCGACCAGCCCGTGCTTGGGGTGGTCCCAACGTGCGAGCATCTCGAACCCGTGCAGGCGACCGGTCGTCAAATCGAGCTGCTGTTCGAAATAGGGAACGAATTCGCCGCGCGGAATGCCGACGCGCATCGCGCTTTCGAGTTCGGTGCGGGCGCGCAACTCGCGCTCCATCGATGCATCGAACCAGCAATGACGATTGCGGCCCTGGCGCTTGGCGGAATACATCGCGATGTCGGCGCGGCGCATCAGCGCCTCGACATCGACACAGTCTGCCTCCGACCGCGCGATGCCGCACGATGTCGAGACGTGGACATGGATGCCATCGGCATCGAACGGCTGCGCGAGGCGCAGGACGATGGCATGTGCGATGCGCTCGACGATGTCGGGGTTGGTGTTATCGAACGCGAACAGGCACGCGAATTCGTCGCCACCCAGCCGCGCCGGAATCGCCGAGGGCGGCATCAGTCGCGCGATTTCGGCCGAGACCGACTTCAGCAACGCATCGCCGACAACATGGCCGTGGACGTCGTTGACGTTCTTGAAATGGTCGAGGTCGAACATCAGCAGCGCAACCGCCTTTTGACGACGGAATGCACGCTGGACGAGCGCGGCACCTTCTTCGGCGATGGCGCGGCGGTTGTAGAATCCGGTTAGCGGATCGCGCGAGGCGAGCGATTGCGCACGCGCTTCGGCAGCCGCACGTTCGGTGACTTCCTTCGACAGGTCGCGATAGCGGCGCCAGCCGAACAAGATGAGTGCGATATTGAGCAACAGAGCGACCGTCAGCGTCCGGTCGGCCCCGCCGCCGACGCCCGACAACATGTCGACGACGCTCGATATCAGCTGCCCGCCGGTTCCGACGAACATGATGATCGCCGCGAGCACGATGCCCCCGGTCAGGATATCGTTTCGTGCGTTCACCGTTCTGGTGCGGCTCACGATTTCTTCGGTCACACAACGCCCCCTACCACTCCATCGCAACCGTAACGACGGGGCATGAACAAGATGTAAACCCTGAACAAGTTGACAATTCGGGCGATGGCGTTCATCGGCACTATCGTCACAAGAGGTGACGGGAGTGCCTGCGGGTGCCGCCAGCCGACGAGGTTTCGTCCGCTGGCGTTTTTTGCGTCGGAGTGAAAGCGGCTTGTTCGAGTCCCTGAGCGATCGTCTGGGCGGCGTCTTCGACCGGTTGAAGGGGCGTGGTGCCCTGACCGAGGCGGACGTGCGCGCGGCGATGCGCGAGGTGCGCGTCGCGCTACTCGAAGCCGACGTCGCACTCGCGGTCGCGCGATCGTTTGTCGATAGCATTACTGAAAAGGCGGTCGGCCAGTCGGTGCTGCGCTCGGTCACGCCGGGGCAGCAGGTCGTTAAGATCGTCAACGTCGCGCTGGTCGAGATGCTGGGGTCGGAAGCGTCCGAACTCGCGCTCGATGTGACGCCGCCCGCAATCATCATGATGGTCGGGCTGCAGGGCTCGGGCAAGACGACGACGACGGCCAAGATCGCCAAGCGC
>JANMMT010000117.1:0-16228 GCA_031373545.1 Hyphomicrobiales bacterium
GATGAAATCATCGGCCCGGCAGTGAAGAAGGCGGGGGGGGAGTTTCTCAAGGCCCTCGACATCTACACGATCGAGGATCTGTGCCAATCTGCGGATACGAGCGGAGTTTTTTCCGGCACCATCGATTCGACTGTGGATTTCGTTATTTGACGGCCTGATGCGGTTTGGCGGATAATACCCATATCATTGCTGCATTTGCAGTTCACAGAGGGAATTCTCCATATGCCGCACGAGACGTCAGCCAAACCTCCCGGTCGTGGACGCATCTACAGTTCCATCACGCAGACCGTGGGCGACACGCCGCTGGTGGAAATCAACCGTCTGACGCGCGAGCATGGAGCCAAGGGGCGGCTGCTTGCCAAGCTTGAGTTCTTCAATCCCATCAACAGCGTGAAGGACCGCATTGGCGTCGCGATGATCGATGCGCTGGAAGCCTCGGGTCACCTCAAGCCCGGCGGCACGCTGATCGAACCGACATCGGGAAACACCGGCATAGCCCTCGCTTTCGTAGCAGCGGCCAGAGGATACCGCATGATCCTCACCATGCCCGAAACAATGTCCATCGAGCGGCGCAAGATGCTGGCGTTTCTGGGGGCCGAGCTTGATCTGACCCCGGCGGCCCAAGGCATGCGGGGTGCGATTGCACGCGCCGAGGAATTGAAGGCGCAGATTCCCGGCGCCATCATCCCGCAGCAATTCGAGAACCTTGCCAACCCGGCGATTCACCGCATCACCACGGCCGAGGAAATCTGGAACGACACCAACGGCCAGGTTGATGCATTCATATCCGGTGTCGGCACGGGTGGCACAATTACCGGCGTGGGCAGTGTGCTTAAACAGAAAAATCCGGGTGTTCACATCGTGGCGGTGGAGCCTGAGGATTCGCCTGTCCTGTCGGGCGGCGCACCTGGTCCGCACAAGATTCAAGGCATTGGCGCCGGTTTCGTGCCAGCCATTCTCGATCGCAGCCTCATCAACGAGGTCATCACCGTGGGCAACCAGACCGCCTTCGACACCTCGCGTGCCTTGGCCCGCAAGGAAGGCATTCCAGGGGGGATTTCATCGGGAGCCGCCATGGCCGCCGCGCTTGAAGTCGCCTGCCGCCCCACCATGGAAGGCAAAACGGTTGTCGTCATCATTCCGAGCTTTGCCGAACGCTACATCTCGAGCGCGTTGTTCGAGGGGCTTTGAGGAGAGGTTGTCGGCCTCGCTCTGATCATCTATGCAAGTTATTTATGCACCCGTAGCTCAGCTGGATAGAGCGCTGCCCTCCGAAGGCAGAGGTCACAGGTTCGAATCCTGTCGGGTGCGCCAATTATTTCAATGACTTAGCTGTTTTTTTGCTTGAGAGCTGAAAGCCCCTAGGAATCACCAAACGAGTGAAATTCAGGGCGCTTCGGGTAATGGGGGCACTTAGCTGATGCGCAAAAGCTATTCGCCATGGTCCAAATATCGAATCGGATTGGCTGCGCCCTTGCCGGCTTGTGGCACTCTTGTCCCCATATAAAACGCCTTGATATCGTCAGGCGCTTCGACCCCTTCAAATCCCCAGCGATTGCGCTCTTCTTCAGACCCAGGTCGATTTGGGAAACTCTCGGGCGTAACCTTCATCCAACTGTTGGCGACGAAGATCCCAAGGACGATGCCACCGCCGTGGGCAATCACGTACTGGGCTTTCTCGGCACGCGCTTTGTTCAGTCGCCATGCTGCCCGGACAGCATCGTAGATGTCCATCTCCTGAGAACTTCGACCGATGTTGATCAGTAGGAGATCATGCTGCCGTTTTAGAGGCCGTGCGCCGTAGCGCCGGATAAGCTCATCGACATGGGCCACGCCATATTCGTTTGTTCCATGCCCTACCACTCGATTGGTCAGGCCTGGGTAGCACTCGATCACTGCTGCTTCGACCTGATAGGCGGTCTCCTTGTTTTTGATCCCATGCATGTAGATCAACGTGACGACATCCAAACTGGCATTCTTAATGTCCCGGATACGGCGAAACTTAAGGCTGATGGCGTCATCTTCAGCCTGCTCCGTTGAAGTCGATACTTTTAAGGCGCCCGAAGCATGTTCGAAGACGCGGTTGCCCTTGCCTTTGCCGACATAGAAGGTTTCTCCGTTGCGAGGATCAATCAGCCGATAGACATAGAAATCGAGTTGCTTGGCGACTTCTGCAGGGAACTGATGGCGATTTTCGGTAATCATTTACTCAGCCCCTAATTGTGATTTCGATAGTATCAGGGGTAACGCCGAAATGAGCGGCAAGGCCCAGTTTGGCCTGTTGGATCGTGAGTGGAAGGACATTTTGCCGAGAGGCGACGCGAACCACCTCAGGCGCGGATTGGTCATGCTGAACGACAGAAGCAGGCATGGTCTTGAAGTCTAGAGTGGATACATCGATCCCAAGGCTTGCAAGCGACATGTAGGTGATGGGGTTTCGAAAGCCCGGCCATTCATAGGGGATGTCTATGTCAGCATACCTTTTAAAAACTATCCGCCAGCGCTGAGGACGACGCTCGTTTTCGACATGTTCGATGTATGCGATCTCGCCCAACATCAAAGCACGACCATGATCCGATTTATCTCGACCTTGAGAGCTGCCGCCATGTGCAAATATAATCGCGTATCTCATATTTTGCGCGCGGCTCATGTTTAAAACCCATGATTGCGTACCTCCCAACTGAAAAATGGTTTCGCGGTCCTTTGATGTGAGGACAGCGATCGCGTCGAGTTCGTGGCTTGTCATGACTATCTCCTTTATGCCGATTAGTACCGATACATTTACGGCAGTCAATATAGTTTTTAGATAGTTTTGAAGATGGGAAGAATGATATTAAACCACAGATAAATAGTCAGAATCTTGACATTTTGCAGCATTTATGGTACTATAAGATTGCGCAGTAAATTTATGCGCAGCGCTGTGTAACAGACGCTTTTGACGTCGAAAACACGCTTTCTCAGCCCCTTAGACGCATGAGGCCCCACCTCCGAAGGCATTCGCCACTCAGAGCGCAAACGCGTGCGTCTCGTTCTCTCACATAATCACAATACGGAGGTTTCCCATGTTTGGGCGTCAAGCCAACACGTTATCGCCGGATGCGCTCAATCGTACGCTCGCCCATGTGCGTCGCACCGCGTTCGTTGAACGCGACACGGCGATCATCCTATGCCGCTCTTGGGCAGAAACTCCACTTATCCCCGGTGTTCAGATTCCTCGGGCCACCTCTCCCAGCATGGGTACATCCCGAACCTAATCCTGCGAACCGCAAGCTGCTAAGCGGGATCCCCGATGACCAGAGACTTCCTTCATCGGTGGAACCGATGGTGAAGCATGGTTGACAGGCGGACATTGCTCTATGGCGCAAGCGGCATGGCTTTTATGGGCGCGGGCGCAGGCTATCTCGCCATTCGCAACATGGGCTTGATGGCGGACTACGTGGAAGCGACCGCCGCGTCGCGCGCCGCGCTCAAACAGATGCCAGAGACACGTGACCTCATCCGTTGTGCCACGCTCGCGGCGAATAGCCACAACACCCAGCCATGGCGTTTCGCCATCAATGATCGCGGCATCGACATCCGGCCCGACCTCACGCGGCGGCTGTCGGCAGTTGATCCAGACAACCACCATCTCTTCGCAAGCCTCGGCTGCGCGGCTGAAAATCTTTCCATCGCCGCCCGAATGCGCGGCAAGCCTGGAGAATTGATTTTCGATCCGACCAAAGGCGGGGGTGTCACATACATTTTCGGACAAGACGCCTCCCAGGAGGCCGTGCTCTTCGATGCCATTCCGAAGCGCCAATCCACCCGCGGTTTGTTCGATGGCAGGTCAATCAGTGTCGCCGATCTGGCAATGCTTTCCAATGCAGCGGCGGTACCCGGTGTCGATCTTGTCTTGATATCGGATCGAGTGCGAATCAACCGAATCCGTGATCTCGTTGTCGCTGGCAATACTGTGCAGATGGCGGATACCGCGTTCGTGGATGAACTCAAATCATGGCTGCGCTACAGTCCGCGACATGCCCTGAAAACAGGCGACGGGCTGTTCGCTGCCTGCAGTGGCAATCCTGCGCTTCCGGAATGGCTGGGGCCGCTGATGTTTCATCTGGCCTTCAGGGCTGAGGCCGAGAACGACAAGTATGCCCGCCAGATCACCTCTTCGGCCGGTATTGCCGTGTTCGTGGCCGCCAAGGACGATCCCGAGCATTGGGTGCTGGCAGGGCGCGCCTGTCAACGCTTTGCCCTCGCCGCCACGGCACTGGGCCTCAAGCATGCGTTCCTCAACCAACCCGTGGAAGTGGCTGGCCTGCGCCCGGAACTGGCCGAACTGGTGGGCATGTCAGGTCGCCGGCCAGATATCGTCATGCGCTTTGGCTATGGTCCGGCACTGCCGTTTTCAACACGCAGACCGGTCGAAGCTGTGATCGCGGCATGATATATAGCACCAGGAATTCAAATCAGCTTGATCACGCAACGCGCGCTTCCGCCCTGCCTCCACCGACAACCGGCAAATGGCTCACAACGCATGGCCGCACAATCGCACTGGCGGCTGTTCCGGCTACGGCGCTGATCGTTGGCCTTGCCGCAATGGCGATGGGCCGTGCCGAGACAGCCGCTTGGATTTTCGCAGCTGGCATCGTTCCGGTTCTCATCGCACTTCTCGTCAGCATCGTCTGCAGCCTGGCCCGTGGCGAATTCGGGCTCGATATCATCGCCGCGCTCTCCATGACGGGCGCGTTGCTGGCGAACGAGGCGCTGGCAGGCGTCGTGGTCGCGCTGATGTATTCGGGCGGGCAATTGCTGGAAGACTATGCGCAGGGGCGCGCCCAGCGCGAGATGACGGCACTGCTGGGGCGCGTGGCGCGGACTGCCCAGGTCTATCGCGGCAACGGACTGGTCGAGACACCCATCGAGCAGTTGCAGCCCGGCGACCGGCTGCTTGTCCGCGCCAGCGAAATCATTCCCGCCGATGGGCAGGTGCACAGCGGCGCGGCGCTGCTGGACGAGTCCTCCATGACAGGAGAGCCCATGCCTGTGCACCGCAATGCCGGCGAAGCCGTTTCCAGTGGTGTTGCAAACGCAGGGGCACCGTTCGATCTGGTGCTGTCTCATACCGCAGCCAACAGCACATATGCCGCCGTCGTCAGGCTTGTCGATTCGGCCCGCTTTTCAAAGGCACCCGTTGCACGCCTTGCCGATCAATACGCATTGGGCTTTCTCGCGGTGACGGTTATCTTGGCGGGCGGAGCCTCGTTTTTGACAGGGGAGGCGTCCCGCGCCGTGGCTGTGCTGGTCGTTGCGACACCTTGCCCGCTGATCCTCGCCGTTCCCGTCGCCATCGTCGCAGGCATGTCACGGGCCGCCAAGCGCGGGCTGCTGTTCAAATCAGCGCGCATTCTGGAAGTCCTGCCGCGCATTCGGACCGTGATGTTCGACAAGACGGGCACGGTAACGGATGGCTATCCAAAGGTTGCATCCATCGAACCGGCGACTGATGTCACGGAAACTGATCTGATTGCGCTTGCGGCGTCGCTCGCCCAGTCTTCGCAGCACACAATCTCGCAGGCCCTGGTTGGTGAGACCCGCAAACGCGGCTTGCTGCTCTCTCCACCTATGAACGTCGAAGACATCGCCGGAGACGGCGTCAAGGGCTTGGTTGCAGGCATCCCGGTGGTGATTGGCCGCCCAGATTTCGTGGCATTGAGCATCGGGGCAACGTTGCTTCCGCCAGGTGATGTGCCAACCGGCTCGACGGTGCTGGGTGTGGCTGTCAACGGTGCATGGGCCGGGCGGCTGGTCTTCATCGACAATATGCGGGATGACGCGGTTGCAACGATTGCCGCGCTGCGCGCCGGGGGAGTTTCCCGTGTCACTCTCATCACCGGCGATCAGGCTGTGGTTGCGCAAGACATAGGCAGGCGGCTCGGTGTGGATGACGTGATCGCACAGGCAACACCGCAGCAGAAAATTGAAGCCGTGGTCAAGGCCAAGGCCATGGCGCCGACAATGATGGTGGGTGACGG
Organism: Hyphomicrobiales bacterium; assembly: GCA_031373545.1. Taxonomy (GTDB): domain Bacteria; phylum Pseudomonadota; class Alphaproteobacteria; order Rhizobiales; family Beijerinckiaceae; genus JADCCX01. The sequence continues at coordinate 6,021 of JANMMT010000117.1, forward strand.
CATCAACGACGCTCCTGCGCTGGCGGCCGCCGATATTGGTGTGGCCATGGGAGCGCGCGGTGCCGCTGCCGCTGCAGAGGCTGCCGACATTGTCCTGCTGGTGGACCGGATCGATCGTCTGAACGAGGCTATGGAGATCGCGCGCCACACCCGAACCGTCGCGCTGCAAAGCGTTATCGTCGGGCTGGGATTGTCATCCGCCGGAATGGTGCTGGCCGCGCTCGGGTATCTGCCTCCGCTGGCTGGAGCGTTGACGCAGGAGGCGATCGATGTGGCGGTGGTCCTCAATGCGCTGCGCGCGCTTGGGGGTGGCACCGTGGTTTCCAATGGCCGAAGGGCGCGTGAAGAGGCCCTGTCCCCAATATGAAACCTAACTCAGCGCTTCTCCCGTCGGCTTCACATCCGAAACCCTGAAAGTCTGCATCACGCCTTCATCGTCGCGGATCGAAACGAATTCATCGCGTTGCATGACATGCTCGCCGAGGCGAAACCCTTCTTCGTCTTCCTGCGCCCTGCCTGCATAGTGCACAGCCCAAGTCGCGCCTCCAACGCCGCCGGCACGATGCACAAGAGTCCCATGCATGACCGGTTCGTCGTCCCAAAAGCGTTGGACGCTGTATGCGGTGCGGTGATCACGCCAAGCGACGACACTGAGGTGACCGAATTCATCGAGAGCCGCTCTGATATCGTAGCCGCGGCGCAGCGATCCTTCGGGGAATGCCTTGGTGCGCGCCAGCCTCAGGATGATGTGGCTGACAGGATGGCGTGGCGCAGGATCGGTGCGGGTCACTGACAAAATCCTTGAATTTGAAAGCGACCTTTGCCGCGATCAGTATGTGATAGGCCTCCTGCCATCCATCCAGAAGCTACGGATTGTACTCACATGGTGGCCAGGGATTTTGAGATCGATGGTTGCCGTGTCCCCCAGAGATCAGTTGCTTTAATCTGCCGCCCTTGCCCATGGCAGCATCGTCCTGTTTCGCTCTTAACGAACGCGCGCCGGATATCTTCGATTATTCTTGGAACATTAACTGCTGAGAGATGTTGCCTTAACGGGGGCTTTCGCTCGTCATCCAGGAAAGGGTGGCCACGATGTCATTCGACGCATTGTTGCTGGCCCGGCTCCAGTTCGCTTTCACCATCAGCTTTCATATCATTTTTCCGGTGTTCACCATCGGGCTTGCGAGCTATCTCGCGGTGCTGAACGGCCTGTGGCTGCGGACGGGCAAATCGGTCTTTATCGACCTGTTCAACTACTGGAAGAAGATTTTTGCGGTCGCCTTCGGCATGGGCGTCGTGTCCGGCATCGTCATGAGCTACCAGTTCGGGACGAACTGGAGCGTGTTTTCGGACAAGGTCGGCCCGGTGCTGGGCCCTCTGATGGGTTACGAGGTTCTCTCCGCCTTCTTTCTGGAGGCTGGTTTTCTAGGCGTCATGCTGTTCGGGCGCGAGCGTGTCGGCCACAAGCTGCACTTCGTTGCCACGCTGATGGTTGCGTTCGGCACGTTCATGTCGGCGTTCTGGATATTGTCAGTGAACAGCTGGATGCAGACTCCGGCAGGTTACGCCATCAACGATGTGGGCCAATTCATCACCACAAGCTGGTGGGCCGTGATCTTCAATCCGTCTTTTCCCTACCGGTTGGTTCACATGGTGTTGGCCGCCTATCTGACCACGGCGTTTGTGGTTGGCGGGGTTGGGGCTCTCCATCTGCTTCGGGATCGGACAAACCCTGCGGCGCGCATCATGTTCTCGATGGCGATGTGGATGGCGGCGATTGTCGCGCCGCTGCAGATCATTGCCGGTGACATGCATGGCATCAACACCCTAGAACATCAGCCTGCCAAGGTGATGGCCATGGAAGGGCACTATGACAGCCATCCCGCAGGCGCACCGCTCATCCTGTTCGGCATTCCCAACTCTGCCGAAAAGCGCATCGACTACGCCGTCCAGATTCCGAAGCTGTCGTCGCTGATCCTCAAGCATGACCTGAACGCACCGCTGGCTGGCCTCGACACGATCCCCGCCGACAAGCAACCTCCCGTCGCCATCGTGTTCTGGAGCTTCAGGGTCATGGTCGCCATCGGCTTTGCGATGCTAGGTCTGGGCCTCTGGAGTCTGTGGCTTCGCTATCGAGGCGCTCTCTTTGACACGCCCTGGATGCACCGCACCGCTGTCCTGCTCGGCCCCTCCGGTTTCGTCGCCGTTCTGGCTGGCTGGATCACCACGGAGGTCGGGCGGCAGCCCTACACGGTCTATGGCCTGCTGACGACGGCACAGTCCGCTTCGCCGATCTCTGCGGCTGCCGTCGGTAGTTCGCTGGTCGCGTTCATCATCGTCTACTTTACTTTGTTTGGTGCAGGCACTTACTACATCCTGCGCCTGATGAACGAGCCTCCCCATGCCGGCGAGCCGGGCTTGCGCCCCGATGAACCGATCCGCGCTGGCGGCATCATGCCCGCCCCTGCGATGGATGTGTCCGGCGCTGTCACACCGGCTACAGCGGGAGGCATGTCATGACACTTGATCTTCCGCTGATCTGGGCTGGCCTGATCGCCTTCGCCGTTCTGGCCTACATCGTTCTGGATGGTTTCGATCTGGGCATCGGCATCCTGTTTCCGTTCGTCACGGGCGAGGTGCACCGTGACGAGATGATGAACTCGGTGGCACCTGTCTGGGATGGCAACGAGACCTGGCTTGTGCTGGGCGGCGGCGGGTTGTTCGCCGTGTTTCCGCTGGCCTACGCCATCATCATGCCCGCGCTTTACGCGCCGATCATCATCATGCTGCTCGGCCTGATCTTTCGCGGTGTGGCCTTTGAATTTCGCTGGCGCACAAAGCGCGGGCAGTTCCTGTGGGACTGGGCGTTCTCGGGTGGATCAATCGTTGCGACCTTCGCTCAGGGGGTTGCCCTTGGCGCGCTGGTTCAGGGCATCCCTGTCGCAAACCGCGCCTATGCGGGCGGCTGGTGGGACTGGCTGACACCTTTCAGCCTGCTGACGGGCGCGGCTCTTGTCATCGGTTATGCGATGCTTGGCGCGACCTGGCTGATCTGGAAAACCGAAGGCCATGTGCAGGACACCGCCTACCGCATGGCGAGGATCACGGCTCCCGCAACGCTGGTCCTGATCGGTGTGGTCAGCGCCTGGACGCCATTCCTGAACGCGGTCTACATGAACCGCTGGTTCGGGTGGCCGCACATGTTGCTGGCTGGACCAGTTCCACTCCTGGTTCTGGGTGCAGCATTCGTGCTTTACAGGGGCCTTCGTGACCGGGAAGAAGTCAGCCCCTTTCTGGCGGCCCAGTCGCTTTTCGTGCTTTGCTTCATCGGCCTGGGAATCAGCTTTTATCCCTATATCGTGCCCAACAGCGTGACGATCTGGGCAGCTGCGGCCCCCGACAACAGCCTGTCTTTCCTGCTGGTCGGCGCGGTCGTGCTTGTGCCGTTGATCCTGATCTATACGGCCTATTCTTACTGGGTCTTCCGCGGCAAGGTGAACGCGGCGGGCGGCTACCACTGATGGAACGGGGGAGTGAACCCGCCCGAACGGCTCCGCGCTGGCAGAGGCTCGGCTGGTTTGGTGCCATCTGGACGGGCAGCGTGATCGCCCTGGCCGTCGTGGCCTATCTCATAAAGTGGGCTGTGAAAGCACCGATGTAAGGCAGGCTGGCTGACAAACGATTCTCAAGACGCCGCTGCATCGCCCCGTGCAGCTGCCACAGTCGCGGCGTAGCGAACTCCCGGCTCCCTGAGGCCAGCCTTGATCAAAACGCGTCGAACCGATGGCTTGGCGCCCGCGATGATGAGTGTTGTTCCCGCGCTCTCCATCCTTTTGGAAAACGTCTCAATCAATTTTGCCGCCGTGGCGTCGATCAGCGGCACTTCGGAAAGGTCGAAGATGAAGGTTTTCGGCGGCGTGCCAATGCGGTCCAGAACGATGCCGAGTGTCGCCGTCGCGCCGAAGAACAAAGCTCCGGTCACTTTGTAAACCAGTGGATCCTGTGACTCCATCGGTTGGTAAGCCGAACGTTGACCCGCCGCACCATCGGCTAGGTCATCGCCGATCAGTCTCGAACCGTCCTCGATGTCGGTGGCCTCTGCCATGCGGTGCAGGAACTGGAACGCGCCAAGCGTGACGCCGACCCCGATGCCAAGCGTGAGATCCTCGAAGATCGTCAGCAGGAAGGTGGCAAGCAGCACCAGTGCGTCGCCGCGCGAGGCGAAAAGCAGTGCCTTGAACTCGTCCTTCTCCGCCATGTTCCAGGCCACAATGGTCAGCACAGCCCCCAGTGATGCCAGTGGAATGTGTCTGGCGAGCGGTGCAGCCACCAGCATGAAAAGCAGGATGTAGATGGCATGCAACATGCCCGCAACTGGGCTATGTGCTCCCGCCCGCACATTGGTCGCGGTGCGCGCAATGGTGCCCGTCGCCGGCATGCCGCCGAACAACACCGAGCCAATATTGGCGATGCCCTGCGCCACGAGTTCACAGTTGGATCGATGGCGACGTCCGGTCATCCCGTCCGCGACGACTGCCGAGAGAAGGGATTCGATCGAGCCGAGCAGCGCGATCACGAGCGCATCGGGAAGCACCGCCTTCACCTTGGCGAGACCGAAGGCCGGAAAAGCCGGTGCAGGCAGCGATTGCGGGACATCGCCAAAGCGCGAGCCGACAGTCGCCACATCGAGATGCAGGAAACCCGTCAAGGCCGCTGTGATGACAACGGCAATGAGAAAGCCCGGCCAGGATGGGCGAACGCGCCGCAGCAGCACGATGACCCCCAACGCAAGTGCCGCAATGGCAACTGTCAAAGGCTTGGTGGTCGAGATCGTCGCCGCGATGGTGCTGAGCTTGGGTATGAGCGCCGCTGGCTCCTTGATGACGTCGACTCCGAGCAGTTCCTTGAGCTGGCTGGCGAAGATGATCACGGCGATGCCTGTCGTGAAGCCCACGATCACTGGCAGCGGGATGTATTTGACGTAAGTTCCAAGCCGGAGGAACCCGACAATCATCATGATCACGCCGGCCATCAGTGTCGCCAGCACGAGTCCATCATAGCCTTGCCGTTCGACAATCGCATAGACGACGACAATAAATGCGCCAGCCGGTCCACCCACCTGAAATCGGCTGCCGCCCAGCGCCGAGATCAGGAACCCTCCGACAATTGCGGTGAACAGCCCCTTGTCAGGACCGAGACCAGCGGCAATCGCAATCGCCATGGACAATGGTAATGCCACGATGGCGACGGTCAGCCCTGCAATCGCATCTGCCCGCGAATCCTTGAGCCCGTAACCGTCGCGCAGGATGGTCACCAGCTTCGGCGTGAAAAGCTCGACGAAGCTAGGGTCACTGGGCTTCAGCGAGACTGGATCAGAAGGCTCCATGCCTTGCTCCTCAGCGCTGTGGGAGGGGCGGCAGCGCCAGTATCACTGGCGGCACGAAAATGCGGTAAAAGGTGATCTTCGCCATTTCCACGATGGCGAGATAAGTGAATGTCGCCGCCGTTAGATACACGAAGAACGAGACCGGCGGCGTGACAAATCCGAACCATGCGGCCATCGGCAGGAACGGCAATATGCAAGCCAGCGCCACGATGCCGCCTGCCATGGCGAGCAGGAAGCCATGGGGCTTGCTGCGATAGAACGGCCGCCGCGTGCGGATCGCAAACACGACAAGCACCTGTGACGCCAGCGACATGATGAACCAGCTGGTCTGGAACAGCCCTTCCCCAGCACCGAAAACCGTCAGCAGCACATAGAATGTCAGGAAATCGAAGACAGAGCTGATGGGCCCGAACACCAGCATGAACCGCTTCACCAGTTGCACATCCCAGGTGACAGGAGCGACCATCGCCTCCTGATCGACCAAGTCGAACGGGATGGCGATTTCGGATATATCATAAAGCAGATTGTTGAGCAGAATCTGGATCGGCAGCATCGGCAAAAAGGGCAGGAATAGCGAGGCACCCGCCATGCTGAGCATGTTGCCGAAGTTCGAGCTGGAGCCCATCAACACATATTTGGAGACATTCTTGACGGCCCTTCGCCCTTGCAGGACGGCCTTCTGCACAACCGAAAGATCGTGTTCGAGCAAGATGAGATCGGCAGCGGCGCGCGCCACATCAGCCGCGGTGTCGACCGAGATGCCGACATCCGCCGCATGCAAGGCCGGCGCATCGTTGATGCCATCGCCCATGAAGCCGACAACGTGGCCTAATCGTTTCAAGGCGAGGACGATGCGGTGCTTTTGCTGCGGATTGATGCGGCAGAACAGATTCGTGCCCGGGAGTTGTCCAAGCAGGGCTTCGTCAGAGAGCTTCGTGAGTTCATCGCCCGTCATCACGCCTGTGACTGCAATGCCGATCTCCTGAAAGACATGACGGCTTACCATCTCGTTGTCGCCCGTCAGCACCTTGATCGAAATGCCTGCCGCCTTCATCGCATTGATCGTCACGCCTGCGCTTGCTTTCGGCGGATCGAGGAAAACCGCAAACCCGGCGAACACCAGGTCGCATTCGTCTGTCTTGGCGATGGCTTGCTGCTTTGCATCCACGGGACGGCTGGCGATGGCCAATGCCCGGAAACCCTGCGCGCCCAGATCCGTCAGCGTGCGCTCGAAACTCGCGCGCGTTGCGGCATCGAGCGGGTGAGCCAAGCCATCGGCCGTCTCATGGAACGTCGAAAGTCGCAGCAGCTCTTCCGGTGCACCCTTGACGATCAGAAAGCGGCTGCCGTCATGCTCGACAAGGACCGAGACTCGCCGACGCTCGAAATCGAATGGCGCCTCGTCGATCTTGGTCCAGCCGACAGGACTCAGCGGGCTCGCCTCCAGAATGGCGTCATCCAACGGGCTTTTCATGCCGCTTTCGAAGCTGCTGTTGATGAAGGCGCACATCGCCGCACGGGCGCTGACGGTGCCTGTTCCATCGATGACCTTGACAAGCTTGATCGATGCTTCGGTCAAAGTGCCGGTCTTGTCGGTGCACAGCATGTCCATCGCGCCCAGATCGTGGACGGCTGACAGGCGCTTGACGATGACCTTGCGCTTGGCCAGTCCCATGGCGGCACGGGCCAGGGTGACCGTCACGACCATCGGCAGCAATTCGGGTGTGAGGCCCACGGCGAGAGCCAGCGCGAACATCAGAGATTCCAGCGGCGGGCGCTGGAACGCGATGTTCACGACCAGAACGAAGAGGACCATGAGCACGGTCACGCGCATGATCAACATGCCGAAGCTGCGAATGCCGGTTGCAAACGCCGTTTCGGGCGGCTTTTCGGCAAGGCTGGATGCAAGTCCGCCTAGCGCCGTGTTGCTGCCGGTCCGGCAGATCAGAATGGTCGCGGTGCCGCTGATGACTGACGTGCCAGCAAACACAGCATTCGATGCCCCGGCAGGATTGTCCGAACCGGATGCCGTGTCGCTGACGAGCTTTTCGGCGGGATAGGGTTCGCCAGTCAGAAGAGCCTGGTTGATGTAGAGATCGCGGCTCATGAGAAGGCGGGCATCCGCCGGTACCAGATCACCGGCAATCAAGTGCACCACGTCGCCCGGCACGAGATGGTCCATCGCCAGCGACACGGCCAGGCCGTCGCGCAGAACGCTCGCCTTGACCGCAACCGAGCGGCGCAGGGCATCGACTGCGTTTTGCGCCCGGACTTCCTGCACAAAATCCAGCGTGATGCTCAAGGTCACGATGAGCGCGACAATGACGAAACTTGCGACATCGCCGGTTGCCGCAGACAGTCCGCTTGCAACGAGCAGGATGAGGATAAGTGGGTTTCGGAAACGGGTCAGGAACTGCTGAAAAAGCGGCGTCGCCTTTACCGCCGCCGCATCATTGGGGCCGTAATGCCGCAAGCGTAAGAGCGCTTCAGGAGAGGTCAGGCCGCTTTCGCTGCTGCCCAGACGCGACAGAAGTTGCGCCGATGACTCTTCCCAGAGTTCGTCTGCACCGATGGCCGGATTGACATCACCCGACGTGATCGGTTTGCGGACCGCCTTACTCATCTGGCTGGCCGGGCAGACGCGGGAACATGCCGGGACGGTTGGTGAAATCCGGCATGTTCGGCTCGATCAATAGGTGTTGGTCAAAGCTGGCAGGCTTTGCAGCGTCACCTTCGTCGCGCCGCGCAGCATCATGTGGTTGTCCTTCACTTTCAGCGAGTTGGAAGGGGCGACCACATACTTCTTGTCCATCCCGGTATAGCTACCCACCGACAGGATGGTGCAGGGCACCTTGTCACTCGGCGTGACGATGAGACCGTCGATCTTGGCGACCGTCTCGTTCGCTTCATTGACGATATTGCTTCCGACAACCTTGGACGTGCGCCAGCCGGTCGCCAGGGTGACCGGGTTCACTTCAAAGCGTGTGACAGAACGGATCATATCGATTTCCTTTTTGGGTATCGGCCTGCGTCTGCCGAAATGGGTCAGACGCTGACTTGGAAACGCCCAGCCTTTTTGTCGTACATCTGAAACCGAAGGTACGGCCCACGCCGTCGGCCAGACAGGTTCGGAAACTACCCAGAATGTCATTGCGGACAGCATCCTCTCAAAGGCGCTCGCATTGTTATGCCCGACGGAGCCGGATATAGCTTCGGACTGCGATGGCTGGACGAGCACTTCACCACCAAGTGGCGACCGTTCTGAGTGGTTTCCGGCTCGGATCCATTCCTTGCAAACACCAAACTCAAACAAACGCCCATCTGCTTTTGGCCCCGCGCGTGAGGCGCACGCACACGGACTGACCGCTATTCTGAAGCCGTTGCATGAAGCTTCGCCACGGCTTTCGAGACCGCAAGCGCCAGATCATCGGCGATCATCCCGTGCCCTGCGATCTGTCCGGCAAGACCATGCAACCAGACACCCGCACAGGCCGCTTCGAACCCTGGCATGCCCTGCGCCAGGAAGCTGCCGATAATGCCTGACAGCACGTCGCCCGAACCTGCCGTCGCCAGCCAGGGCGGAGCGTTGTTGTTGACCGCGACACGCCCGTCTGCGGCAGCGATAACCGTCGTTGCGCCCTTCAAGACAACCGTCGTGCCGAAAAAGGCGGCAGCTTCACGCGCACGATCTTTGCGCCATTCCGCATGAGCCTGTGCGACATGGCCTTGCACGGATTGCACGCCCGTCAGTCTCGCGAACTCGCCTTCGTGCGGCGTCAGAACGACAGGTCGTGAATTTGATGCGATCACATCCGCCAGCTTGTGCGCCTTTCCTACAAAACCCGTGAGTGCGTCCGCGTCGAGAACGCAGGCGCGCCGGGCCGCCATTGTGACTGCAACAAGTTCGCAGGTCACCGCGCCAATGCCCATCGCAGGTCCCAGAATGACCGCGTTGAAGCGCGTGTCCTCAAGCAGCAGCGCCAGGCCTTCCGGACCGTCCGCCTGCTTCAGCATGATCGCCGTCATGTGCGCGGCGTGGACCATCAACGCATCCTTCGCGCCCGCCAGCGTCACCAGACCTGCGCCAGCCCGCAAGGCCGATGTCGCCGCCAACCTCGCGGCTCCGGTTGCCAAGGGAGGCCCGCTCCACACCAGCACCGATCCACGTTGATATTTGTGGGCATCCGGTGCCTGACCGATCAGCTTGTGACGCCAGAGTTCCGGAGTGTTCGACACGATCGTCATGCGGGCTCAATTTTTCGAGCGATCGGCCTGCGGTGCCGCTGCCAGCGCAAGCCGCGCCAGAGCTGGCAGCGACTTGCACCCGGTTCGGGTCATGATCGCATTGCGGTGGTTCTCCACCGTGCGCTGGCTGATGCCGAGGTCCGCTGCGATGTTCTTGCTGGGGTGGCCAGCCAGCACCAGATCCATGATCTGTTTCTGTCGTCCCGTCAGGCCAGCCACCTGGCTTTGCGCCTCGGTCCGCCATTGCGCCACTTTGCTGACATCGCTGGATTGCTCGATCGCACGCGTGATGCTGGCGAGGAGGTCGCTTGGGCTGACCGGCTTCTCGATGAAGTCGACCGCTCCGGCCTTCATCGCCTGAACCGCCATGGGAACATCGCTGTTGCCGGTGATCATGATTGCGGGCAGCGGATCCTTTGCATCGCTGAGCTGCTGCAACAGGGCAAACCCGTTCATGCCCGGCAGATAGGCATCGATGAGCAGGCATCCGCCGCTGCCCGCCTGATACTGCGCCAGGAAGGCCTCGCAGGTGGCAAAGGTCGCGGCTTCGTATCCATTGTCGTCCAGCAAGGCGCGC
>JANMMT010000138.1:0-16411 GCA_031373545.1 Hyphomicrobiales bacterium
CCAACCACCACCACGTGGTTCTGGAGCAGGAACTGGCCGACCTGCATGGCAAGGAAGCGGCGCTGCTGTTCACATCGGGCTATGTCTCGAACTGGGCCTCGCTCTCGACACTGGCCTCGCAGATGCCGGGCTGCGTCATCCTGTCGGACGCGGGCAACCACGCCTCGATGATCGAAGGCATCCGCCACAGCCGCGCCGAGCGCATCGTGTTTCGACATAACGATCCCGAAGACCTTGACCGCCACCTGCGCACGCTGGATCCCGCGCGCCCCAAGCTGGTGGCCTTTGAATCGGTGTATTCTATGGATGGTGACATCGCCCCTATCGCGGAGCTGTGCGACGTGGCTGATGCGCACGGGGCCATGACCTATCTCGACGAGGTCCACGCCGTCGGCCTCTATGGCCCACGCGGGGGCGGCATCGCCGAGCGTGAGGGCATCAGCCACCGCCTGACGATCATCGAAGGCACGCTGGGCAAGGCCATCGGCGTCGTCGGCGGTTACATTGCGGGCTCCGAAGCCATGTGCGATTTCGTGCGCAGTTATGCCTCGGGGTTCATTTTCACGACCGCTCTGCCCCCTGCCATTGCAGCGGGTGCAGCCGCCAGCATCAAGCACCTGAAAGCCAGCAGCAGCGAGCGCCAGCAGCACCAGGCCAACGTGGCCAGCGTGCGCGCCAAACTGGCCAAGGCGGGCATTCCGATGATGGACAATCCCAGCCACATCATTCCCGTGATGGTGCGCGATGCGGTGCTGTGCAAGCGCATCAGTGACCGCTTGCTCACCGAGCACGGCGTCTACGTGCAGCCCATCAATTATCCCACCGTGCCACGCGGCACCGAGCGCCTGCGCATCACGCCCGCACCCTTCCATACCGAGGCGGATATCGACCATCTCGTGGCGTCGCTCGATGCCGTTTGGTCGGATGAAAAGCTGTCGCGCGCCCCGTGAGCGTGCCCAGTCAGGGCGCAACAGTGCCGGGTGTTTTCAAAAAAGCCGCCCCAAAAAAAAACCGCCCGGTGGGGCGGCTTTTTCATTAGGGTGAACGACCAAACCAGTGTGCCTGGGATCACGGAGCCTTCTTGCCGTCCGCGCCATATTGCTTGAGAAACGCGACCAGGTTGGCGATCTGTGTCTCGTCCTTGAGACCCGCGTAGACCATCTTGGTGCCCGGCGTCACGCCGCGGGGATCCTTGATGTAGACGGTGAAATTCTCTTCCGACCACGTCTTGTCGAGCGCCTTGTAGGCGTTGGAATAGCTGTAGCCTTCCACGCTGCCGGCCTTGCGGCCGAAGAGACCGTTGAGGTTGGGGCCGATGGCGTTCTTTGCCGTTTCACCGATCTGATGGCAGGTGCGGCACTGTGCGAAAATGCGCTCGCCGGCGGCGGCGTCCTGCGCCGAAGCGGAACCCGCGTGGATGACTGTCAGCATCACTGTGGACGCCAAAGCTGCAACACCCATAAGCTTCATGTTATCTCTCCCGGCTGTAGTGAGATGCCCTTGATGGGACATTCCTCATATATACGAACCAATCTGAACAGCAGATTAGGCCTTCTTTCAAGCCCATTCGAGCGGTCAGTCCATCAACGGCTGCAGGCGCCATTGGTTCCGCGCACATGCGGCACGCGCGGCGGCAGCGACACCGTGTTTCAGCTTGCACGGCTGATGCAGAATTCCACGACATCGCGCAATGCGCCCTTGACGGGCGAGGCCGGGAAAATGCCCAGCGCATCCTTGGCCATGGCGCCATAATGGCGGGCACGCTCCACCGTATCCTCAAGGGCGCGGTGTTTGCGCAGCAACGCGATGGCGCGCTCAAGCGCCGCATCATCCGCGTGGCCCCCCTCGACAGCCGATTTCCAGAAGGCGCGCTCGATGGCATCGCCCCGCCGGTACGCCAGCACGACAGGCAGCGTGATCTTGCCTTCGCGGAAATCATCACCGACGTTCTTGCCGAGCTTGGCGGTGGTGCCGCCGTAGTCCAGCACGTCATCCATGAGTTGGAACGCGATGCCAAGGTTCATGCCATAGCTGCGGCTGGCTGAAATGGCTTCGCGCTCCGCCTCCGCGATGATGGGGCCCACTTCGCAAGCGGCGGCAAACAGCGCAGCCGTCTTGGCGCGGATGACCGCCAGATATTCATCTTCCGACGTCGTGAGCTTCTTGGCGGCGGCAAGCTGCATGACCTCGCCTTCCGCAATCACGGCAGCAGCGGTCGAGAGCACATCAAGGCAGGCGAGCGAACCCACTTCGACCATCATCTTGAAGGCCTGGCCCAGCAGAAAATCACCCACGAGCACGCTGGCCTCGTTGCCCCAGACCATGCGGGCTGCCGGCTTGCCGCGCCGCATGCTGCTTTCGTCCACCACATCATCGTGCAACAGCGTTGCCGTGTGCATGAACTCGACAGAGGCTGCGAGCTTGAGGTGGCCCTCGCCGCCATATCCGCAAAGCTGCGCGGAGGCGAGCGTCAGCATGGGGCGCAACCTTTTGCCGCCGGAGGAAATGAGATGGTTGGCCACCTCGGGAATCATCGCCACATCCGAGCCTGTGCGCGACAGGATCGTCGCATTCACACGCTCCATGTCCGCACGCGTGAGTGCCACCAGAGGATCGACACTGGCATTCGCCAGTTTTTCTTCAAACGCGACGACGACACCCACGGCCCAGCCTCGTGATTCAGTTTAGCCTGTTCGTCCCGTTGCACAGGCGGGGCATGACTTGCAACCCGCGTTGTTGCCGCAAGGGGCGACGCATGGCATGTGCCCAGGCATGGCGACCCACTCGAGCGCGGCATCCGAACACGGCCATCACACCAGCGAGGACTTGTTTCTGGAGGGTCGTCTGCGCCTGCGGCAGCCCCTGAAAGGCTACCGGGCCGGTACGGATGCCTTGCTGCTGGCCGCAGCGAGCGAGACCTTGGGGCGCATCTGCGATCTGGGGGCGGGGGTGGGCACCGTGGGGCTGACGCTGGCTGTGCGGGGCGCTGCCGACGTGCTGCTGGTCGAACGTGAGCCCGTGTTTGCCGATTGTGCGCAGGCGAACATCGCAGGGGCAACAACAGGTGAGGGGGCAACGGCAGGTGAGGGGGCAGGAGAGCGGGCGCGGGTGCGGTTGATCCGTGCCGATGTGTTCGATCGCAAGGCTTTCCTGCGCGAGCCTTTGCTGGCGGATCAGAGCTGCGACAGCGTGGCCACGAACCCCCCGTACGAGCAAACGCTGCGCGGGCGACGCACGCCTTCGCCGCTCAAGCACGCGGCGCATGCCATGCAGGGCGGTGACCTCACCCATTGGTTGACCACGGCCACGCGTCTGTTGCGCAGCAGCGGCGTCCTGACACTGATCCACCGGGCGGATAGGTTGGCGGATGTGCTGGCCGCGCTTCCCACGCGGCTGGGCGGTGTGCATGTACTTCCCGTTCAGGCGCAGCCGGGCGAAGCAGCAAGCCGCGTCATCGTCCGGGCTGTTGCTGCCTCACGCGCGCCCTTGGTGCTGCTGCCGCCGCTGGTGCTGCATGAGCGGGATGGCCGCTTCACGCCGGAAGCCGATGCCCTGCACAAGGGAAGGGCCGCACTCACCATGCGGCCCGGCCACCCATTGATTGATGTGTAACTCAGTAGCGGCAGATGCGCCGTGCCGGCCTCAGGCGATAGCCATAAGGGGTGTAGACCCAGCGCGCGGGACGGAAGAAGCAGCGCGGGCCATAGACCGGGCGATAGCCATAGTAGACCGGACGTGGACGGTAATAGACCGGACGGGCGTAGGCAGGGCGATAATAGCCGCGATAGGGGCGGTAATAGGCCCGGCGATAGCCGCCGCGATGACCCCGATAACCGCCGCGACGGCCGCGCCATTGCACCTGTGTCGTGGCCGTGGGCGCGGTGTCCTGCACGACATTGCCGATGGCTGGCATCAGCGGTGCGGCCTGTGCAGATGGTGCGGGCGCAAGGCCGATGATGAGCGCCGCGACTGCGGCATACATAATTCCGAAAACACGTGTCATTTGTGGTTTCTCCTGAAGGTTCGTCAGCCTGCATGCGCCGTTACTACCCAGCGAGGCTGTAGAATGAAGAAGAGCCCTTTACCGCTGAACGACCTGTGAATGACGATTTGGTAACCTTGTCGGTAACCTTGCGTGCGTCAGGTCGGTTCCACCACAAGGGTGCTGCCATCGATGCCGGTCACCCTGACGTGCACGCCTGCCGCCGCATCCGCACCGGCCACGCGCCAGACACCATCACCGATGCGCACGGATCCGATGCCATCGACGATGGCGGCCTGCAGCGGGAACACTTTGCCGATGAGCGCACCGCCCCGGTCGTTGAGGAAAGGCGAATCTGCCGTGCCTGTCTTCTGGCCGCGCTGGATGGAACGCCCGATCAGGATCGCGCCCAGTGCCATTGCGGCAAAGATCACGAGCTGCAACGTGAGATCGATGGGCATCAGCCAGACCAGCAGACCCGAGGCGAGGGCGGCCAGCCCGATCCAGAACAGAAAGATGCCCGGTGCCAGCGTTTCCAGGCCAAGCAGCATCAAGCCGCCCGCCAGCCACAACCAATGCGCCATGGGCAAGATATCCTGCATGTGCGTGCTCCCTCAGCTCTCGCTCTTGCCCCAAGGATTGGGAGGCGGCGGCACAGCCATGCTGACGCGCGGGGCAGCTTCCATCTGCCGGGGTCTGGCAGCCCCCGAACCAGGGGGGCGCGGCGGCACGGGCGTGTTGGACAGGGCGCCTTTGGCGATTTCGCCGATCCCCGCCAGCACGCCGCCCAGGCCAGCCATTTCAGTCGGCAAGAGCAGCACTTTCTGGTTCGGACTCTGCGCCAAGTTGTCGAGTGCTTTCACGTATTTTTCGGCCACGAGGTAATTCACTGCCGTGATGCTTCCGCCGGCAATGGCATCGGACACCATGCGGGTCGCCTCGGCTTCGGCCTGCGCGGCCCGTTCACGCGCCTCGGCGTCGCGGAAGGCGGCCTCGCGGCGGCCCTCGGCCTCCAGGATCGCGGCCTGCTTCTGCCCCTCCGCCTTGAGGATCGAGGCCTGCTTCAAGCCTTCCGCTTCCAGGATGGCAGCGCGGCGGTCGCGTTCGGCCTTCATCTGGCGCGCCATGGCATCGGCCAGATCGCGCGGGGGCACAATGTCCTTGATTTCGATGCGCGTCGTCTTGAGCCCCCAGGGGGAAACGGCGGCATCCACCACGCCCAGGAGCTTCATGTTGATCTCGTCGCGGTGGGAGAGCAACTGGTCCAGCTCCATCGAGCCCATCACGGTGCGGATGTTGGTCATCACGAGGTTGAGGAGCGCCTGCTGCAGGTTGGAGACCCCGTAGGAGGCGCGCGGTGCATCGAGAATTTGAAAGAAGACCACACCGTCCACCGTGACGGCGGCATTGTCCTTGGTGATGACCTCCTGCGTGGGGACATCGACCACCTGCTCCATCATGTTGACCTTGTTGCCGATGGTCTCGATGTAGGGAATGACCAGGCCGAGGCCCGGGGAGAGTGTGCGCGTGTACTTGCGAAAGCGCTCGACCGTGAAGTTGTAGCCCTGTGGCACCTGGCGGATGCTGGCCATGAGGGTCAGCAGCGCAAAAATCACGAACGCCAAGGCGAAGATGGTGGATCCCGAAACCGGCATAGGAAACTCCCCGCAGCGCAGTCTGCCCTGCGCAGGTTGCGATGGGTGCTGATGTGACGCTGATTTTGCAATGATGCAAGTTTGATGGCTTCGTCGCTCACGTTTAACGCTGTGGGAATACAGCCTCTCGACACGGGCCCGGCCTCTGGCTAGACATCAGACATGTCGGGTCAGGCTTTTCCTCGCAAATCCGCGCTGTTGCTCGCGTCGGCCCTGTGTCTTGCGCTTGGTGCCTGCGTGGATACGGTCAGCGATTTCAACAGTGCGGCGGCGCCGCGCGCCAAGGCACCCGGCACCCAGGTCGCGCTGATTTCGCTGGAAGGTGCGCCCGAGACCGTCATCTCCCGGCTGTCCTCCGCCATTGCGCAGCAGGCCGCGCGGCGCGACATCGTGATCGTCGGCCTTGACGGCAAGCCGGTTTACCAGTTGCGCGGTTACGTCTCGGCCTATGCGGGCAGCGAGCAGGGTGAACTCTCCTGGACCTTCGACATGTTCGATGCCGGGCGCAAGCGCGCCCGTCGCTTCAGCGGGCAGGAAGAACTGCGCACGCGCGGTGGCGGCGATGCGTGGGCGGCGGTGACGGACCAGGACGTGCAGAAGATCGCGTTCAAGGCGCTGGATGACGTCGCCGCGTTTCTGGCCGATCGGGGTGCGCCTGTGGCGAGCGCCCCGGCGCCTTTGAACGCCGGACGCAGGGCCGCAGCGCAAGCGGGCGTGCAGGCAGGAGCCTTTGCAGCGGGAGCCTTTGCGGCAGATCCCATTACAGCAGACCTGCTGGGCACGCCGTGAACAACGCAAAAGCCACAGGCCTGTGAAATTTCAGGTATTGGTGCCTGCAACCTGCGTGAATGGGGTTGAGAGTCGGGCACGCCGGTTGCTAAAGGCCAAGCGTGTGAATGTGATGTCATAACCGCGACTTGTCCGGCTTGCCCCTGCGAGCTTCGGCGGCACCCTACGAGACCCGGCCCATGAAGATTGTCGCCTGTAACTCCAATCGCCCGCTGGCCGAGAGCATCGCCGCCCATGTGCGCCAGCCTCTGGCGAAAGCGACGGTGCGGCGCTTTGCCGACATGGAGGTTTTCGTCGAGATTCAGGACAATGTGCGCGGTCAGGATGTCTTCATCATCCAGTCCACCTCGTTTCCCGCCAATGACCATCTGATGGAATTGCTGATCACCATCGATGCGTTGCGCCGCTCCTCGGCCCGGCGCATCACAGCCGTGCTGCCTTATTTCGGGTATGCGCGGCAGGACCGGCGCGCGGCAGGGCGCACGCCCATCTCCGCCAAGCTGGTCGCCAACATGATCACCACGGCGGGTGCCGACCGCGTGCTGACGCTGGATCTGCACGCGGGGCAAATCCAGGGCTTTTTCGACATTCCGACCGACAACCTGTTCAGCGCCCCCGTCATGGTGCGCGACATCAAGGAGCGGGTGGATGTTTCCAACGCCATGGTGGTGTCGCCGGATGTGGGCGGCGTGGTGCGCGCCCGCGCCATTGCCAAGCGCATCGATGTGCCGCTGGCCATCGTGGACAAGCGCCGCGAGCGACCCGGCGAGAGCGAGGTCATGAACATCATCGGCGATGTGGAGGGTAAATCCTGCATTTTGGTGGATGACATCATCGATTCGGGCGGCACGCTCTGCAACGCGGCAGAAGCCTTGCTCGCCAAGGGCGCGAAGGATGTGCTCGCCTACATCACGCACGGCGTGCTCTCGGGGGGTGCGGTTGCGCGCATCACGGCCTCCAAGTTGAAGGAACTCGTCATCACCGACAGCATCCAGCCAACCGAACCTGTGAAGGCGGCGCAGAACATCCGTGTCATTCCGGTCGGGGATCTTCTGGGCGAGGCGATTGCCCGCACGGCGAGCGAGGAGAGTGTGTCGAGCCTGTTCGATTGATTTTCGGCCGTTTGCTTTCACGCCGCCTGAATTCACACTGCCTGAATTCACGCCGCGCTCATCTGGCATTTGCTTTGCTGCAGCGCTAATGTCGAGGCAAAGGGGCGTGGGGCGGACCATGGGGATCGTACCGGGCTGGAACGGGAATGAGTGATTTCGGGACGTTTCGCAAAGTCGGTCTGCTGAACCGGGTTCGCCGCTTCGCACTCGATGTCGATGCGCGCTTCGGTCACGGTCTTTTCCTGCTGCGCCGGCGCTTCGGTGAAAGCTACGGGCGTCTGAGCCTCTTTTCCGAAAGCCTGATCGTGCGCGGTCCCAAAAAGCTTGCGCTCAATGTAGCTGGTGAGGCCATGACGCTGGGTGCGGCGGGCAGTGTCGTGCTGCTGCTCCTGGCCCTGCCGGCCTTCAAGGACACGCGCGACGAGAACTGGCTGAAGAAGCAGGATCTCGCGGTGGTATTCCAGGATCGCTACGGCAGCGAGATCGGCAAGCGCGGCATCAAGCACGACGATTCCGTGCGCCTCGAAGACATGCCTGACCATTTCATCAAGGCGGTGCTGGCCACCGAGGACCGGCGGTTCTTCGAGCATTTCGGCATCGACGTCATCGGCACATTCCGGGCACTGGCCGTCAACACGCGGGCGTCGGGCGTCGTGCAGGGCGGCTCCTCGTTGACACAGCAGTTGGCCAAGAACCTCTTTCTCAACAACGAGCGCTCGCTGGAGCGCAAGATCAAGGAGGCCTTTCTGGCGCTGTGGCTGGAAAGCCGCCTGACCAAGCGCGAGATTCTCAAGCTCTATCTCGACCGCGCCTACATGGGCGGCGGCGTGTTTGGCGCGACAGCGGCGGCTGAATTCTATTTCGGCAAGCCCATCAAGGAACTCAACCTGGGCGAAAGCGCCATGCTGGCAGGCCTCTTCAAAGCGCCGACGAAATATGCGCCCCACGCCAACCTGCCCGCGGCCCGCGGCCGTGCGGCGGATGTGCTCTCCAACATGGTCGAGGCCGGGTATCTCACCACGGGCCAGACCCTTGCCTCGCGGCGCAACCCGGCGACGCCTGTGGATCGCAAGCGGGATACGACCGCCGATTACTATCTCGACTGGGCCTTCACGGAAGCCAAGCGCCTGGCCGATCGCGGCAAGGTGGGCGATGACCGGGTGCTCACGATCAAGACGGCGCTGGATATGGGCTTGCAGCGCAAATCCGAAGCCTCCATCGAGCAGGTGCTGCGCCAGCACGGCAACGACTATGATGTCGAGCAGGCCGCCGCGGTGGTGATGGATGTGGACGGCGCGGTGCGCGCCATCGTCGGCGGGCGCGATTACGGTGCCAGCCAGTTCAACCGCGGCACGGATGCGGCCCGTCAGCCGGGCTCGGCCTTCAAGCCCTATGTCTATGCCGAAGCGATGATCACGGGGAAGGTGAACCGCAACTCGACCCTGGTGGACCGCAGCGTCTGCATCGGCAACTGGTGCCCGCAGAACTACAACCGGTCGTTCTCGGGCGGGATGCCGATCACGTCGGCCATGGCGCGCTCGATCAACTCGATTCCCGTTCAGCTCAGCATCGCCATCGGGCAGGATCAGCACCCGACACATGTGGGCCGTGCGGCCAAGCTGGGGCGGGACAAGATTGTCGGCCTGTTGCGCGACATGGGCGTGCAGTCCGACCTCAAGGATACACCTTCCATGCCCATCGGCTCGGTGGAAATGACCGTGATGGAAATGGGGCAGGCCTATGCCGCCTTTGCTTACGGCGGGCGCAAGGTGGAGCCCTACGCCGCGCTCGAGATCCGCAACAGCCGCGGCGATGTGATTTACCGGCGCGACATCGACGGTCCCGCGCCCCGGCAGATCATGAGCCGGCAGGTGGCTGAGGACATGAACTGGCTGATGTCCAAGGTGCCCGAAGAAGGCACCGGGCGGCGCGCCGCGCTGCCGGGCATCCGCTCGGCGGGCAAGACCGGCACCACGACGGCCTACCGCGATGCGTGGTATGTGGGCTACACCGGCAACCTCGTCGCCTCCGTGTGGTTCGGCAACGATGATTTCTCGGCGACCTCCAACATGACCGGCGGCACGTTGCCCGCCATGGCCTGGCACGAGATCATGACCTATGCGCACACCAATCTGGAACTCAAACCCATGCCTGGCGTGCCACCGATGGATCAGCCTGCACCTGTTGCTGCGCCGGTTGCGCAAGCCAGCGGCGGCGCTTTTCAGGTCGTCAATCCTGACAGGCCCTCGGTGCTTTCCAAGCGCAGCAGCGATATACTCATCGGCATCGATGATCAGTTCCGGGCCACACAAGCCCGCCGTCTCCCCGACACGCCCCGCGCCGCGCTAGGGACAGGCGTCATCGTGATCTCGCCCGGCATCGCTGCCGCCGGCGCGCGCGGCCTGTGAGCCTGCGATGGGTGCACACCTGATGGGTTTCCAATTTATGACTGCCCGCCTCATGACTGCCCGCTGTGCTTGACCGCCTGTCATCCATCGCGGCTCTGTTGCTGACCGCTTTTTCGGGCCTGGCTCTGGGGCTGGGGCTCACCGGTCATGTGCTTGCCAGCCGCCATGCGCCCGGCACGGTGCGGGCGGGGGAGTGGCAGCTCTGGCCGCGCGCGGGTGCGCCGGATGCGGACCCCTACAGTCTGGCGATTCATGCCCGGCGGGGTGATCTGCCCCTTGCGCCCAGCGAGGGTTTGGCGCTGTTTGCGGCGCAGGACAAAGGCGGTACCCCGCTTGATGGACGCTGCACCTATGCGCTGGAAGGACAGATGCCGACGGCGCGGGCGTGGACGCTGGTGCTCTACACAGCCAAGGGCATGCCGCTGCAGCGCGGCGGACAGCCTTCAGGTCTCACGTCAAGCATGGCGGCGGTTCTGCCGGACAGGCCGCTTGCGGTGCTGTCACCCGAGATCGCAGCTGGCAACTGGCTGCAGACCACGCGCGACCAACCCTTCATTGTGGTTCTGCGAATGTACGAAACGGCGCTGACGGCCGCGGCGCAGGGGCTGGATGTGGACCGCTTGCCGCGCATTGTGCGCAAGTCGTGTGCATCCCATGGGTGATGCCCGGCGCGGGGGGTTCATCCGCCATGTGCCCTTCGTGCTGGGGGCGTTGCTGCTGGCCGGACTGGTGCATGGCATGTCCGTGCTGTTGCTGCCATATCTGGCGCTGGATGCAGCGGCTGCGCGGCTGTCCCGTGGGGCGGTCGTCAATCGCCTCGACATCGTCACCCGGCCGGACGTCGGCAATCGGCTGGACATGCCGCAACCTGGCGTTCCGGCCACAGCCGACATGCCGTTCTCGGACCCTTTCATGCTGTCCGCCGTCTGCCGCTTCGATGTGAGCGAGGAGCCGTTGCGCTTGCGCATTCCCACGGGTGATCATTTCATGTCCGTGGTCGTCATCACGGATGCCGGTCGCGTCGTTCTGGGCCTGACCGACAAAGCGGCTTCCCGGCGCCAGCTCGATATGCTGCTGGCAACGCCCGCGCAAATCCGGCAACTGGAGGCGCAGGATGCCGAAGACGAGCCTGTTCAGGAACTTCGGGTGCCCGTGCCGACGTCGCGCGGACTCGTTTTGCTCAAGGCGTTGCGGCCTCTGGCCAGCGACGGGGAGAGCGTGCGCGCCCTGCTGGCCCGCGCGATCTGCCGAGGGCAGGCGATGTAATTGGCACACGCCCAAGTTTAACTCAGGCCCGCTTTTTCACATGCCTAAGTTTTCCCATGCCTAAGTTTTAACATGCCCAGCTGCGGGCCGGCTTTGGGACGGAGTTTGCAGATTGGCGTGCGCGGGGCCTGCAGCAGGGTTGCGCGTGTGAAACATCCCTGCTAGGCGAACGCCGCATACACATGCCGGGTGTTTTCGTTTTTGCATGGCTTTTCCTCAGGGAGGGCGATCGCGAAGTGTCCACCTGTTTCAGACATCGCATCGCCATCACATCCGCTCCGGCATGGCCGTATGAGTCGCTGTGTTCCTGGCAGACAAAAGAAGGGTGATCCTTGGCTGACGATCTTCCAGATTCGGGACCCATATCGGCCGGAGTCGCGGGCCGCTATGCCGCCGCCCTTTTCGATCTGGCGAGAGATGCCAAGCAGATCGCCGCAGTCGGGACGGATTTGGCGCGCTTCGATGCACTCGTGGCGGGCAGCGAAGATCTGGGCCGGCTTGTGAAGAGCCCGGCGTTCAGTGCAGCCGAGCAGGGCGCCGCCGTTTCGGCTGTGCTCGCGAAGGCCAAAATCGGTGGTCTGGCCGCCAATTTCATCAAGCTGATCGCTGTCAAGCGCCGCCTGTTCGCCGTGCGTGATATGGTCAGCGCTTATCAGGCGATGGCGGATGCTCATGCGGGGATCGTCAAGGCCAGCGTCACGGTGGCCGCGCCCCTGTCCGAGAAGAACCGCGTGGCCGTGTCCGATGCGCTCAAGGCCGTGACCGGCAAAAGCGTCAACGTGGTTGAAAAAGTCGATCCCTCCCTCATTGGAGGCATCGTCGTGCAGCTGGGTAGCCGCATGGTGGATGCTTCCGTTCGCACCAAACTCAATTCTTTGAAAAATGCCATGAAAGAGGCCGTGTAATGGACATTCGTGCCGCTGAAATCACCTCCATCCTCAAGAGCCAGATCAAGAACTTCGGTGACGCCGCCGAAGTGACCGAAGTGGGTCAGGTTCTTTCCGTCGGCGATGGCATTGCCCGCGTCTACGGCCTCGACAGCGTGCAGGCCGGCGAGATGGTCGAGTTCGAGAATGGCACCAAGGGCATGGCCCTTAACCTCGAGTCCGACAATGTCGGCGTCGTGCTGTTCGGTTCGGACCGCGACATCAAGGAAGGCCAGACCGTCAAGCGCACCGGCGCGATCGTGGACGTGCCTGTCGGCAAGGAGTTGCTGGGCCGCGTCGTGGACGCGCTGGGCAACCCCATCGATGGCAAGGGCCCGCTCAAAGCCAAGGCCCGCGCCCGCGTGGACGTGAAGGCGCCCGGCATCATCCCGCGCAAGTCGGTGCATGAGCCGATGGCGACCGGCCTCAAGTCCATTGACGCGCTGATCCCGATCGGCCGTGGCCAGCGCGAGCTGATCATCGGCGACCGCCAGACCGGCAAGACCGCCGTGGCACTCGACACCATCCTCAACCAGAAGGCGCTGAACGAAGGCACCGACGAGAGCCAGAAGCTCTACTGCGTCTACGTCGCCATCGGCCAGAAGCGCTCGACTGTCGCCCAGTTCGTGAAGGTGCTCGAAGAGCGCGGCGCGCTGGAATATTCCATCATCGTTGCGGCGACCGCGTCCGATCCGGCCCCCATGCAGTTCCTCGCGCCCTTCGCCGGCTGCACCATGGGCGAGTATTTCCGCGACAACGGCATGCATGCCGTGATCATCTATGACGATCTCTCCAAGCAGGCCGTGGCCTACCGCCAGATGTCGCTGCTGCTGCGCCGCCCGCCGGGCCGCGAAGCTTATCCCGGCGACGTGTTCTATCTCCACTCCCGCCTGCTCGAGCGTGCCGCCAAGATGGGCTATGCGGCTGGCAACGGCTCGCTCACCGCGCTGCCCGTGATTGAAACACAGGCCAACGACGTGTCGGCCTATATCCCCACCAACGTGATTTCGATCACGGACGGCCAGATCTTTCTCGAAACGGACCTGTTCTACCAGGGCATTTGCCCGGCCGTGAACGTGGGCCTTTCAGTGTCGCGCGTGGGTTCATCGGCGCAGACCAAGGCCACGAAGAAGGTGGCCGGCAAGATCAAGGGCGAGCTGGCGCAGTACCGCGAGATGGCGGCCTTCGCGCAGTTCGGTTCTGACCTCGATGCGGTGACCCAGCGCCTGCTGAACCGCGGCGCGCGCCTGACCGAGTTGCTCAAGCAGCCGCAGTTCTCCCCCCTCAAGATGGAGGAGCAGTGCTGCGTGATCTGGGCCGGCACCAATGGTTATCTCGATGCCTTGCCAGTGGCCAAGGTGCGCGGCTTTGAAGACGGTCTGCTGTCGCTGCTGCGCGGCAAGCACATCGATCTGCTCAACACCATCCGCGATACCAAGGACCTCTCCGACGCCTCGGCCAAGACGCTGAAGGAAGTGGTTGAAGGTTTCGCCAAGTCTTTCGCCTGATCAGGACGGCCCAACCTTAGAGGATCGTTTTCATGGCGTCGCTCAAAGACCTCCGCACCCGCATCGCCTCCGTGAAGGCGACGCAGAAAATCACCAAGGCCATGCAGATGGTGGCGGCGGCGAAACTGCGCCGGGCCCAACTGGCAGCGGAAGCGGCGCGCCCCTATGCCGAGCGCATGGACAAGGCTGTCTCCAACTTGGCGGGTGGGGGTTCAGGCGGCGAGAGCCATGTGCTGCTGACGGGCAATGGCAACAATCAGGTGCATCTTCTGGTGGTCTGCACCTCCGAGCGCGGGCTGTGCGGGGCCTTCAACTCCTCCATCGTGCGGCTCGCCAAGGAGCGAATCGGCCAGTTGCTGGGCGCCGGCAAGACGGTCAAGATTTTCTGCGTCGGCAAGAAGGGCCTCGATCAGCTCAAGCGCCAGTATGACAAGCTGATCGTCGAGCAGATGGAGTTTCGTGCGGTCAAGCAGATCAGTTTCACCGAGGCGGATCAGGTGGGCCGGCGCGTGCGCGAGATGTTCGATGCCGGTGAGTTCGATGTGGCGACGCTCTTCTACTCGCGCTTCAAGTCCGTCATAGCGCAAATTCCGACCGCGCAGCAGATCATCCCGCTCGAAGTGCCGGTGAGCGACGGCGCTTCTGACGTGGTGTATGATTATGAGCCCGAACAGGCGGAATTGCTGGCCGACGTGTTGCCCCGCAACATCTCCGTGCAGGTGTTTCGCGCCTTGCTCGAAAACGCCGCCTCCGAGCAGGGGTCGCGCATGTCCGCCATGGACAACGCCACGCGCAACGCGGGCGAGATGATCAAGAAGCAGACACAAATTTACAACCGCACCCGCCAGGCCATGATCACGAAGGAACTCATCGAGATCATTTCCGGCGCGGAAGCCCTGTAAGGAGCAGCGCCCATGACCCTGACCCCCATCATGACGACCCATGCCACCACATCGGGTGGCCGCAATGGCCGCACGTCACTGGAAGACGGCAAGATGGTGCTGGGCATGAGCCTGCCTAAGGAACTTGCGCCCGGACCCGATGGCATGAACCCTGAGCAGCTCTTCGCGATGGGCTGGTCCTCCTGCTACGGGCAGGCGATCATCGCCCTGTCGAAGAAGCACGGTGTCAATGCCGAGCGCGCGCAGGTGACCTGCCTTGTCACCCTCAACAAGGACGAGACGAGCTTCGCCCTGACAGCCGAACTCAAGATTTCGATCCCCGGGGAAGATCCTGCCAAGGTGCAGGCGCTCGCCGAAGACGCGCACACCATCTGCCCCTATTCCAAAGCCACGCGCGGCAACGTGCAAGTGACCCTAACCGTAATTTGACGCTGACCGTGATCTGACAGGAGAACACCATGGCCAAAGCCGCAGCAACAACCGCCGCTCCCAAAGTCGCCGCAAAGCCAATCGCACCCAAAGCCGCCACCCCGACGGCTTCGATGGTTTCCAACGGCACCGGTCGCATCAGCCAGGTCATCGGCGCTGTGGTGGACGTGCAGTTCGAAGGTGAACTGCCGCAGATCCTGAACGCGCTTGAGACGATGAACGGTGGCAACCGCCTCGTGCTCGAAGTGGCGCAGCACCTGGGCGAGAATGCCGTGCGCTGCATTGCCATGGACGTGTCGGAAGGCCTCGTGCGCGGGCAGGTTGTGCGCGACACCGGCATGCCGATCGCCGTGCCCGTGGGCGAAGAGACGCTGGGCCGCATCATGAACGTCATCGGCGAGCCGATCGACGAAGCCGGCCCGATGAAGACATCGGCCACGCGCGGCATCCACCAGCCCGCACCGTCCTACTCCGAGCAGTCCACGGAAGCGCAGATTCTGGTCACGGGCATCAAGGTGGTTGACCTGCTGGCGCCTTACGCCAAGGGCGGCAAGTTCGGCCTCTTCGGCGGCGCGGGCGTGGGCAAGACCGTGCTGATCCAGGAGTTGATCAACAACGTGGCCAAGGCGCATGGTGGTTACTCCGTGTTCGCCGGCGTGGGCGAGCGCACGCGCGAAGGCAACGACCTCTATCACGAGTTCATCGAATCGGGCGTGAACAAGAAGGGCGGCGGGGCTGGCTCCAAGTGCGCGCTCGTGTTCGGCCAGATGAACGAGCCACCCGGCGCCCGTGCCCGTGTGGCCCTCTCGGGCTTGACCATCGCGGAAGACTTCCGCGACAAGGGCCAGGACGTGCTGTTCTTCGTCGACAACATCTTCCGCTTCACGCAGGCGGGTTCGGAAGTGTCGGCGCTGCTGGGCCGCATCCCCTCCGCCGTGGGCTATCAGCCCACGCTCGCCACCGACATGGGTGCGCTGCAGGAGCGCATCACCACCACGCAGAAGGGTTCGATCACCTCGGTGCAGGCCATCTACGTGCCCGCCGACGACCTGACCGACCCGGCACCTGCCACCTCCTTCGCCCACCTGGATGCGACAACGGTGCTGAACCGCTCCATCGCGGAAAAGGGCATCTATCCTGCCGTGGACCCGCTGGATTCCACCTCGCGCATGCTCTCCCCCATCGTGGTGGGTGAAGAGCATTATCAGGTCTCGCGTCAGGTGCAGTCGATCCTCCAGCGCTACAAGTCGCTCCAGGACATCATCGCCATCCTGGGCATGGACGAGCTGTCCGAAGAGGACAAGCTGACGGTGTCGCGCGCCCGCAAGATCGAGCGCTTCCTCAGCCAGCCGTTCTTCGTGGCCGAGCCGTTCACCGGTAAGAGCGGCGAGTTCACCAAGCTGGAGGACACCATCCGCAGCTTCGAGGAGCTGT
>JANMMT010000145.1:0-8586 GCA_031373545.1 Hyphomicrobiales bacterium
CCAGCGCCTGCGCAATCATCACGCGCTGGCGCTGCCCGCCCGATAACTGGTGCGGGTAAGCCTCGGCCAATTGCGCCACATCGGGCAGGCTGACTGCGCTCATGACCTCCAGCACCCGCTGGCGGATGGCGTCGCTGGAGAGATCGGTGTGGATATCCAGCACTTCGGCGATCTGGTCGCCCGCGCGCATCACGGGATTGAGCGCCGTCATAGGTTCCTGAAAGATCATGGCCATGCGTGCGCCGCGCAGTTCCCGCAAGCGTGCTGGTGAGGCGGTGAGCGTGTCCTCAACGCCCAGCAGAATGCGGCCCGTTTGCGCCGTCAGTTGGCCTTTGGGCAGCAGCCCCATGACGGCCTGGGCCGTGACGGACTTGCCGGAACCCGACTCGCCCACAACGCAAAGGATTTCGCCGGGATTGACCGCGAGGGTCAGGTTTTCAACAGCAAAGCGCCTGTCGCCCCCGCCAGGGATGATCACGCTCAAACCTTCGATGGAGAGTACGGGCGCAGCCATCAGACGCGCTTCGCCAGTTTGGGGTCGAGCCTGTCACGCAAGCCATCGCCCAGAATGTTCACCGCCAGAATAGTCAGCGACAGCGCCACGCCGGGCCACAAGATGTTCCACGGCGCGATCTGGAAAAACAGGCGCCCCTCCGCAATCATATTTCCCCAACTCGGGATGATCGGCGGGGTGCCTGCACCCAGAAACGACAGGATCGCCTCCGTCAGCATGGCCGAAGCCGCAATATACGTCGCCTGCACGATGAGGGGCGGCACGCAGTTGGACAGGATATGGCGAATCAGGATTTGCGGCAGCGGCGTGCCCACCGAGATCGCGGCTTCCACATAGGGCTCCTCGCGCACGGACAGCACCACGGCGCGCACCAACCTTACAACGCGGGGAATTTCCGGCACGACAATGGCAATGATCACGGTCTTGACGCTGGCGCCCGACAGGGAGACCAGCGCGATGGCCAGCAGGATGCCCGGAATGGCCATCAGCCCATCCATCAGGCGCATGACGATGGCATCCAGCCAGCGGACGTAGCCCGCCACGAGGCCAATCACAAGGCCAAGGCTGATGGAGATGCTGGCCACCGAAAAGCCAACGATCAGCGACACGCGCGCGCCGTAAACCAGGCGGCTCCAGGTGTCACGGCCGAAGTGATCCGTGCCGATCCAGTTGGCGCTTGAGGGCGGCACGAGCCGGTTGGACGGCGACAGCGCGGTCGGGTCGATGGTGCCCATGAGGGGCGCAGCCAAGGCCATGAGCGCGATGACTGTCAGGATCAAGGCGCCGATGGCCGCCAGCGGATAACGCGCCGCAGCGGAGCGGCGGAAGTCTCGCCAAACCCCCAGCCCCGCGCTCAATAGCGTATCCTCGGATCAACGAGGGTGTAGGCGATATCAATCAGCAGATTGAGCAGGATGTAGACGAAGGCGAAGAACAGGATCAGCCCCTGAATGATGGGGTAATCGCGCCGCGTGATCGCATCCACCACCAGCCGTCCCAGGCCGGGAATGTTGAAGACGCTTTCCGTCACCACCACGCCGCCGATGAGCAGGGCGACGCCCAGACCAATCACCGTGACGATGGGCACGGCGGCGTTTTTCAGCGCATGGCGAAACAGCACCCGCCGCTCGATCTGCCCCTTGGCCCGCGCGGTGCGAATGTAATCCTCCCCCAGCACCTCCATCACGCTGGCGCGGGTGATGCGGGCGATCAGCGCGATGTAGATCATCGACAATGTGAAAGTGGGCAGGATGATGTGGCTGATGAACCGGCCAAAATCCGTGAAAGGGCTGACATAACCCTGCACGGGAAACCAGCGCAGGTTCAGCGAGAGTCCGAAGATCAGGAAATACCCCACCACAAAGACGGGTGTGGAAAAGCCGATGACCGCAAACAGCATGACCGCGCGGTCCACCCATGTGCCCGCCTTCCAGGCCGCCAGCACGCCCATGGGCACGGCGACCGCGATGGAGAACACAATTGTCGTGCCAGCCAGCAGGAGTGTCGGCTCCAAACGCTGGGCAATCAGCGTGGCCACCGGCAAGCCCGTGAACAGCGATGTGCCCAGATCACCGTGCAGGAGCCGCCAGAACCATTCGCCGAATTGAACCAGGATCGAGCGGTCGAGCCCCAGGCTCTGGCGCACCTTTTCGATCTGCTCCAGCGAGGCGCTGTCCCCCGCCAGGATCGCGGCAGGATCACCCGTCAGGCGCAGCAGCAGGAAAACGATCACCGCCACCAGCCCCATGACGGGGATGGTGGAAAGCATGCGCTGAAGGATGAAAAGGGGCATCAAGCCTTCTTGATGTTCCAGAAGAACGGCGGGGCCTGCAAGATGCCGGAGATGTTATCCCGGAAGCCCGTGGCGACGAAAAACTGGCCGAGATAGGCCTGAAAGTTTTGCTCCTCGAACTGGCGCTTCTGCACAGCCGCCGCTATGCGCTTTTTGTCCTCGACACTGCCGGCCTCGGCAAACTGCGTGCGCAGCGTTTCTGTCTCGGGGTCATTGGCCCAAGCCCACCCAGGCGCTGTCGCCTGCGCCCGAAAGCGCGAACTGCACCACGGGGTCGAGCACATCTGCGCCCTCCCACCAGGTGAAGAACATGTTCCACCCGCCCTGCTCAATGGGGTTGCGGCTGGCACGCCTCTGCAACACGGTGGCCCAATCCATGGCCTGTGCCTCCACATTGATGCCGATGCGGCGGCAGACATCCGCCACAACCGTGGCGAAGGCGGTCTGGATCGGGATGTCGGTGGTGGCGAGCAGCACCAGCTTTTCGCCCTTGTAGCCGCTGGCGGCGAGCACCTTGCGGGCTTCATCCAGATTGCCGCGCCCGATGCCAGCCGCGCCCTGATCGCTTTCAAAGGTCGTGCCGCAAGGATAGGCCGAATAGCAGGCACGGGCGAAATCGGCCGACTGCCCCACCGCAGCTTTCAGCGCGTCGGACTGGCTGATCGCCATGGAAATCGCGCGGCGCACGCCCGGATTGCTGGTTGGCCCCACGAGATGATTGAAGCGACCCATGCCCACATTGCCTAGTGGGTTGAAGTTGCCGAGTTTCACGCCCGGCGCGCGGCCCACGACCTGCATGAGGTCCGCAGGCACCTGCTCATAGTAATCCACCTCGCCGGACATCAGCGCGTTGAGCGCCGTGGTCGGATCGGGGAAATTCACCCATTCCACGCGCTCGACGAAGACATTCTTGCCGCCCGACGCGTTGGAGGCGGGCTCCGCGCGCGGCACGTATTTGGCGTTGCGGGCATAGACCACGCGCGCACCGGGGCGATATTCCGCGCCCACCCAGCGGAAGGGACCGGAGCCGATCATTTCATCGGCCGTCAGGCGCTCGGTCGGCGGCTTGTCGGCAAAGCGCTTGGGCATCATGAACGGCACATTGGTGGACAGCTTGCCGATGGATTCCAGCACGAAACCGTAGGGGCGCTTCAGCTTGATCACGATGACCTTGGGGCCATCCTCGCTCACGCTGTCGATGTAGGTGTAGAGGCGGCGGCCCATGCCATCGACCTTGCCCCAGCGGTTGAGCGAGGGCACGCAGTCGGCGGAGGTGACGGGCGTGTCGTCGTGCCAGATCAGCCCGTCGCGCAACGTGATGCGGTAGGTGAGCTTGTCGGCGGAAATCTCGACGCCCGAGGCCATCTGGGGCTGCACTTCCAGCTTCTCGTTCATGGCGAACAGCGTGTCCCAGATCATGTAGCCATGGTTGCGCACGATGTAGCCGGTGGTCGCCACGGGATCGAGGGTGGTGAGCGCTGCGTGAGGGATCACCCGCAAGGTGCCGCGCGCCTGTGCCATAGCAGCGTTGGGCAATGTGCTCGCGGCGGCGATGGCCGCTGTTCCCGCCATGATATCACGCCGATTCATGCTCATCTGAAGCTCCTTGGCAAAGGGGAAAAAGGCGCAGCGTGCACCGCGGCCGCGTGATTAGATAAGTCCCTCTGCACAGAGTCAATCGCACGGCACACAAGCCACTTTACGCACGGGTTGAACGCGGCCCATGCTGCAGGCAATCGGAGACCAACCATGCCCCGCAAGCCTCGCTTTCTCATCGCCATGATGAAACATGAGACCAACACCTTTTCCCCCGTGCCAACGCATTTGCAGCGCTTCCGCGACTGGGGACTGTACGAGGGCGAGGCTGTGGTTGCGGCCTATCGCGGCACGAACCATCCGCTCGCCGCCTACATCGAACTTGCGGAGGAGATGGGCGCAGAGATTGTCTCGCCCGTGGCAGCCGAGGCCATGCCCTCAGGCCCTGTGCGGCGCGAGGCCTACGATTATCTGTGCGGGCGCATACTGGAGGCGCTGGCCACACAAGGGCCGTTCGACGCTGCGCTGCTTGATCTGCACGGGGCCATGGTGCCCGAGGGCGGCGTCGATGGCGAGGGCCCGCTTCTGGCGCAGATGCGCGCCATTGCACCCACCATGCCCATTGGCGTGACCTTCGACATGCACGGCAACATGACCGATCAGATCATGGCGAATGCCGATGTGGTGCTCTGCTACAAGCACTATCCCCATACGGATATGGCCGAGACGGGCCGCACCTGCGCGCGCATTATCCGGGGCATGCTGGAGGGCGGGGCGAAGCCCGTGATCGCCTGGGGCCAAGCAGGCATTCTGGCGCAGACTCTGCGCATGGGCACTGCCGACGAACCCATGAAAACCGCGCAGGAACTGACACGGCGCATGGAGCGCGAGCCCGGCATCCTTGCGGCATCGGTGTTTGGCGGTTTTCCCATGGCGGATATTCCGGATGCAGGCCTTTCAGTGGTTGTGGTGGGGGAAAACACCGTGCAGGCAGAGGCGGCCAAGAGCACGCTTCTTGCGTACTGCCGCTCCACCAGGGCGGAGTGGATTTACAATCACGAACCGCTGGAACAAGCCGTGCGGCGCGCGGAGGGCATGAATGATTTTCCCGTCATCCTGCTCGACCATGCGGACAATGTGGGTTCGGGCGGCACATCGGATTCCATGACCGTGGTTCGCGAAGTCCTTCGCCAGAAGCTCCAAGGCGTTGCCGTGGCAGCGGTTTATGATCCGGCGGCTGTCCGGACCATGCAGGCAGCGGGTGTGGGCAGCACGGTGACACTGGAGCTGGGCGGCAAGGCGGATATGCCCTCGATTGGGGTAACCGGGGAGCCCCTTGTGTTGACCGGGCGCGTGCGGCGGTTGTCCGACGGCGAATGGACCGTGCGCGGGCCAATGTATACGGGCTCGAAAGTGACAGCGGGTGCGACCGCCGTCTTCGAGACGGGTGGCTTGCAGATTGTCGTGACATCCCTGCACCACGAGCCTTGGGATGCGGGCATCTTCACGCATATCGGAATCGACCCCGCGCATTGCCGCTATATTCTGCTGAAATCACGCATCCACTACCGCGCTGGATTTCAGCATTACGCCAAGGCCACGATCACGCTGGATGGTGAGGGTGTGACCACCTCCGACAATATGCAGTTGAGCTATCACCGTCTTAAACGGCCGATTTATCCGCTGGATGCGTGAACACATCACGCCGCCACGACGAATGTATGCTCACCCAAAGGTTTGCGCGCGATGGCCCAGGTGACCCGTTCACAAAAACTGCGGGGCGAGAAGGGGCGCAGAATGATGCCTTCGCATCCGCACTGGATGGCTTTGCGGATGTTGGCTTCCCGCGGGTCGTTGGTGGTGAAGACA
Organism: Hyphomicrobiales bacterium; assembly: GCA_031373545.1. Lineage (GTDB taxonomy): Bacteria > Pseudomonadota > Alphaproteobacteria > Rhizobiales > Beijerinckiaceae > JADCCX01. The sequence continues at coordinate 5,712 of JANMMT010000145.1, forward strand.
ATCGAGGCGTGCCCACCATGGGTAGCACGGTAGGATTTCAGCACATGCATGGCGCGTTTGTGTCCCTGAGACAGAATTGAATGCTCCATCATCAGAATATCGACAGACAGTGCGGGGTTGGAGAGCACAGGATCATCTTCACCTTGAATTTGGTGGATGCTCAACAGATTCATGTGGCTGAATTGCTCCAGAATGAGCATGCGGACAGGGGGTGATGGCTCGTAAATCGCAGCTCTCAGGCGCGGCAATGTTTGATGCTTCCACATGAAGGCCCACTCACACGCTCTGTCGTTGAAAGAGGCCGGCCCCCTCCGCTTGTCGCAGAGGGGGCCAGACTTCAGCCGGGCGGGGGGTCAATGCCGGGCCGAAGATTCAAAGTTGGTCAGATGCCGGTCAACGGAACAGACCTGATCTTATCGGAACAGGCCAGATCTTATCGGAACAAGCTCAGCACGTTCTTGTCCGACTGGTTGGCGAAGGAGAGCGTCTGCGAGGCGAGCTGCTGGCGCGTCTGCAAGGTCACAAGCGCGGCGGCTTCCTCGTTGGTGTCGGCCAGGATCAACTGATCCGCGCCGGTTTTCAGCGTGTTGATCGTCGCTTTGGAGAAGTCCTGGCGCGTCTTCACCACCGAGAGGTTGGCACCGAAGGTGGCCGCCTGCGACCGCAGCTTCTTGAGCGCGTCGCCCAGATTGCTGATCGAGGCATCCACATCCACGTTGGCCACAAACGCGTTGGACGCGGCGGCGATGCCCAGACCGGCGGCATCGAAGGTCGTACCCGTCAACGTCAGCGAAGACGTGGCATTCTCGTTGAAATCAACCTTGAGGTTGTCACCTTTGAGAAGGTTCACGCCGTTGTAGCCCGTGTCATTCACAAGCTGGTCGATCTGTGTGCGGATGGCGCCGAACTGTGTGGCCAGATCAGCGCGCGCTGTGGCATCCGTGCTCTGGCGGGCCTGGCGGGCCAGACCCTGCGCATTTTCAACCAGCTTGGTCAGGCTCTTGATGCCGTTATCGGCTGCTTCCAGCGTTTTCACGCCCTGGCCGACACGGTCAAGCAACCCGTTCAAGTCACTCGCGCGCGAGTTGAGGCTGGCCGCCGTGAAGAAGCTCGACGGGTTGTCGATCGCGGAATTGACCTTGTAGCCGGTGGAGAGTTTGACAGACTGAGCGTCGATCAGGCTGGTCGTGTTCTGCAGGGAGGACAAGGCCGAACGGACGCCGGAGGAGAGAGAAATGGACATGTGCGCAAACCTTCTGTTGCTGATCAGGGTGCCTTCTGGAACCCGAATGCATCTTTAGGTTGCATACCTTGCGATCAAATTACCCTCTCAAGTTGCTATTTGTGTTGTTTCGGCACAGAAACTGATCAACCCACACCAAAATACAACCTAAGGGCGCAAGCCTGGCATCAGCGGAGATCATTGGTTAACCACGAGCGTCAGAATCAGTCACGCGCGCCTATTTTCCACCGCGCACCTCGCGCCAGGCCCCGCGGAAGGGGTGGAAGCTGAAGCGCACGCGCACACCCCCCGGCGGCACCGCCACGGCGCGAAACACCGCGTTGGCGCGCTCCATGGTTGCAGGCAAGCCATTGACGCTGACCTGCCACCAATCATCATACAAATCATTCAACACCACAAAACCGCCCCCGCTCGATTGCGCCTCGATGATCACCTCCGTGTTGCGATAGCTCAAGATGCGCACGCTGCGTGTCCCCGCCTTGCCCGCAGCCTCGGCTTGCGTCACTGCCCGGCCCAGAACCACGCTGTCCCGCGGGTTGAAACCTTCCGGCCAGCTGCCTGAATCAATCAGCGCTTCTGTCTCGGCAAACAGGGCATGCGCTGCAAACAACACGCGGGGCAGCGCGCGGGGATTCTCGTAGATGAAGCCATCTGCCGTGCGCGCGACAAGCGGAAATTCCGCCTCATCCACCTTGGGATCAAGTTCCTTTAACGGCACAGGGCTGGCGATGAAGCGCAGCCCGGTCATATCCGCCATCAAGGAGCGATAGGAGTGAAACAGCGGCGTGAACAGACGGTCCGACGGCATGGCGATGTGATCGCGCGTGCCGACCGCGCGGCTGTAATGTGCATCCCTCACGGGGTTGTAGCCGAGCGTGTGGTGCAGATCATGCACCAGGCTGGCGTTGGGCCAGTGGAACCCGAGACCAGCAAGCTCAACCCGGTCGATGCGGTCGGGCCCGCGCCCGGCGGCTGTGCGGTCTTTCAAGACGCGGATGGTCTCGTTCTGGGTCTGCGGGCGCAGGACGTCGTAAGTGTCGGTCACGAGACCCGTTGATTCATTGGGCGCATTGTTCCAGCCGAGGTCCGCCAGCATGAACAGGCTGACGCTGAGCATCAGCAGCCGCTTGCGCCCTTCCAACTGGCGCAGAAGCAACAGGCACATCCCCCCCGCCACCAGAAAGCACACCGATGCCGCAAGGGGCGCGATGGTCTGTTCCAGCCGCCCGACGGATCGGGCGAGAGAGGCGCCTGACAGAAGTGCCACCAGAGCCATGAAACCGAACAGGGCCAGAAGAACGCCTGGCAGGCGCAGACGCGGCAGCGTGATCCAGCGGTGCACTGCATAGCCTCCCGCGATGGAGCCAAAAGCGCAGGCCAGAAACAGCGCATCTGCCGGGCGCCGAAAGCGATCGATACCGGGCACGGCCATGAAGATGAGGCTGAAAAACGGCGTGTAACGGCCGAGGCTGTACAGCAGGAACACCAAGCAGGCCGCAGCCAGAAACAGCGCATCACGCCGATGCGGATCATCCGTGTATGGCTCGTCCGCGAATGGCTTGCGCAGCAGGAACGGCAGCATGGCAAGCCCCATGACAGGAAGCATTCCGAAATACAGCGTCGCCATGTTGC
>JANMMT010000168.1:0-2602 GCA_031373545.1 Hyphomicrobiales bacterium
GACCCCTTCGAGCTTCGCTCCATCGCGCCCTCTGCGCCGCGTGCCGGGGTGGATGCTCCTGCCAAAAGCAACAGCGCCTGGGTGAAGGACGCGCCCGCGACCGTAGCGGTCGTTGCCCTGCGTGAGACGACCGACCGCATCGAGCGTCAGCAACTGAGTGTTCTGGAAGGGCTGGAACGCACCGTCCGCAGCAATGCGCGCCGGTGGTCTGATCTCTTCGCAGAGACAGGGCTCAATGCCGGACGCTATGCGAATTCCTCCAAACAGGCGAGCGGTCAAGGCGGGCCTCTTGTGCCGCTGGCTTCAAACCGCCCTTCGAGCCCATTCGAGCTGCGCCTGACGCAGGTGCAAACGGCCCTCCTGCAGGCCGAGCGCATGCGCCGCATTGTGGACACCCTTCCGGTCAATCGCCCACTGTCGTCAGAACACGATATCACCAGCGGTTACGGTGCGCGCCATGATCCCTTCACGCGCGGGCTTGCGATGCACACAGGCATTGATTTTCGCGCCCCATCAGGCACCCCTGCCCGCGCAACGGCCCCCGGAAAGGTGGTAGAATCCGATTGGGTGGGTGGCTATGGCAACATGGTCGAGATCGACCACGGCAACGGCCTGACCACGCGCTATGCCCACCTTTCATCGATTGAGGTCGATGTGGGCCAAGCCATCATCAAGGGTCAGATCATCGGCCGTGTCGGCTCCACCGGGCGCTCGACCGGGCCTCACTTGCACTATGAAACCCGTCTCGATGGCGACCCGATGGACCCCATGCGTTTCGTGCGTGCGGGGCAGAAGTTCGGCGCCAACTGACTTAGACCACGCCGCATTTTGATGTTTCGATCAAAATTGCGAAAGCGTGTGCGGCAGAATAATCTGGAGCATGTCGTTTATCAGAAAACCGCTACACACTTTTCTGCGACATGCGCGGCTCAATCGATGTCGGCGATCTCAACCTCTTCACCGCTGATTTTCTGCGCCAAGGCGGCTTCCATGAAGGGATCAAGCGCGCCGTCCAGAACTTCGCCAGGATTGGTCGAGCTTTCTCCTGTGCGCAGGTCTTTGACCAACTGATAGGGTTGCAGCACGTAGGATCGGATCTGGTGCCCCCAGCCGATGTCGGTCTTGGCATCATTCTCCGCCATGGCCGCCTGCTCGCGCTTGCGCAATTCCACCTCGTACAGCTTGGCGCGCAGCATCTGCCATGCCGTTTCGCGGTTCTTGTGCTGCGAGCGCTGCGCCTGCGACACGACCTGGATGTTGGTGGGCTTGTGGATCAGCCGCACGGCGGATTCCACCTTGTTGACATGCTGGCCGCCGGCACCGCCCGAGCGCATGGTCTGCGTTTCCACGTCGGAGGGATCGATGTCGATCTTGATCGAGTCGTCGACCACCGGATAGATCGTGACGCTGGCAAAACTGGTATGCCGGCGCGCATTGGAATCATAGGGCGAGATGCGCACGAGGCGGTGCACGCCATTCTCGGTCTTGAGCCAGCCATAGGCATTGCGGCCCTTGACCTGCAACGTGGCGGATTTAATACCCGCCTCCTCGCCGTCGGACATGTCGATGACTTCGACATTGAACCCGCGCCGCTCGCTCCAGCGCGTGTACATGCGCAGCAGCATGTTGGCCCAATCCTGGCTCTCCGTGCCGCCCGCGCCAGCGTGGACTTCAAGGAAGGTGTCGCTGTGGTCAGCCTCGCCCGAGAGCAAGGCTTCAACCTGCTGCACCTGTGCATCGCGGTCGAGCGCGCGCAGGATGGACGCGCCTTCAAGGATAATAGGCTCGTCGCCCTCGGCCTCACCCAGCTCGATCAGCGTGCAGGCGTCATCCACATCCCGCTCGATCTTGAGAATGCCGTTGAGGCGAGATTCCAAATCCGTCCGCTCGCGCATGAGCTTTTGCGCGTTGGCTGGATCGTTCCAAAGGTCAGGGCTCTCGGAGAGAGCGTTCAGTTCCGCGAGGCGGCGCTTTGCTGGTTCCCAGTCAAAGATGCCTCCTCAGCAGCCCGACTGACTGCTTGATCGACTCGACGAGAGCCTCATGTTCGGCGCGCATTTGGATATCCGGTGAGAGGAGCGCCGCGGCGGGTGCCACGGCCAGGAAAGGACAATGAAGGGTTCAGTAGAGGCCGCCTGTACCTGATGTCACGGCACGGTTGGCATCCCCCGCACCGCGGGAGGTCGTTCCCGTGTTGACAAAGCTGTCAGGCGGTCCGGTGCCGGGCTTGAAGGCTTCGATGATGCCATCTTCGCTTGCACCCACCCGCATGCCGGTCCCGCGGCTGACGCGGATCAGCTTCATCTGCGGCGGAATGCGGAACTTCGTGTCGGGCTTGTCCTTGAGGGCTGCTGTCATGAAATCACGGAACACCGGCGCGGCGTATTGGCCGGCGGTTGCCGAATCGCCCAGCGAGCGCGGCTTGTCGTAGCCCAAAAACACACCCACAGCGAGATCCGGCGAATAGCCCACGAACCACACATCCTTGGATTCGTTGGTCGTTCCTGTCTTGCCCGCCAGCGTCTTGCCGACTGAGCGCACCACAGTGGCCGTGCCGCGCTGAATGACCCCCTCCATCATGGAGGTGATCTGATAGGCCGAC
>JANMMT010000002.1:0-14719 GCA_031373545.1 Hyphomicrobiales bacterium
CACCAGCGCGAAGTCAGGCTCAATGCCGGTGGTGTCGCAGTCCATCACGAGGCCGATGGTCCCCGTGGGTGCAATCACGGTGGCCTGCGCGTTGCGGTAGCCGTGCTGCTCGCCTTTGGCCAGCGCGCGATCCCAGGCCGCACGGGCGTGGGTCACAAGCACAGGATCAGGGCAGTTGGCAGCATCCATGGCCACGGGGTGCACAGAAAGCGCCTCGTAGTTGGCCACGTCGCCATGGGCCGCGCGGCGGTGGTTGCGTATGACACGCAGCATGCTCTCGCGGTTTTTGGCGTAGCCGGGGAAGGGCCCAAGCTCGGAAGCCATGTCAGCGGATGTCTCATACGACACACCGGTCATGATGGCGGTGAGGGCACCGGCAATAGCGCGGCCCTGCTCTGAGTCGTAGGGGATGCCCAGCGTCATCAGCAAGCCGCCGATGTTGGCATAGCCCAGACCCAGCGTGCGGTATTCATAAGACCGCTCGGCAATTTCCTTGGAGGGGAACTGCGCCATCATGACGGAGATTTCCAGCACCATGGTCCAGAGCTTCACGGCGTGCTCGTATTTGGCGATCTCCACCTTGCGGGTCGGCAGATCGAGAAACTGCAACAAGTTCAACGAGGCCAGATTGCAGGCCGTGTCATCCAGAAACATATACTCCGAGCACGGATTGGACGCGCGGATGGGGCCAGCAGCGGGGCTGGTGTGCCAATCGTTCATGGTGGTGTTGAAATGCACGCCGGGGTCCGCCGAGGCCCATGCGGCGTAGGCGATCTTGTCCCAGAGGTCGCGCGCCTTCAGCGTCTTCATCACGCGGCCGTCCTTGCGGGCGGTCAGGTGCCAGTCGGAGTCTGTTTCCACGGCGCGCAAAAAGCCATCCTTGATCGAGACGGAGTTGTTGGAGTTCTGGCCCGAGACCGTGAGGTAGGCTTCCGAATCCCAGTCAGTGTCGTAGGTGTCGAAGGAAATGTCGGTGTAGCCCTGCTTGGCGAACTGAATCACGCGCTTGATGTAGTTGTCCGGCACCAGCGATTTCCGGGCCAGTTTGATCTCGCGCTTGAGGGCCGGATTGCGCTCGGGATCAAAGCAGGAGTCGCCGGGGCCGTCGCAGTTGACGCAGGCCTTCATCACGGCAGTCATGTGCTTCTTGACGATTTTGGAGCCCGTGACGAGCGCCGCCACCTTTTGCTCCTCCTTCACCTTCCAATCGACGTAAGCCTCAATGTCCGGGTGGTCCATGTCGACCACAACCATCTTGGCAGCGCGGCGCGTCGTGCCGCCCGATTTGATGGCGCCTGCCGCGCGGTCCCCGATCTTGAGGAAGCTCATGAGGCCCGATGACCGCCCGCCGCCCGACAGCTTTTCGCCTTCGCCGCGCAGCATGGAAAAGTTGGAGCCGGTGCCCGAACCATATTTGAACAGGCGCGCCTCGCGGACCCACAGGTCCATGATGCCGCCGTCGTTGACGAGATCGTCCTCGACGCCCTGAATGAAGCAGGCATGGGGCTGTGGATGCTCATAAGACGATTTGGATTTGGTCAGCTTGCCGGTCTTGTAGTCGACATAGTGGTGGCCCTGGCTCGGCCCGTCGATGCCATAGGCCCAGTGCAGGCCGGTGTTGAACCACTGCGGCGAGTTGGGCGCGACCATCTGGTTGGCCAGCATGAAGCGCAATTCGTCATAAAACGCCTGCGCATCGGCGTCGGAGGTGAAATAGCCACCCTTCCAGCCCCAGTAGGCCCAGGTGCCCGCCAGACGGTCGAACACCTGCTTGGAGGAGGCTTCCGACACATAGCGTTCATTTTCAGGCAATTGCGCCAGAGCGGCCTCATCGGGCACCGAGCGCCACAGGAATGAGGGCACCTCGTTCTCTTCCACCTTCTTCAGGCGCGCCGGCACGCCCGCCTTGCGGAAATACTTCTGGGCCAGCACGTCGCTTGCCACCTGCGACCAGGTCGCGGGCACTTCCACGTTTTCCAGCTTGAACACCACGGAGCCATCGGGATTGCGAATCTCCGACTTGGTGAAATGGAAGTTCATGCCTGCGTAGGGGCTTTGTCCGGCGGATGTGAAATGGCGCTCGATGCGCATGGGGAACGTCCTGAATGTTGGAGGCAGCAAAGCCTCGGGATAGGGTCGCGGAATGTCGCCATCCGCCTGAAATCTGGTCTGGCGCTACGCATGCCAAAGGGTGCTCGTTCTGCATTCAAGCGGAAGAGGGGCATGGCCCGGTTAAGCCGGGGTTGCCACTTGTCTGCCGCCTCAGGAGTTGTGTCGCCGTTGGTCTGGCTGCTGCAATCGCTCCCCCGAGTGCAGGTCATCAAGATACGCAGCATTGGCTTGGAGCGTCAAGATATTGTGGGTCGACAAGGCGATAACTTCCATATCTAGTGATTGCCTGTGAAGACTGGGGACAACTCGAAACCTTCGGTTAACCCTCTGATTCAACGATTGTTTTCAATCGCAGGCAGGCGGCGCGCTGTCGTGAGCTCCTCCGCATGGTCTCTTTGGCTCATGATCAACAGTTCGTTAGCCGCATGGGCATTCACGATTTGGCAACCAATCGGAGTCCGTCTGGGCCCGCGCCGGATCATTGGCGCAAGCTGTTGAAATCATGCGGCGGGTTCTGGGGCTGCCATCGAATCGCCCCAGATTCTGGGCTTGCCGAATCGTCGGAGCTACGCGAATCGGCAGATGCGATGCTCAAGGCTGCGCACGCGTAGTTTCGCGGAATGTCGAAGCCCGAAAACCTGAGATAGAGTGTATGCCGCATGCCGCTCATGATCTTCGACGTCTTCCTGGTGATCCACATCCTGTGCGGGGCTGTGGGTCTCGCCACGTTCTGGGTGGCGGTTGCGGGCCGCAAGGGCGGCGGTGCCCATGTGAAATACGGGCGCGTCTTCGCCTACGTCATTTTCATCACCAGCCTGTGTGCGGTGGCGATGAGCCTGCTGTCGCTGATCTGGCCGGGCGAGACGCACCCCAAGATTGCAGACCTCACGCTTGTGCGCGGCATTTTCGGGCATTTCATGTTCTATCTCGCCGTGCTGACCATCAGCCTGGTCTGGCACGGACTGGCGAGCGTGCGCCTCAAGGCTGATCATTCCGGTCACCGCGCTCTGGTGCCGCTGCTCCTCCAGGGGGCCGTCGTCGCCAGCGGCGTGAATTGTCTCGTGCAGGGCTGGATCATCGGCCAGCCGCTGATGCTGGCGCTGCCCATCATCGGGTTTCTCTCCGCCGCCAACGCGCTCTGGTTCATCTGGAACCCCAGACCCTGGCGGCTGCAATATGTGGTGGAGCACCTCAAGGTGTTCGTGGGGGCGGGCATTTCGGTCTACACCGCGTTCTTTGCCTTTGGCGCGGTGCGCCTGATGCCGCACAACGCCTTCCATCCGCTGCTGTGGGCCACGCCGTTTCTGGTGGGGGTCGCCATCATCGGGTGGCATTGGCTGAAGTATCAGAAGATGAAGCGGCGTGCCGCCCGCCGCCCGATCACCGCTGAACCGGCTCCAACCGGCACATGATCTCGCGCGCGGGCCGCGTGGTCAGCCGGGCCACCGGCTGCACCTTGGCGGGGTCCAGCGCCTTGATGTCGAAGGCGCGGATGAGGCGGGCGAGGATCAGCGTGCTTTCCACCGTGGCAAAGGCGGCCCCCACGCAAATGCGCGGGCCGAGACCGAAGGGGATATACGCACCGGTGGGAATCTCGCGCTCGCGCTCGGGGGAAAACCGATCCGGGTCAAAGCACGCAGGGTTTGGCCAGAGCTTGGTATGGCGGTGGATGGTCCAGGGCGCGATCATCACCATGGTGCCACGTTTCACGCGCTTCGTGGCGATGGTCATCGCCTCGGCGGCTACACGGGGAATGAAGGTGATCGGCGGATAAAGCCGCATCGTTTCGCGAAAGACGTTGCGCACAAATCCAAGCTTCTTGGTGTGCTCGAAACTGATGGCCCCGCCGCCGGTCACAGCCTCGATTTCGGCACGCATGCTGACGACGATTTCCGGCTGCTGCGAGAGAATGAAGAAGGCCCAGGTCAGCACGCTGGCCGTTGTCTCGTGCCCTGCGAGAAAAAACACGCCGATCTGGTCGATCAACTCTTCATGGGCGAAGGGCTCGCCCGTCTCGGGGTCCCGCGCGCTCACGATCGCGCCGCAGATGTCATTCTGCTGGCCATGTCCGCGCGCGCGCCAATCCGCCAGCATGGTGGCCAGATGTGAACGGATGGTACGGCAGGCTGCAACGGATTCGGGAGGCTGGGGCACCTTGGCAAAAGGCCGGCCCAGAATCAGCCGCGCCAAATCCACATTGGCCACATGGCGCTCGAAGGTGATGAACGCGTGAAAGACATCCCGGCTGACGCCCGCGTCCAATTTTGTTGAGAAGATGGTGCGGCAGATGATATCAGCCGTGAGGTAGCTCATGGCGGCATCGAGCGAAATGGCTTCGCCCTTGGCGGCGGATTCGCTCCAGCGCGCCTCGCAGGCTCCCACGGCCTCGATCATCTCGTGGAAGGCCTGATTGATGCGCATGTGGGAGAAGGCAGGCTCGATCATGCGGCGCTGGCGCTTCCAGGCCGGGCCGTCGGAGACAAAGATGGAATTGCCCACAAGGCCTTCCAGCGCGCCGACCATCAGATCGTTCTTGGGGTAGAAGCCGCCGGCATTCACAAGGATTTCAGCGACTTGCTCAGGCTGGTTCACAATCAGAATCGAGCGGCGCGACAGGCCGAGCGGCGTGATCATGTCGCGGTAGGCGACATCGGGCAGCAGGCTCAGGAGATCGCGCTTGCCGCTGAGCACGGCGCTGATCAGCGCGCGCACCGGCGGGCGCGGCACAGGGGCAGGGGGATGATATATCGGGAGATAGGGGGGAGTGGTCACGAATTTCCTGAGAGCTGGTGTTGCATGGACTTTACTGAAGGCGCGCGGCTTGGCACAGTCAGCAAAGATACGCTTCGAAGTGGAGAATTTCATGCTCAGCCGTCGGTCGTTGCTCATTGGCGCTGCTGCGCTCGCGTTTATTGGTCCTGCATTGGCGCACCCGCATGACGAGTTGGATGCCGAGCGTGTCGCCGACATCGAGCGGCAGATCATGGCGTTTCGCAACGAGCTGAAAGATGCGGTTGCGACCAAGAATGTGGCGCGCCTGAAAGACATGTACGCCGATGCCTTCACCCATACCCACACCACAGGCAAGGTGGATGACCGGGCCGCGCGTGTGCTCTCTCTTCTGGCGGGGGAGCCTGTCATCGAGACGGCAGCGACCACTGAGCTGTCGATGCGCGTGCATGGGCCGGATCAGGTGATCCTGACAGGCAAAAGCCCGATTTTCAGCAAGGCTGACAACAGGAGCTATGATGTGCGCTGGGTGCAGGCCTATGCGCGCGCCACGGGTGAGTGGAAGTTGGTGGTCAGCCAGGCAACCCGCATTCCTGTGACGAGCTAAAATCAAAAAAATCTCTTTCTCCTCATGCTGAGCTTGTCGAAGCATGAGCTTCCGGCGGTGCGATGGCCCTCTCCTTCGACAGGCTCAGGATGAGGTCCTTGAGAGGTCTAAGCCTGTTCAGACAGCTTCAAGACTTGGTTTTCTCATCGTCGCGTTGGACCAGCCCGTACCGGCTCGCGAGCCGCCAGACATGGGCCGGCACCATGTGTTTGAGCCTATGCGGGCGTTCCCGGCGCAAATGCACGATGGCTTCCAGTGCCTTCATTTCCACGCGCGCGCGGGCAAATTCCAAGCCCTTGGGGCCGATGCGGGGCATCAGCCAGCCCACGATGGGGCGCAGCCAGTTCGGCATGCGGCGCAGCGGCAGGCCGCCCGCCGCGCGCTCCACATTGGCCAGAAAACCTTTGACGGCTCCGGCGCGTTTGCCGGCATCAGCAGGGGCGGACAGGCGCACCTCATCTTCCAGCAGCGCCAACAATTCCTGCCCGCGCGTGTTGCGCACGATGAGCCACTGCTCGCCGGTGCCGCCCATGTAACCCACGGTGATATCGGCCAGCGCATTGGTGTAATCGACGCAGGTGCGGCAGGTCAGCGGAAAAAAATCCGCAGGCAGCGTGGACAGCGGGAGTTGCAGGAAGGGAATCAACTGCACGCGCCCATCCGAAAAGCGCAGTTCCACATGAAAATCCGCGCGAAATTCAAGGTATTTGATCGTCTCGGGCTTGTCGCTGAGCAGCGCCAGAAAGCTGTGAAAGTTGGCTGTTGTCGTGTTGTCCGAACACGGCGTGCCGATCACATAGAGCCGCTCGAAGCCGAATTGTGCCTCCAGTGCGCGCAGGGCATGGACCTGGCAGGGTATGCCGATGATGGCGAGGCGCTTGTGGCCTGCTTTCAACGCGGGTTCGATCAGCGCCAGCAACGGGGCATAGCCCATGCGCATGCCGCGGCATTGAGCCATATCCTCGGCCTTTGTGATGATCACGGGCACCGGCTTCCAGCGATCATCGGGGCTGGGCGCCATGGCCAGCACAGCGTCCACCGCGCCGCTTTCCAGCAGGCGCTCGGCGAGGCGCGTGGTCAGCCCGGTCCATTGTGCGCCGGGGAGGGGGGATGTCAAAGCGGCGCGGTGCATGGCGAGGTGGGGGCCGAAAAACAGTTCGTCGCCGCGCTCGGGGTCGCGTGCGCGGCCGTGCACGCGGGCTTCCAACCCGGCATAATCGGGCTGGATGAACTGGCAGGCCGAGGCACACAGCTTGGGGTTCGCCATGCGCGAGACACCGCAATCGGTGCACAGATCCCGGTGGGGCGCGTTGGCGAACACGGGTCTCAGATTGACGTCCGAGTTTGTTGGGCGATGCACTGTTATTTGGGTGTCCACGCCTGATAGTCACCGCCCGTGGCCTGTCGCTTTCCGGAGCCGAGTGCCGAGCCCTTGGGGCGATAGGCAAGGGCGGTGCCTGTCATGTTGGCTTCATGCGGTTTTTGCCACTCGCGCGGCGCGTAATCTTCCTGAGAAGGGGCCTTGTCATAGGTGAAAGCCAGCCAACCCGCCCAGCCCGGTGGCACGCGGGAAGCCTCCGCCTCGCCCTTGTAGATCACCCAGCGGCGCTCATGGCCGAGCGCCTTGTCCTTTTCGCCGCCACGCGAGCGATAATAAACATTGCCATACTCATCGTCGCCCACCTTCTCGCCCTTGCGGCGCGTGAACAGGTCCATGCCGAAGGTCGAGCCATTCCACCAGGTGAACAGTTTGAGGAAAAAGGTCTTCACGGCGCACCCTTGCTTGAACAGTGTCCTGCGTGCCGCTGCTTATGCAGCCACAAACTTCCGGTGTCCAGAAAATGGTCCTGCAGGTGGCCTTTTTCGCGCCATCGGCTCGTGATATGGAGCCCGGATGATGACAAGATTCTCCTTGGGTGCGCTTTCATTGGCGGCGGGACTGGCTGTTTTTCCGGCGCAGGCCGACCGCTACAAGAACCCGACAGCGATTTTCGCCGGTCTCGACAAGATCACGGGCCGCATCATCGCCTTCGAAGTCGCCATCAATGAAACGGTACAGTTCGGCGCGCTGCAATTGACACCGAAGATTTGCTACACGCGCCCCATCACCGAGCGGCCGCAGACCACAGGCTTCATCGAGGTGGAGGAAGTGACGCTCGACCGGGAGTCGCGCCGCATCTTCACGGGGTGGATGTTTGCCGCAAGCCCGGGCCTGAATGCCGTGGAGCACCCGGTGTATGATGTCTGGCTGACGGGCTGCAAAGGCGCGAACGAGCAGGATCTGATTCGCACGCCGCCGGAAGAAGAAGAGATCGTGGCGGCTCCTTCCAACGACAATCAGCTGGCACGGCCGCTGGGGCCCGACGGTCGCCCGCAGGCCGATCCTGCCGAACGGGCAGCGCTGGAGCGGCGTCGCCAGCAGATCAACCGCTCGACGACAGCGGGGCCGATCCTGCCGGGGCAACCGCTCTCCCCGAACGGCGGGCCGCAGCCTGTGCGCCCGCAGCCCACGCAACGCTTTTTCCCACTGACGGGGCAGGGCATCGGTGGACAGAACCCGGGAATCTACGTCGATCCGGCCGCGCGCAACTGAGATCAGCTCCGGCACAGCTCCAAGGCCTCCGCTCCCGATAGGGTGGCCTGCCAGGTTTCGCCGCGCACCTCCTGCGCAACCGCGTGGCGCAATCGGGATTGATAATCGCTCTTGCTGATTTCCGTCGCGCCAAAGGTGCTGAGGTGCTTGGTCACGAACTGGGCATCAAGCAGACTGTACCGGCCGCGTTTCAGCCGTGCCACGAGATGCACCAGCGCCACCTTGGAGGCATCGGTCGCGCGGTGAAACATACTTTCACCAAAGAATGCGCTGCCCAGTGAAATGCCATAAAGTCCGCCGACCAGCTTGCCCTCGGCACGCACTTCGACGGTATGGCAGTGGCCTTGCTCGAACAGCGCCCCGTAGAGCGCGCGGATCGTGCTGTTGATCCATGTCGTCGCCCGGTCCGGCCCCCCACCTGAGCAGCCATCAATGACGGCATCAAAATCCTGGTCGATGCTGATCTCGAAGCGTTCCTGCCGAACGGTCTTGGCGAGGCTGCGGGAGATGTGAAAGTGATCGAGCGGGATGATGCCGCGCGCTGTGGGCTCGTACCAGTGCAGGGCGGGATCGTCCGCACGCTCGGCCATGGGAAAAATCCCCGTGGCATAGGCCTTGAGCACAAGATCAGGTGTGATTCGCATGGGGATTTCGGGCTCCCCGCTGTGCTAATTGGTGGCCTTGTCCATGCCGCCGCCTTCGAGAAACTTCTCGAGCCAGTGGATGTCATAGTCGCCATTCTGGATATCCGCGTTGCGCACCAGCGTGCGGAACAGCGGCAGCGTCGTCTCGATCCCGTCCACGACAAACTCATCCAGCGCGCGGCGCAGGCGCATCAGGCATTCGGTGCGGGTGCGGCCGTGAACGATCAGCTTGCCCACGAGCGAGTCGTAATGGGGCGGGATGGTGTAGCCCTGGTACACCGCCGAATCGACACGAACGCCGAGACCACCCGGTGGATGATAGTAGGAAATCAAGCCTGGCGAGGGGCGAAACGTGGCCGGGTGTTCGGCGTTGACGCGGCATTCGATGGCGTGACCGTCGATGCGCACCTGATCCTGCGTCACGGACAAAGGCGAGCCTGCCGCGACACGAATCTGCTCGTTCACGAGATCGATGCCGGTGATCATTTCCGTCACGGGATGCTCGACCTGGATGCGCGTGTTCATCTCGATGAAATAGAACTCGCCGTTCTCGTAGAGAAACTCGATCGTGCCGGCACCGCGGTATTGCAGGCCTTGCATGGCTTTGGCCACGATCTCGCCGATGCGGGCGCGTTCCTCCGCGTTTAGCGCGGGTGAGGGGCCTTCTTCCCAGACCTTCTGGTGGCGGCGCTGCAGCGAACAATCGCGCTCGCCCAGGTGAATGGCATTGCCATGGCCATCACCCAGCACCTGAATCTCGATATGACGGGGTTTTTCAAGGTATTTTTCGAGGTACACCGCATCGTCACCGAACGCAGCCTTGGCCTCGATGCGGGCATTCTGCAGGGCTGCGACCAGATCCGCCTCGGTGCGGGCCACCTTCATGCCGCGCCCGCCGCCGCCCGCTGCCGCCTTGACGATCAGGGGATAGCCGATCTCGGACGCCACCTTCATGGCCTCTCCGTCATCGGTGATCCCGCCCTCGGAACCCGGCACGCAGGGAATGCCCAGCGCCCGCGCCGTGCGCTTGGCCTCGATCTTGTCACCCATCACACGGATATGCTCGGCCTTGGGGCCGATGAAAGTGATCTTGTGCTGATCCAAAATCTCGGCAAAGCGCGCGTTTTCCGAAAGGAAGCCGTAGCCCGGATGCACGGCATCTGCGCCCGTGATCTCGCAGGCCGCAATGAGGGCCGGAATATTGAGGTAGCTGTCACGCGCTGCTGGAGGGCCGATGCAGACGCTTTCATCCGCCAACCTGACATGCATGGCATTGGCATCCGCCGTGGAATGCACCGCCACCGTGGCAATGCCCAGTTCCTTGCAGGCGCGCAGCACGCGCAATGCAATCTCGCCCCGGTTGGCTATGAGCACCTTGTCGAACATCGGCTTGGCCCCGATCACTCGATGATAAAGAGCGGCTGGCCGAATTCGACCGGCTGCCCATCCTCGATCAGCACAGTGGTAACCGTTCCTGCGGTCGTGGATACGATGTCGTTGAACGTCTTCATGGCCTCGATCAGCATGAGTTTGTCCCCCACCTTCACGGTGGAGCCGACTTCCACGAAGTTTTTCGACTCAGGTGTCGGCTTGCGATAGGCCGTGCCGACCATGGGTGACTTGACCGTGCCGGGGTGGCTGACGGCGTTGGCCTGCGGCTTGGTCCCTGCAACCCCAGCTGCGCCGGGCGCGGTGGCTGTCGTGCCGGGCGCCATCATGGGAGCCTGCATGATGGCCCCTTGCATAACATGGGCAGGGCCTGCCTTGGACACGCGTATGGAAAGATCGCCTTTGGAGACCTCGATTTCACCAAC
This sequence comes from Hyphomicrobiales bacterium, assembly GCA_031373545.1. GTDB lineage: Bacteria > Pseudomonadota > Alphaproteobacteria > Rhizobiales > Beijerinckiaceae > JADCCX01. Next base: position 10,501 of record JANMMT010000002.1, read on the forward strand.
GTTGGTGTCGTTCAGCAGGTCCGCGATGGCCCTTACGAGGTTGGTGTCGATTGTGCCGGATGCAGCTGCAGCCGTGGGTGCTTTGGCAGCGGGAGTCTTCGCCATCGTGGAGCGTTCCTGTCGTCTGTCATGCGGCGGGCCGATGAAAGGGCCAGAGCGCCGGATTATACAAAGGTCTTGAATTGCAAACAGGCGTCCTCTTAGCCGAGCCCGCGTTTGAAATAAACCCGTATTGGAAGGTTCTGTGAAGGAGCGCGGCGGCAGCCGTCAGCGGCAGGTTTCTCAGCACGCCGCCTTGCCGCATTTGCGCACGTTGTCGACGCGCGCTTTCAAATCGGCAAAGCCCACTGCACCCACGACCATTTCATCGCCGATGATGTAGGTGGGCGTGCCGCTGATGCCCAGCGAATCCGCGTGCAGGATGTTCTGCTCGATCGCGCCGCGCACCTCCGCACTCTCGATGTCCCTGGCAAGGCGCGCCATGTCCGCGCCCTGTTCGCGGGCCGCATCCAGCGCCTGTTGACGCCCGACCGAGCCGCGCGCCGAAAGCAGCTTGGTGTGGAAGGCCCAGAGCTTTTCAGCGGGCAGCTGCTGCTTGAGCGCGACCGCGACTGTGGCCGCTTCCACCGAACCCTGGCCCAGCACGGGAAAATCCTTGGCGACGACGCGCAGGTTCTTGTCCTCACCGATCAGCTTCTGCAAATCGGCCATGCCACGCTTGCAGAATCCGCAGTTGTAATCGAAAAACTCGACCACCGTCACGTCGCCGCCGATATTGCCGACGTTGATGTCATGCTTGGACGCATAGAGCGGGCCGTTCTTGTCCTGTGTGATCTTCAACCGCGCATCGCGTTCGGCGTCCTTCTGGCGCTTTTCCAGCTCAGCCATGGCCTCAGAAAGTACTTCCGGGTTCTTGACCAGGTATTCCTTGATGATGTCGCCGATGGCACGGCGTTGCGCATCATTGAAAGCGGGCGCCTGCGCCATCACAGGGGCGCTGCTCACGAACAGGGTAAGCGCCATCATGGTGGTGCGGATGTGTCTTTGCATGGAGGAAACCTTGGTGTTTGGGAATCGGGCGAAATTCATGATTGTTTCTGCTGGTTGACGATGTCATCGGCGCGTTGCCAGGCTGGAGAGCCTTCCTTGAGCCCTGTTTTGGCACGGCGCGCAAGCCGCCTGGCTTCATCCTGTTGGCCCGCAATCATGTAGCCCTGCGCAGCGGCAAGGGCGGCCATGGGATCATCCCCCTTCGCGGCGTGGGCGCGGGCGAGATACTGGTAGGCCTCAGGCATGGAATCATCGCGTTGCACGGCGGCGTTGAGTTCTTTGATTGCGGCCTCCGCATCCTTCACGTCGCCCGTCGAGACGAGCGCGTGGCCCAGCATGGCGCGAATCGTCGGCTGTCCCGGCGCGAGCGCAACCGCGCGGCGCAACTGCCCCACCGCCTCGCGGGCGCGGCCTGCTTCCAGCAACGACTGTCCCTTCAACTCGTGGAAATAAGCGTTGCGCGGCTGCGCCGCGATCAGCGCATCGATCTCGCGCTGCGCATTGGCCTGATTGCCGAAGCGATAGGCCGAGATTGCCCGTGCGTAGCGCGCCGGCAGCGACACATCGGTCGGCGGGTAGCGCCGCGTCACCTCATCGGCGCGGGTCATGAATCCCACGAGCTTGGCGCGGGCCATGTCGTGGCGTAGGCGCAGGGCAGGCGAATCGGTCTTGGCAAAATGCGGACTCTGGGCGGCTTCCTCCTTCAGGGAGGCGAGCCGCTCGGGCGCCATGGGGTGGCTTTGCAGATAGGGGTCGGCACCGACGCGGCGGAACAGGCCTTCCTCGGCAAAGCGCTGAAACACCTCCAGCATGCCTTTGGCGGATTGCCCGGTCTGGGTGAGGTAGCGCAACGCCGCCTTGTCGGCCGCCTGCTCTTCACTGCGCTGATAGGACAGCAGCGATCGGCGCGCCATCTCCATCGGTCCCAGAATGGTGCCCATGGGCGCGTTGCCGCTCACGCCGACCTGGCTGCTGCGCGACCCGCCAATCACCGCGCCCGCACCCAGCAGCATGCCTGCCACGGCCCATATCTGCGCGCGCTCAAGCTCCTGACGCAGACGGAACAGGTGCCCGCCGGCAATGTGCCCGGCCTCATGGGCGAGCACGCCGATCACCTGATTGGGCGTGGGTGATTCCATGATCACACCCACGTTGACGAAGACCTTGCGCCCCGAGGAGACGAAGGCATTGAAATCGCGGCTGCCCACCAGGATCACCTTGGTGGCCCCCTCGTTGATGCCCGAGACACGAAAGATGGGGGCGGCGTAATCGCGCAACAGCTGTTCGATCTCGGCATCGCGGATGAACGACATGCCCCGCTCCTGTGCGGAGGCTGCGACAGGCAGGATCGTCAGCGCCGCTGCGACCAAACCGGTGATGGGGGTGCGCCAGAGGCGGCCAAAAATCATTGCACAAACCCTGTGACGACGTATGCAGTTCAGGCGACCGCCGGCCAATCGGCAGGCGCGCACCCATCACACCTTGAACTGCGGCATGAAGATGACAGCCAAGATTATGGATGCAGTACCACAGATCGCGGCCCGTGCCGATGTGGCTCCCTTCATCGTGATGGATGTGATGAGCCAGGCGGCCGAGATCGAGCGGGCAGGGGGAACCGTCGTCCATATGGAGGTGGGCCAGCCGGGACACCCCGCGCCGGAGACCGCGCGCCGCGCCGCGATGCTTGCGCTGCAGCAGGGCCGCGTGCCCTACACCGAGGCGCTGGGGCTACGCTCCTTGCGCGAGCGGATTGCGCGCCACTACCGCGATTTTTATGGGTGTAAGGTCTCGCCCGAGCGCATCGTGGTGACGACGGGCTCCTCGGGTGGGTTCACGCTGGCGTTTCTGTCGATGTTTGCGCCGGGCGAGCGTGTGGCCATCGCGCGGCCAGGATATCCGGCTTATCGCAACATTCTCAAAGCGTTATCGCTTGAATCCGTCGAAATAGAAACCGGCGCTGCAACGCGTTTTGCGCTTTCGGGGGCGTTGGTTCGCGCGGCGCATGCCGTCGCGCCCCTCAAAGGCGTGCTGGCCATGAGCCCGGCGAACCCGACCGGCGTCGTCATGGCACCCGAAGCTATTGCCGAGCTTGCCGCGACATGCCGCGAACTCGGCCTGTGGTTCATATCCGACGAGATTTACCATGGGCTGACTTACGGCGCGGCGCAGGCGCAAACCGCGCTGCGGTTTGATGACAACGCCGTCATCGTCAACTCCTTCTCCAAGTTCTTCTGCATGACGGGGTGGCGCGTGGGCTGGCTGGTGGTGCCCGAGCGGCTGATTCGCCCCATCGAACGCCTGCAACAGAATCTGTCGATCTCTGTGCCTTACCTCAGCCAGGTTGCGGCGGAGGCAGCGTTTGACGGCCTGGCGGAGATGGAAGTGGTACATGCGGGCTATGCGCGCAACCGGGCCATTCTGATGGAGGGCCTGCCGCGGATCGGGCTGGGCCAGTTCATGCCCGTGGACGGCGCATTCTATGTCTACATCGATGTGTCGGCGCTGGCCAACGACAGCATGGAGTTCTGCAATCGGGCCATCCGTGAGGCGGGCGTGGCCATCACACCGGGCCTGGATTTTGATCCGGTGGAGGGGCATCGCACGATCCGCCTGTCCTTTGCGGGCACGGAGGCGGACATGCATAACGCGGTCGCAAAACTGGGCGCCTGGCTGGCGCAGCAAGGCGGAGCGGGCAGCTAAAACCCTCACCCTTCGACAAGTTTAGGGTGAGGGGCATTTCAGTTAAACGGTCAATTACTTGCGCGACCACCAGCCCCGACGCTTGGGACGATTGGGGTCCTCGACCTCGGGCTCGACCACCACTTCAGGCATGGGAGGCGGCATGGGCTGGGGCTCGACCACCACTTCAGGGATGGGAGGCGGTACGGGCTGGGGCGCGGGTGTGGGGGCTGTCACCGGTGCGACCGCCATGACTGAGGTTTCCTCCGTCGCTTCTGCGGCCACGGCGGCAACGATCTTCCTGGGGCGCCCCCGCTTGGGCTTGTCAGCCGGTGCCGCTTCCGCGACGGCAACGGGCACGGTCTCTTCAGTCACCACCTTGCGGGGGCGACCCCGACCGCGCGGCGCAGCCACAGGTTCGGCCGCTTCAACCACGGCCTCAACGGCGGGCTCGATGTGGGCTTTCTCATCTTCGCCGGTCAGGTTCACC
>JANMMT010000011.1:0-2654 GCA_031373545.1 Hyphomicrobiales bacterium
CGCTCGATTGAACCCTGGCTTAAAACCACCACGCCGGAGCCCCAGAAGGAATGGAAGCAGGGCCATGATGACAGGGCTTTGCTGGATGGCCTCTATGAATGCATCCTGTGCGCCTGCTGCTCGACCTCATGCCCAAGCTACTGGTGGAATGGCGACCGCTATCTTGGCCCCGCCGTGCTGTTGCAGGCCTATCGCTGGCTGATTGACTCGCGTGATGAATCGACCGGTGCGCGGCTCGACAACCTCGAAGACCCGTTCCGGCTGTATCGCTGCCACACGATCATGAACTGCGCCAATGCCTGCCCGAAGGGCCTCAACCCCGCCAAGGCGATTGCCGAAATCAAGAAGATGATGGTGACGCGGCAGGTGTGACGCGACTGGCGTGGGACGGATGGTGCGAGACAGCTTGGCTGACAAAGCCGCCGCTGTCAGAGCCGCCCCAGCGCTGGAGCGCTTCCCGCTTTGCCCTGTGATCGCCTAGATTGTGGCGCAACGAATCACAGCTGGGCAAAGAAGGGGCGTTTCAGACATGGGCTACCGGATCAGGACAGGCGCATTGAAGGGTATGGTGGCCACAACCTGTGCGGTTGCACTCAGCGCCTGCGCCGGGATCAGCCGGTTTGACGGTGTCAATTCGCCGCCGCCACCGCGTGGGCCGCAGGGCACTGTGTACCAGACGCCGCCCAATCCCGGATCGCCGCAATTCGGGGCATCGCCCGGCCTGCCGCCTGTGACATCCGGCGCAGTGACGGCTGAGCCACTGCCGCCGCCCAACTATCCAGGTTCACAGCAGCCCATTGGCGTCGGTGCAGCACCGATTACGCCTGCCATTCCCTCAGCCCCGCCCGTGTTGCAGGCGCAGCCACCGCTCCAGCAAGCCCCTCCTCAGGACCCGCCACAGGACCCGCCAACACTTGGTGGCGGCAACCGCCAGGTGGCAACGCTGGGTGGGCCAAGCAGCGGGCGCGGACCCGTGACATCGCGTGATGGCATTATCGGCGGCTGGACGGCGCGCGAGGCCAATGGCTCATCGTGCAAGGTGACGCTCTCTTCATCGCCCGCGCTGGACCTTTACCGCGCCTCGGCGGGCACCTGCACCAACAAGGAACTGCAGAAGGTGACCGGCTGGGATTACCGCGACGGCGAGGTCTATCTCTACCAGCCGGGCGGAGCAGTGGCCGCGCGCATGCGCGTCAATGATGGCGCGTCGCTCTCGGGGGCCATTGCCCGCTCGGGCGCAGGGCTGAACCTGTCGCGCTGATCAGCCCGATCATTCACGCCCGATTGGGAAAGAAGGCCCTTTTCCAGTAGCCTTTCTGCACCGTGAGCGACATCACTGCAAAGCCCTGAGCGTCGCTTAGCGCCTCATCGAGGATGGTGAAGGGTGTTGCCTGTCCGGCGTCGAGCAATCCGCTGACGCCATCGAGATCAGCGGCGACAGAAGCCGAAAACTTGCGGGCCAGCGCCTGCATCGGCGTGTTGGAACGCAGGCAGGTCATATAGAGCTTGCTGTGACGGCGGTTGCGGGCGGTGTTGATCAGCTTTTCGAACAGGGCTGCACCAATGCCGCGCCTGCGCCAGCCAGCCTCGACGCTGAAGGCGGCTTCGGCTGCTTCCGTTCCGGCATCATCCAAGCCGCGCAGCTCCGCCGCACCACGCACGACGCCATATTCGAAATAGCCGAAGACGATGCCACCGGGACCAAAGGCGGTGCTGGCATACCTGGTCAGGAAGGCATCGTTGACGGATGTGCCAAAGCGGTCATGCCGTGTTTCGGCATCAAGACGCAGCAGATGCGCCAGATAGGCCTCGCGCTCGCTCTCCATGAGCTTGCGGATATTATATGAATGGGCCTGTGGCCCGGGGATCTTTTGTCCCATGATCGTCTCCTGCGGATGTTGTTGCCAACTTGGCTCGCAGGCGTTTCCCGTATTGCCATGAATTGATCGCATGACATTATGTCATTCAAGTGATTGCTACGCTTCTGGGCGCTGCTTGTTTAAGCGTGTGACGCCTGATTGATCTTGCTGTCCAATTCCGTATACGCAGGAAGCTACCTATCGGTTGTCCATCACGCATGACTGAGTGCGTGGTCACGGGATTTAATCAATCATGAGCCCTGCCCGGCCCTGCATCTCAAACCTTTCAATACTGATCAAGCTCTCCTGATGCCAACGCTTGCCGACCGATATTCAGCGCTTGTCGCCACCAGTGCCATCGAGCGTGACCCGTCGCAGGTGGCGTTGGTCGCGCAGCTGCAGGGGCTCAGTGACGTGCTGGCCGAGCGACAATTGGCGCATAAATCCAGCGCGCTTGGCTGGATGTTCGGCAAGAAGCGCGATGCCGCGCCACCGGTTAAGGGGCTGTATATCTGGGGCCAGGTCGGACGTGGCAAGTCCATGCTGATGGACCTGTTTTTCGATTTTGCGCCGGCGCCAAAGAAGCGCCGGGCGCATTTCCATGCCTTCATGGCCGATGTCCATGCCCGCATCCATGCGCAGCGGCAGAGGCAGAAGGCAGGCGAGGCCAAGGAGGGTGATCCGATTGCACCCGTTGCGCAAGCACTGGCGCATGAGGCGAGCTTGCTCTGCTTTGACGAGTTTGTGGTGACCGACATAGCCGATGCAATGATCCTTGGGCGGTTGTTCACCCAG
>JANMMT010000092.1:0-8986 GCA_031373545.1 Hyphomicrobiales bacterium
CCTCGCTTTTTGTGCGCGATGCCCTGCTGCGCATCGACGGCGTGGGCAATGCGACGGTGTTCGTTGCACGCGACTATGCCATGCGCATCTGGTTGGACCCCGCGCAGATTGCGGCGCGCAATCTGACCGCGGGAGAAGTGGTGGCGGCACTGCGGGCGGCGAACCTGCAGGTGGCCGCCGGTGCCATCAACCAGCCTCCTGCCGCGTCCGAGGGCGGTTTCCAGCTTTCGGTGCAGACCTTGGGCCGCCTTTCCGATGTGGAGGAGTTCAACAACATCGTGGTGCGCGCCGAGCAGGGCGGCGGCTTGATACGCGTCAAGGACATCGCGCGGGTCGAGCTTGGCTCTCAGGATTACACGATCAACGCGTATCTCAACAACAAGAATGCCGTCGCGATCGGCGTGTTCCAGCGTCCCGGCTCCAACGCCCTGTCGACCGCGACCGCTCTCAAGGACGAGATGAACCGGCTGGCCACGTCGTTTCCCAACGGTGTGGCGTATTCGATTGTGTACAATCCCACAGAGTTCATCGGCGAATCCGTCAATGAGGTCATCAAGACCCTTCTGGAAGCCATTCTGCTCGTGGTGCTGGTGGTGATCCTGTTCTTGCAGACGTGGCGGGCAGCCATCATTCCGATCGTGGCGATTCCGGTGTCGCTGGTCGGCACGTTCGCCGTGATGGGTCTGGTCGGCATTTCGTTCAACACGCTGTCGCTTTTTGGCCTCGTGCTGGCCATCGGCATTGTGGTGGATGACGCCATCGTTGTGGTGGAAAACGTCGAACGCTACCTGCGCGAAGGCATGAGCCCCAAGGATGCGGCCCACAAGACCATGGATGAGGTAGGCGGCGCGTTGATTGCCATTGCCCTCGTGCTGTGCGCCGTGTTCATTCCCACCGCATTCATTTCCGGCTTGCAAGGTTCGTTCTACCGTCAGTTTGCGGTCACGATTGCGGCCTCGACTGCAATCTCGGCCTTCGTGTCGCTCACATTGTCGCCCGCTCTTGCGGCACTGCTGCTGAAACCGCACGTGGAACACGATCCCAACGCAACCGGGTTCATGCACAAACTCGGCGCGCCGCTGCGTGTGTTCTTTGGTTGGTTCAACCGTGGCTTCGATTGGCTGTCGCGCAGCTACGGCGCACTGACGGCCAAGCTGATCCGGATCAGCGCCATGATGCTTGTGGTCTATGCCGGGTTGATCGGTCTCACCTATCAGCAGATCAGCTCCATTCCGACCGGATTGATCCCGCAACTGGACAGAGGTTACTTCATTGCGGCGTTTCAGCTGCCGCCCGGTGCATCGTTGCAGCGCACCGACGCCGTTGTCCGCCGCGCCTCGGAAATCCTGCAAGGACGCCCGGGCGTGCTTGATTCCATCGCCTTCGTCGGACTGGACGGCGCGACATTCACCAACGCGCCCAATGCCGGTGTGGTTTTCGTGCGCCTTGACGATTTCAAGGACCGAACGAAAAAGGGGCTGACGACGCAGGGCATCCTGACCGATCTGCGCGGCCAGATGTTCGGCATCGGCGAAGCCTTCGCGCTGGTGATCGAGCCACCAGCCGTGCCGGGCATCGGCACCGGCGGCGGACTGAAAGGCTACGTGCAGGACCGCGGGGGCAGGGGGCTTGCGGCGCTGGAAGGTGCGGCCTGGATCGTGGCGGGCTCGGCTGGCCAGACGCCGGGGATCCAGCAGGCGTTCACGCTCTACAACACGCGCACACCGCAGGTCTTTGCCGACATCGATCGCACGAAGTCCGAGTTGCTTGGCGTGCCCCTGGGCCGTGTCTTCGAGACGCTGTCGGTCTACATGGGATCATCATTCGTCAATGATTTCAACATTCTGGGCCGCACGTACCGGGTCACCGCGCAGGCGGACAATCCCTACCGCCTTGATCTGGCCGACGTCGCGAACCTCAAGACGCGCAACATATCGGGCGAAATGGTGCCGATCGGCACCATCGCCACCTTCTCGGATGTGACGGGCGCTTACCGCGTGCCGCGCTATAACCTCTATCCTGCTGCCGAAGTGCAGGTTGCGCTCGGGCGGGGGTACTCCTCGGGGCAGGGCATTGCCGCGATCGAAAAGATCGCCAAGGAGCGTCTGCCCGACGGGTTTGGCTTCGAATGGACCGAAATCGCCTTGCAGGAGAAGATTGCCGGCAACACCGCGATCATCGCCTTTGGCCTCGCCGTGGTGTTCGTGTTCCTGCTGCTGGCGGCCCTCTATGAAAGTTGGCTGCTGCCGCTGGCGGTCGTGCTGATCGTGCCGATGTGCATCCTCGCTGCGATGATCGGCATCAACATGCGCGACATGGACCGCAACATCCTGGTCGATATCGGGCTTGTTGTGCTGGTGGGCCTTGCGGCGAAGAACGCCATCCTGATCGTCGAGTTTGCGCGCCAGGCCGAGGATGAGGGCAAGACACGCTGGGAAGCGGCAACCGAGGCGGCACGCACGCGCCTGCGTCCCATTCTGATGACATCACTCGCCTTCATCCTCGGGGTGGTTCCGCTCGTCGTCGCGCAGGGCGCGGGCTCCGAAATGCGCCAGGCTCTCGGCACGGCCGTGTTCTCCGGTATGCTGGGTGTGACGCTCTTCGGCCTCATCTTCACGCCGATCTTTTATGTGCTGTGCCGTTGGCTGGCCACATTGGGGCGCAAGAAAGCTGTCGTACCCGAGGCGTAGCGCACAGAAGGGATTCGTTCGTGCATCGTTTCACCGCTTTTGCTTCTATGGCCCGTGTCTATATCGCCCTTGCCATTGTCAGCCTCGCCTTCGCGGCGCCCGCATCGGCGATGAGCTTCGACTTCGTGACTTTGTCCATCAACAACTGCACCACGCAATGCCCCAAGGTGATCACCGCGACAGGCGAGATCAATCTGGGCGATCCCGAGACATTCGTGGAGAAGTTGCGCTCCGCCATCGCGCGCGAACCAGAGCTGCGGCCGGTCGTCCTGCTTCACTCCAGCGGCGGCAACATGGGCGCGGCGTTGCAACTGGGCGAAGTGTTCCGCAGCATCAAGGCGACCGTTGTGGTGGCGCAGGCGCGCTCCAGCGGCACGGGCTACCGTCCGACCGGCGGCGGCTGCGCCTCGGCCTGCGTGTTCTCGCTCATGGGCGGGGTCAAGCGGGTTGTGCCGGATGACAGCCGGGTGGCCATCCACTGGGTGTCCGCTCCCACGCCCCAGGGCTATCTGGGAAATGTGGTGCAGCCCGAGCCCGCGCTCAAGAACGATGACCAGCAGACGGAAGCATTGATGCGCCGGTACATGCGCACCATGGGCGTGAAGGCGGATTTGGCGGCGTTTATCCGCAAAGTGCCCAATGCGTCATTCCACGTCATGACAGCGCAGGAGATCACCCGCTACGGCCTGGCGCGGCGGACGTTCCAATGACCATCCGTTTCCCATCGGCTGCGAATTATTCGCACCAATCCATCTGCGTTGGTTGACACCCGGCGGCGCATCTTCTAGCAGCCAATGCGGCTGTGCTGATGCACAGCCATGCGGGTGTAGCTCAGTTGGTTAGAGCGCCGGCCTGTCACGCCGGAGGCCGCGGGTTCAAGTCCCGTCACTCGCGCCACTTCTCAAAATCTGATCTTGTGACACAGCTGCGCGAGTGCTTCGGGGTAAATCCGGTGCTCCTGTTCCAGAACGCGTGCGGCGAGCGTTTCCTGCGTATCGCCGGGCTGAATGGCCACGCGGGCCTGGGCGAGAATGGGCCCGTCGTCCAGTTCCGCCGTCACGAGGTGAACCGTGCAGCCATGCGCGGTATCGCCAGCCTCCAGCGCGCGCCGATGGGTGTCCAACCCCTTGTGCAGGGGCAGCAGCGAGGGGTGAATGTTGAGCATGCGGCCCTCCCACGCGCGGCAGAACCACGGCGACAGGATGCGCATGAAACCAGCAAGACAGACAATCTCGACACTTTGGCGCAGCAGGTGCGCATGCACCGCGCGGTCGAAGGCCTCGCGGCCGTCATAGTCCTTGTGATTGACCGCGAATGTGGCGATGCCCTCGGCGGCTGCATGAGCCAAGCCAGCTGCATCCGCCTTGTTTGATCCAACGACAGCGATTTCAGCCGGAAAATCAGTGGCCTTGGCCGCCTTGATGAGCGCGGTCATGTTCGAGCCTCGGCCCGATATGAGGATGGCTGCGCGCGTGCGGGCTATCATGCCAGATCGAGTGTTCCGGTGGTCGTGACCTGCGGGGCGCCCTCTGCCACCGCCGTGGTCATGCCGATCAGCCGTGCCGGCTCCCCGCCCGTCGCCAGATGCAGAAGAATGTCCGGTGCCTTGTCCGGCTGGGCAATCAGCACCATTCCTATGCCGCAGTTGAAGGTGCGCAGCATCTCATGCTCGCTGACGCCGCCGGTGCGGGCGAGCCATTTGAACACCTCCGGCACGGGAATTTGTGTCAGATCAAGGGAAATGCCGACACCGCCGGGCAGCACGCGGGGAATGTTATCGATGAAGCCCCCCCCGGTGATGTGCACCAGCCCCTGGATGCCGCCGATCTTGCGCAGCAGATCAAGCACCGTCTTCACATAGATGCGTGTGGGCGCAAGCAGAGCCTCGGCCATGGTGCTGCCGGGCTGGAATGGTGCGTCGTCCTTCCAGCGCAGACCGCTGTGCTCCACGATGCGGCGTACCAGCGAAAATCCGTTGGAATGCACGCCCGATGAGGCCATTCCGATCACAACCTGGCCGGGCGCGATGCCCTGCGGCAGCACGCCCCCGAGCTCGACGGCTCCGACAGCGAAGCCTGCGAGATCATTATCCTTCTGCGCATAAAGCCCGGGCATTTCGGCCGTTTCTCCGCCGATCAACGCACATCCCGCCTGAAGACAGCCCGCCGCAATGCCCTTGACGATGGCCACCGCATCAGCGGGCACCAGCTTGCCCGTGGCCAGGTAATCCAGAAAGAAAAGGGGTTCAGCACCCTGCACGATCAGATCATTGACGCACATCGCCACAAGATCGATGCCAACCGTGTCGTGAATGCCACTTTCGATCGCGATCTTCACCTTCGTGCCCACGCCGTCGTTGGCCGCAACCAGGATCGGATCCTTGAAGCCCGCAGCTTTCAGATCGAACAAGCCGCCAAAGCCGCCGATTTCCGCATCGGCCCCAGGGCGGCGCGTGGCGCGCACCAAAGGCTTGATCGCCTCGACCATGGCATTTCCGGCATCGATATCCACGCCGGCATCGGCATATGTCAGGCCATTGGTCTGGGGGGTATGCGTCACGGCTGCGCCTTCGTGTTCATGCGCAGGGGTTAAGATTTGCAAGCCAGCTTGGCAACCTAAAAGCTTGGCAACTGCGACAACTTCGCTATCGTTCGGTTGATATGCAGCCTTCTGCGCTCAATCTTGCCAATCTTTTGACCATCCTGAGGTTCTGCCTCGTGCCGGTGGTGATCGTGGCCATCGTCAACCAGCAGTGGATGATTGCCTTCGTGAGTTTCGTTGTTGCTGGTGTGACCGACGGCATCGACGGTTTCGTGGCGCGCCATTTCGACATGCGCACAGAACTTGGCGCCTACCTCGATCCGCTGGCGGACAAGGCCTTGCTGGTGTCAATCTACATCACGCTGGCGGTGGTGGGAATCGTGCCATCGTGGATCGCGATTCTGGTGGTCTCGCGCGACATCATGATCGTTGGGGCGGTGATCGTTTCATGGATCATGGACAATCCGGTTGCCATCAATCCGCTTTATCTCAGCAAGGCCAATACGGCGGGGCAGATCGGCTTTGCGGCTTACATGCTGGCGGCACTGGCGTTCGGCTGGACGCTTGGCAGCCTTGCCACGGCGGGATTGATTGTGGTCGCTGCATTGACGATCGCCTCCATGGTCGCCTATCTCGCCACATGGTTCAGGCATATGGCCGGGTGAGCAGGCCGGCTTAAGTGTGTGGGTCAATGGCTCTGGTGAACCGAGCGGGGAAACGCCGTCGATGACGCTTCAAAGCAAAGTGGTCTTCTGGGTGGCCGTCGGTGCGCTCGCGGTGGCGCTGACCTACGTGTTGCGCGATGTGCTGATGCCGTTTGCCGCCGGGCTGGTGCTGGCGTACCTGCTTGATCCGCTTGCGGACCGGCTTGAGCGCCTTGGCATGAACCGGTTGGGCGCGACGCTCTCCATCCTCATCATGTTTGTTGCGGTTTTCGTGCTGGTCATGGTGCTGGCGGTCCCGTTGCTCGCATCGCAGGTCATGGCCTTCATCGAGCGTGCTCCGTCCTATGGCCAGCGCCTGCAGGGTCTGGTGATGGAGCATGGAGCGCCTCTGCTGGAGCGTCTGGGCGGCGAAAAAGCCATTTCAGACCTGCAGAAATCACTCGGCGACGTGGCAGGGCAGGGTGTGAGCTGGCTGGGCAAGTTTCTCGCGTCGCTCTGGTCCGGCGGCCAGGCGATCCTGAGCATCATTTCCCTGCTCGTCATCACACCGGTGGTGGCGTTCTACCTGCTGCTGGATTGGGACCACATCGTCGCCAAGGTGGATGGCTGGGTGCCTGTCAACCAGCGCGCCACGGTGCGGCAGATTGCGCGCGACATCGACCGCGCAATTGCCGGGTTCCTGCGCGGTCAGACCCTCGTGTGCCTCATCCTCGGCTGCATCTATGCGTCGGGCCTGTTTGTCGTGGGCCTCAATTTCGGCGTGCTCATCGGCATCTCGGCGGGCATCCTGAGTTTCATCCCCTACGTCGGATCCCTGCTCGGGCTCCTCATCGCCGTGGCGGTTGCCATTGCCCAGTTCTGGCCGGACTGGACCATGATCGGCCTCGTGCTGGCCGTGTTTGCGGTCGGGCAGTTCATCGAGGGTAATATTCTGTCCCCCAAGCTGGTGGGCAGCACGGTCGGGCTGCATCCGGTCTGGCTCATGTTCGCGCTGCTGGCGGGCGGCTCGCTGTTCGGCTTTCTTGGGCTGCTGTTGTCGGTGCCGGTCGCCGCTGCCATCGGCGTCATCCTGCGCTATGCGATCGGCCGCTACCTGCGCAGCCCGCTGCACAGCGGTGCCCCCAGAGCGGACGTCCCCAAACAAGGCGCTGCGGGCTACGATGCCGGCATCTGACAAGCCGGGCGGCGCGTCCTTGCGTCAGCTTGCGCTGTCGCTGCCGCTCGATCCGGGCTTTGGCGAAGAGGATTTCCTGCTGGGTGCTTCCAACGCCGCTGCCCATGCGCTGATCGATCAATGGCCCTCCTGGCCCAGCCGCGCCGTCATCATCACGGGGCCGGCTGCCTGTGGCAAATCCCATCTGGCCGCCATTTTTGCCGATCGCAGTGCCGGAAGCATCATCTCGGCCCGTACCCTGCGCGAGGTGGATGTGCCGAAACTTGGCGCTGCAGGTGCCGTGGTCGTCGAGAGCGTGGATCGCGGGGCGATTGATGAGGAGGCGCTGTTCCACCTCATCAACCTGGTGCAGGAGCGCCACGGCACGCTGCTGCTGACCGCGCGCAGGTTGCCGGCGGATTGGGCGATCGCCACACCGGATCTCGCTTCGCGGCTCAGACGCATGCCGGTGGCCAGCATCGAGCAGCCCGATGATGAATTGATGCGCGCCCTGCTGGTGAAACTGTTCGCGGATCGCCAGATCAGCGTGGAGCCATCCTTGATTGCGTATCTTCTTCCCCGCCTCGAGCGCTCGTTCAGTGCTGTGCGCGCAGCTGTGGAGCAGTTGGACAGGCAAGCTCTCGCGCGCGGACGCCGCGTGTCGCGCAGTTTTGCAGCTGAAGTGCTGGGGTGAGCTTTTTCTGTCATCCTGCCGTCATGTCTGCTCTTCTAGGCATGAGAGCGGCGGGCGGATTCGCTGGAGACTGATCAAATGCCAAACAGGCGGCGAACGGCCCTGAAAGTGGTGCCGACAGATGGTGCCGAGCTGCGCCATTCACCCGCGCGCTTCGTCAACCGCGAATTGTCGTGGCTGGAATTCAACGCGCGCGTGCTGGAGGAGGCGTCCAACCCCAATCACCCGCTGCTGGAACAGCTGCGGTTCCTGTCCATCTCCGCCAACAATCTCGATGAGTTTTTCATGGTCCGCGTGTCGGGCTTGACCGAGCAGGTGGTGGCGGGCGTCACGCAACCATCCGATGACGGCCTGACTCCGGCCGAGCAGCTGTCCCTGATATCGAGGCGCGTCGAACGGCTCACGCGGGACCAGCAGGCGCGCTGGCTGTCGCTGCGCGGTGATTTGAACACCGTCGGTATTGAATTTGCCGACGCGGCAAGCCTCTCGCCTGCCGAGGTGCTCTGGCTGGAGGATCATTTCCTGCAGGGCATCTTTCCGGTGCTGACGCCTCTGGCGATCGATCCCGCACATCCGTTTCCGTTCATTCCCAACCTCGGCCTGTCGATAGCGCTGGCCTTGAAGCGGGCGTCCGACGGACGCCAGCTCAGGGCATTGATCCGGATGCCGCAGAAGATCGAGCGATTCATCCGCATCCCGGACCTGACGGGCAGCGGCGTCTATCGCTGCATCGTGCTGGAAAAAGCGATCATCATGTTCATCGGCAAGCTTTTTCCGGGCTATGAACTGAACGGGGCAGGGGCCTTTCGCCTGATCCGCGATTCCGACATCGAAATCGAGGAAGAGGCTGAGGATCTCGTGCGTGTGTTTGAATCCATGCTCAAGCAGCGCAAGCGCGGCGTGGTCATCCGCCTTGAAATCGAATCCACCATGCCCGAACCGCTTCAGGCCTTCGTGATCCGCGAATTGCGCGCCAAGCCAGAGGAAGCGGTTGTGGTGGATGGCATGCTGGCTCTCAACGACCTGTCGCAGGTTGTCGCGGTGGACCGGCCCGATCTGAAATTCGTGCCCTATGCCGCGCGCTTTCCCGAGCGCATCCGCGAGCATGCCGGCAATTGCTTTGCGGCGATCCGGCAAAAGGACATCGTGGTCCATCACCCCTACGAGTCGTTCGATGCCGTCGTGCAGTTCCTGCAGCAGGCGGCCAATGATCCCAACGTGATTGCCATCAAGCAGACGCTCT
>JANMMT010000126.1:0-12480 GCA_031373545.1 Hyphomicrobiales bacterium
GACAAGGCGGACAACTGCATCATCGTCTGCTCCATCGAGAACGTGGACCCCATGGGTGTGCACACCGGCGATTCCATCACCGTCGCCCCGGCCTTGACACTGACGGACAAGGAATACCAGCGCATGCGCGATGCGAGCCTCGCGGTGCTGCGCGAGATCGGCGTGGAAACCGGCGGCTCCAACGTGCAGTTTGCGGTCAACCCGGCCGACGGGCGCATGATCGTCATCGAGATGAATCCCCGTGTCAGCCGTTCGTCGGCGCTTGCGTCCAAGGCAACCGGCTTTCCCATTGCCAAGGTGGCGGCGCGCCTTGCGGTGGGTTACACCATGGATGAGATCGCCAACGAGATCACGGGCGGCGCGACACCGGCTTCCTTTGAGCCAAGCATCGATTACGTGGTCACGAAAATTCCCCGCTTCGCCTTTGAGAAATTCCCCGGCGCGGAACCCACGCTCACCACCTCCATGAAATCCGTGGGCGAGGCCATGGCCATTGGGCGTACATTCCAGGAAAGCCTGCAAAAGGCGCTGCGCTCGCTGGAAACGGGCCTCACGGGCCTTGATGAAATCGAGATCGAGGGGCTGGGCAAGGGCGATGACCGCAATGTCATCCGCGCGGCGCTGGGCACCCCCACGCCGGACCGCCTGCTGCATGTGGGCCAGGCGCTGCGCATGGGTGTCAGCGTTGAGGAAATCCACCAGTTCTGCAAGATTGACCCTTGGTTCATCCGCCAGTTGCAGGAAATCATTGATCTGGAGAACCGCGTGCGCGCCCACGGCCTGCCCCGAACGCCCGGTGCGTTCCGCCAGCTCAAGGCCGCCGGCTTCTCCGACCAGCGCCTCGGCGCGCTCGCCCGGATGAGCGAACTCGACGTCCGCGCCCTGCGCCACAGCTTGAATGTGCGCCCCGTGTTCAAGCGCATCGACACCTGCGCGGCGGAATTTGCCACGCCGACGGCCTATATGTATTCAGCCTATCAGCCTCCCTTTGCGGGTCAGATGGCGGATGAATCGGCACCAACCGACGCCAAGAAGGTGATCATTCTGGGCGGCGGACCCAACCGCATCGGCCAGGGCATCGAGTTCGATTACTGCTGCTGCCATGCCTGCTTCGCACTGTCCGATGCGGGCTATGAAACCATCATGATCAACTGCAACCCGGAGACGGTCTCCACCGACTACGACACCTCCGACCGGCTCTACTTCGAGCCGCTGACGGCGGAAGACGTGCTGGAAATCATCGACCGCGAGCGCACCAATGGCACGCTGGTGGGCGTCATCGTGCAGTTTGGCGGGCAGACGCCGCTCAAGCTCGCCAAGGCGCTGGAGGCGGCAAACGTGCCGATCCTGGGCACCTCGCCCGATGCGATCGACCTGGCTGAAGACCGCGACCGCTTCAAGCGCCTGCTTGACAAGCTCGGCCTCAAGCAGCCCAAGAATGGCATCGCCTACTCGGTTGAGCAATCACGCCTCGTGGCGGCGGATCTGGGCTTTCCCTTCGTCGTGCGCCCCTCCTACGTGCTGGGCGGGCGCGCCATGGCCATCGTGCGGGATCAGCAGGAGTTCGACAATTACCTGCTCGGCACCTTGCCGGGTCTCGTCACATCCGAGATCAAGGCGCGTTATCCCAACGACAAGACGGGGCAGATCAACACGCTGCTGGGCACCAACCCGATCCTGTTCGATCGTTATCTCTCCGACGCCATCGAGATTGACGTGGATTGCCTCTCGGATGGCAAGACGGCCTTCATCGCGGGCATCATGGAACACATCGAGGAGGCGGGCATCCATTCGGGCGATTCAGCCTGTTCGCTGCCACCGCGCTCGCTCTCGCCCGAAATGCTGACAGAGCTGGAACGCCAGACCAAGGCCATGGCGCTCGGCCTTGAGGTCGGCGGCCTGATGAACGTGCAATACGCGATCCAGGACGGCGTGATCTATGTGCTGGAGGTCAACCCCCGCGCCTCGCGCACGGTGCCCTTCGTGGCCAAGGTGATCGGCGAACCCATCGTCAAGATCGCCGCGCGGGTCATGGCGGGCGAATCCCTCGCCAGCTTCAACCTCCAGCCCAAAGTGCTCGATCATGTGGCAGTCAAAGAGGCCGTCTTCCCCTTCGCGCGCTTCCCGGGGGTCGATACGGTGCTGGGGCCCGAAATGCGCTCGACCGGCGAAGTCATCGGCCTTGACCGCTCGTTTGGCATTGCCTTTGCCAAGAGCCAGCTCGGCGCCAGCCAGAAAGTGCCCGAGACAGGCACAGTGTTTGTGTCGATCAAGGATGATGACAAGGACCGCCTGCTGCCGGCCATCAAGGGGCTGGTGGGCAGCGGCTTTCGCATCATCGCCACCGGCGGCACCCAGCGCTATCTCCAGGAAAAGGGCGTGCCCTCGCAGCGCATCAACAAGGTGTCCGAAGGTCGCCCGCACATTGTGGATGAGATCAAGAATGGCAAGGTGCAACTCGTGTTCAACACCACCCACGGGGCGCAGGCGCTCTCCGACAGCCGCTCGCTGCGCCAGGCCGCGCTGATGTCGAAAACGCCCTATTATACAACGCTGGCGGGCTCGCTCGCCGCTGCGGAGGGCATTCGCGCCATGAAAGACGGTGAACTGACCGTGCGCCCGTTGCAGGAGTATTTCAACTGAGCTTCGATCGCCAGGCCGACTTCGACCTTCAAGCTGACTTCGACCGCCAGGCCGAGTCTTGCAACTTTATGCGGTATGCACCACGTTAGGTTCCACGCGCGTCAGGCTCTGGCCGCAGTTTTCCAATCCGGCAGCCGGTCCCAGATTTTCGAAGGCCATGCCATTCCGTCTCTCGACGCTTTGCGTCTCCGGGAACATCCGGGGCGTGAAGCGGTTTTGTTTTCAAGGAGTGCGCCCCGTGAACAAGGTGCCGATGACACAAGCTGGCTACAACGCTCTGGAAACAGAGTTGAAGTTTCGCCAGACCCAAGAACGCCCGCGAATCATTCTGGCCATTCAGGAAGCCCGCGCCCACGGCGATCTTTCGGAAAATGCCGAATATTCCGCAGCCAAGGAGGCACAATCTCTCAATGAGGGGCGCATCGCGCAGCTGGAAGACGTGATTGGCCGCGCCGAAGTCATCGATGTGACCAAATTGGGCGGCGACACCATCAAGTTTGGCGCCACCGTCACGCTCGTGCAGGACGAGGGCGATCAGAAGAAGACCTATCAGATCGTGGGCGACATGGAAGCTGATGTGAAACTCGGAAAAGTTGCCATATCTTCGCCCATCGCGCGTGCCATGATCGGCAAGCGGGTGGGTGATGCCATTGAAGTCAACACACCTGCAGGAGCACGCGGATATGAAGTTACAGGCCTTCGTTTCAGCTAACATTCTGGGCGCGGCGCTGCTTGTGGCAGCCACACCGGCGGCCGTCGCCCAACCGGCGCAAGTCTTCCGCGCGGTCCAGATTGACATGAGCGGCGTGCCGTCCGGCGCCTTCGAGACACGGCGTCAGTTGCAGGCGTGCCTTGTTCGGGCGATGCCTGCGGCGCTGGGTGGGCGCCTGCAGAGTGGCGCGCGCGGCGCACCCGTCCTGATCGTGCGTCCAACCTCCGTCTGGCTGACAAGTCAGGTTCCAGCCTCGACACTTGATGATCGCAATGGCGGCATCGGCAGCAACGGTGCGGATGTGCTGGAGGGTGAGGCGATCATCGGCAATCAGCGGATCATGGTTTCGGCGGCCGCGAATGGCGATTTCGGCGCTGCCGGATTGTCCGAGGCTGGCGCGCGGCTGCGCACCGAACAGCTGTGCAACAATTTCGCGCTCTGGGTTGCCCGCAAAGTCTAATCTCGTTGTGACTTTGTGCTTTTCTGCCACTCCCGGATGAGAGCGCCGACAATGTTGGCGTAATCATCGGTCCATAGCGCACGGATGACATCGGGACGCGGCTGCTTCCAGGATGGCGCTGTCACCAACGTGCCGAAATCCGCTGCCGTACGCGCCACGACAACGGCGTTGGTCGGCGTGGCGAACTGCATCTTGGTCACCAGCGCCTCCGGATCGACAGGAACGTAGGCCGAAAGGCTCACCATCCCCACGGCGCGGGCCGCAGCCTCCGCGACGCTCTGGATGTCAAGATGACGGTTGGAAACATGGGCGATGATCATGCCGCCCGGTGCCAACAACTGCTCGTAGATCATCATGGCCTCGCGGGTCAGCAGGTGGGCGGGCACCGAGTCTGAGCTGAAGGCGTCAAGTATGATGACATCATACTTGACGGTCTCGCGCTGAAAGGTCAGGCGCGCATCCCCGATGACGATCCGGGCGTTGGGGGTGCAGGACGACAGGAAGGGAAACAGCTCTTTGCGCAGCGCCAGGTCAGCCACCTTGCGGTCGATCTCGAAAAACGCCCAGTTTTCCCCTGGCTTCGACTGGCAAGCCATCGCACCTGCACCCAGACCCAGCACGGCCACATGGCCCAGCCGGCCCCCGGCGCGCTCCCGCGCCGCTATGAGCGCGACGTTGATCGCGCCTGCATCATGATAGTAGGTCGTCGCCTGCGGACGCTGCGCCTTGGTGGGATTGCCCTCCAGATCCGTGATGCGCACGGCGCCGTGGATGGTCGAGCCATGCTTGAGCAGACGAAACTGGCCATCGGCACTCTTGTGCACATAATTGACACCGAAGAACGAACGCTCGACCGCATCAAACCCCCGATCCGTCAGTGGCATGAGCGCCAGAAAGGCGGCGATGGCGGCGCCGGCACTGGAAATGGGCCCCAGCCTGTTGAAGATCACGACGCCTAGAAAGCCCGCTACAATGGCAAGGCCAAGATATTGCAGCGACTGCCCCACCCACTCGAACAGCATGGGCACAGCCACCACGAAAAGGCACGCCGCCATGATCAGGCCCGCCGCAATGTGCACCTGGCGGCGCTGCGCCGGGGCACTGACCGCGGCGGGAAGGCACAGCAATGCAGCGATCAGCAGGATGCGATACTCAATGATGCGATCAAAGATATAGGGAGCGAGCAAACCGGTGAACAAGCCGCCGAGCATGCCGCCAAACGACATCCAGAGGTAGAATTCGGTCAACTTCGCCGCGCCGGGTTTCCGCTGATACAGCAGCCTGTGGCAGAGCATGGAGGCCGCGAACATGCCGCCCAGATGCACCACGAACTGCATCCACAGCGGCAGCACATATCCCACCAGCGACATTACGATGAATGGCGACAGCCAGGCCCAGGCCTTGTGCACCCATGCATCGTGGATCACCGGCTTGTCGTTGAAGGCGAAGATGAAGGTCAGGAGGAACAGCGCCAGTGGCGCGACCCACAACAGAGGCACGGAGGCCACATCCGTGGACAGATGCGCCGTGACCGAAACGAGCAGCCCCGAGGGGATGCTGGCAAGCGCCGTCCACAGCGCGCGGTCTTTCCAGGTTACGGTTTCGGCTGACGTGTCCTGAAGGGCAGCGGCCGTCACAGGTGATCCTGCGCGCGCGAACAGGCCACAGACAGCCAGACCGGCCAGAAGCACGCCGAACATCCACATCCAGATCACAGTCTGGCCATGCAGCGCCAGCAGGGGCTCGATCAGAATGGGGTAGCTGATGAGGGCGGCAAAGCTCCCGACATTGGAGGCCACATAGAGAAAATAGGGATTGTCTGCATTTTCATGCCCCGACCGCGCAAACCAGGCCTGCAAAAGCGGCGCCGTTGCCGACAGGACGAAAAACGGCAGTCCCACGGAGGCGGTGAAGACGCCGATCAGCCAGAAGGCCTGATTTTCTTCCGGCGGCGTTCCGAAGGCTTGCGATACGCCCAGCGGCAAGGCCATGAATGCAGCCAGCGCGAGTACGGCGTGCAGCGCGACCGCGGCCCTGTGCGGCAGATAAGTGACTGAGAGATGCGCGTAAAGGTAGCCGCACAAGAGCAGGGCCTGGAAAAACACCATCGCCACAGACCAGACCGCAGGCGAGCCGCCGAGCCAGGGCAGCACCATCTTGGCGAACATCGGCTGGACAGAAAACAACAGGAAGGCTGACAGCAGCGTGACAGCGACAAAACCGGGAATGCCCACCTGCATGACCGATGCCGTGCGGGTGGGTGCTGTGGTGTTCGACAATGACATGCGTGCGCCCTGAGAGAACCTCTGAAGGCTGCATTATCGCCAAGAAAGCTTTACAGAATGAGTCCGTTCCGGCGGTTATGCTGCGGGAATCAGAGCGTCTCCATCGGCACGAGTGGCAGATCCTTGACCTTGGCGAGCGCCAGCGCCGTGCGCACCGAAGCGATGTTGGGCAGAGCGGTCAATTCCGAGACAAAAGCCTGAAACGCCTCCAGATTGGGGAAGATGCACTTCAGGATGAAGTCGATATCGCCAGAGAGCGTCCAACTCTCGCGCACCGCGCTCCACGCACCGATTCGAGCCTGGAAGGCATCGATATCGACCTTGGTCGTGCTGCGCAGTTGCACCATGGCGAAGCACGAAACGCCAAAGCCGAGTTGGCGCGCATCCAGCAGGGTGCGATACCCCTTGATGAAGCCGGCTTTTTCCAGCGCATTGACGCGGCGCAGGCAGGGGGGCGGCGAAATGCCGACACGGCGCGCCAGTTCCACATTGGTCAGGCTGCCATCAGCCTGCATTTCAAGCAGGATGTTGCGATCGATGTCATCCAGTTGGTGGCGCAAGCTCGAACTCCGGTGCTACAATCTCTTCACTCTATCTAGCGATCTGCGTGCCAGAAACAATCCTGCCTGAAATGATTATTCCGTGACACTTTATGCCGCAAACCCGCAACGACTCGCCGCTTCACAGATCGTTTCTGGCGCATCCTGCTGGATCCTTTCGGATGGCAAAGCGGGCGACGAGGCCCAGTGCCTGGGGGTGAGCGAGCGCCTGGGATTGCGCGCGGACATCCGCCGCATTGCCCCGCGCCGGGCCTTTGCGCTGCTCGCGCCCTTTGGTCCCATCGACCCCAGGGACCGCGCGAGCAGGGCGGGAAGCCCGCTGGGTGGGCCACTGCCCGACATCGTCATCGCATCCGGGCGGCGCACGGTGCCCTACCTGCGCCGGGCCAAAAAGCTTGGCGGTTCAGCGCTGCTTGCAGTCTATCTCAAGGACCCGCGCACGGGCGCAGGCACGGCGGACCTGATCTGGGTGCCCGCGCATGATCGTCTGCGCGGGGCGAATGTCGTCGTGACGCTGACCTCGCCGCACCGCATCTCGCCCGAGCGCCTTGCCGCAGCCCGCGCGGAGCCACCGCCTTGGGGCGTGGATGACCGGACCACCATAGGTGTGCTGCTGGGCGGCGACAGCCAGCACCATCGCTTCACATCAGGCGACATCGCGGATCTTGTGCACAAGCTCACCGCCTGCGCGCTCACGGGCGCGCATCTTGTTGTCACGCCCTCGCGCCGCACGCCGCCTTCGCTGGCGCAAGCCGTGGCGGAGCTGTGCACGCGCACGGACGGCTTCTATTGGGACGGCGCGGGCGCCAATCCCTACCTCGCCATTCTGGCCCATGCGGATCATCTCATCGTCACGGCGGACAGCGTCAACATGCTGGGCGAGGCGGCGGCGACAGGCACGCCGATCCATCTCTTTGCGCCATCGGGCGGTCACACCAAGATTTCATCTCTCATACAGGGGCTTTTCGATCACGGAGCTGTGCGTCCCCTGGGGGATCCTCTTGAAAGCTGGGCCTACCCTCCCCTAGATGCAACCGATGAGATCGCAGCGCGCGTGGCGGATGCCTACGCGAAGCTGCGACAGAATGCGTGAGGAGAGATACATGACGGCGATCCATCGCAAGGTCATCATCGTGGGCTCCGGGCCTGCGGGCTACACCGCCGCCATTTATGCCGCGCGCGCCATGCTGGAACCGATGATGATCGCGGGCTTCGAGCCTGGCGGACAGCTCATGATCACCACCGATGTCGAGAATTTTCCGGGCTTTGCCACCTCCATCCAGGGCCCCTGGCTGATGGAGCAGATGAAGGCGCAGGCCGAGCATGTGGGCACCGAGATGGTTTCGGATTTCATCACACAGGTGGATCTCCAGCAGCGCCCCTTCCGCCTGACGGGCGACAACGGCGCGGTCTACACCTGCGATTCGCTCATCATCGCCACGGGCGCGAAAGCCAAGTGGCTGGGCATTCCGTCGGAGGAAAAGTTCAAGGGCTTTGGCGTCTCGGCCTGCGCGACCAGCGATGGATTCTTCTTCCGCAACAAGGATGTGGCCATCGTCGGCGGCGGCAATTCGGCCGTGGAGGAGGCGCTTTACCTCGCCAATCTCGCCTCGAGCGTCACGCTCATTCACCGCCGCCGCGAGTTGAAGGCCGAGCGCATCCTGCAGGAGCGCCTGTTCAAGCACCCAAAGGTCAAGCTGCTCTGGGACAGCGCTGTGGAGGAAATCTGCGGCGAGGACAAGCCGCTGGGCGTCACGCATCTGCGCATACGCAACGTCGTCACAGGCGCCATCAGCGAGCTGCCGGTGCATGGCCTGTTCGTCGCCATTGGCCATGTGCCGGCCTCTGACGTGTTCAAGGGGCAGCTCACGCTGCGTCCCAACGGCTACATCGAGGTGGCCCCCAATTCGACCGCCACCAACATTCCGGGTGTCTATGCGGCGGGCGATGTGGCCGATGATGTCTACCGCCAGGCGGTCACGGCGGCGGGTCTGGGCTGCATGGCGGCGCTGGAGGCCGAGCGCTGGCTGCATGCGCAGGAAAGTGTGCCCCATGCAGATGCGCGTCAGGCGGCGGAGTGAGCCACCTCTGAACGCCACAACACCTGATTAACCCAATTTCAACGCTTTTTGGTTACCTTAACATCATCCTGCTTTTGTGGGTCGAGTGGCTCCTGTCCACTTGTTGACGCCTCCCTAAACTTCAAAGGACCGCTTCGGCGGTCCTTTTTTTGTGCCTCACAGCGCAAACCCGCCGTCGATCAGGTGCACATGGCCCGTGGTGTAGCTTGACTCGTCTGAGGCCAGATACACCGCCATGGCGGCCACCTCCTCCACCGTGCCCAGCCGCGCCATGGGCTGGCGGTCGATGAACATCTGGCGCGCTTCGGCCTCGCTGATGTTGTTGAGCACCGCCAGCGCCGCGATGCGTCCATCCAGCGAGGGTGATTGGATCGTACCCGGGCAGATCGCATTGGCGCGCACGCCCTGCTTGATGAAATCTGCCGCGATGGCCTTGGTGAGGCCGATCACCGCCGCCTTGGTGGCCCCGTAGGCGTAGCGGTTGACCACCCCGCGCACCGAACTGACGGCGGAGGCGATGTTGATGATGGAGGCGGATTGGCCCGTCACCGCTGCGCGCCCCCGCATGCCGGGCAAAAAGGCCTGCGTGGTGCGATGCATGGATTTGACGTTGAGATCAAAAGAGAAATCCCAGTCCTTCTCGGTGCAATCGAGCACGGTGCCGTGGTGCACATAGCCCGCCGCATTCACCAGAATGTCGATCTCGCCCACCCGCGAAGCAAAGGCTTGAACAGCCTTTGTCGAAAGCACGTCGAGCTTGCGTTTCCTGGCCTTGGCAAGCCCTGCCAGCAGTGCCACGTTGAGGTCTGTGGCATGGACAGTCGCTCCCTCGCGGATCAGTGCCTCGGCGATGGCACGGCCGATGCCCTGGCCTGCAGCGGTGACAACCGCGATTTTACCTTTGAGACGGCTTCCCATGGTTTCCCCTTCATGCATTTTATGGTTGATCGGTTGTAGGCGCTGATCTGCCGCGCCCGCAACCCGCCGCCCGCAACCCGCCCGGAGCCCCATGACGCCTGCCACCACCGATGCCACGCCCCCGTCCTACAGCCGCGCGCTCATCATCGCAGCCGTGCTCAATGGCGTGATGTTTTTCGTGGAGGCGGGCGGTGCGCTCTATGCCAATTCCATCGCGCTCATGGCCGATGCCATCGATTTTCTCGAAGACGCGATCACCTATGTCATGGCCATCGCACTGATCGGCCTGGGCCATCGCCCACGCGCGGTGTTTGGCGCCATGACGGCCTTTCTGATGTTCGTGCCGGGCTTGTGGATCGGCTGGAAAACCATCGACCAGTTGCTCAACGGCTTCCCGCCCGATCCCTTGCCCATGGGGGCGATCGGCCTCCTTGCGCTCGCTGTGAATGTCTACTGCGCCTTCATTCTTCTGCCGCACCGCGAGGGTGATTCCGCCCATCAGGGTGTGTGGCTGTCCACCCGCAATGATGCGATCGCCAATATTGCCATCGTGCTGGCTGCCGTGATCACGGCCTTCACCAGTTCAGTCTGGCCCGATGTGGTGGTGGGCCTCGGCATTGCTGGCCTCAACCTCTATGCAGGTGCGCTGATCGCGCATCTGGCGTGGCAGGAGTGGCACGGCAAGGTGCCCTCACAATAAACCCTCTCCAACCGGCAGGCTCTTTTGAAACCCCATCTTCTCACCCTGCGCGTCTATTACGAAGACACGGATTTTTCAGGCGTTGTCTATCACGCCTCTTACCTGCGCTTCATGGAACGGGGCCGCACCGAGCTGATCCGCGCGCTGGGCATCGATCAGCGCGAACTGTTCGACGGCACCACGCGCCTGGCTTTTGCGGTGCGCGGCATGTCCATCGAGTTCGTGCGCCCCGCCTTGATGGATGACCTGCTCACCGTAGAAACCCTGACGACGGAGATGAAGGGCGCGTCAATGCATGTCAGCCAGCGGGTGCTGCGCGGTGCGGAGGTGCTTGTGAGCGCGGATGTGAAGGTCGTCTGCGTGGGTGACGGCCGCGCGCGACGTATTCCTGATAGTGTGCGGGAAAGACTGTTCGGCGCCCCTGTTCAAACCAGCGGCAACCCGACGTAATTCTCGGCCAGAGCTGTGCGTGCGGCCACGGAGCTTTCCAGAAAGCGAAACTCTGCCTCCTGCATGCGCTGCTCGAACGGCCCGTGGTGATCGAAGCGGTGCAGCAGCATCGTCATCGACCAGGAAAAGCGCTCGGTCTTCCAGATGCGGTCAAGCGCGCGGGCAGAGTAGCCGTCAAGGCCAGCGGTGGAACGTGCGGTGTAGAATTCAGCCAAAGCCTCGGAAAGATAGAACGCATCGCCCACCGCCAGGTTCATGCCCTTCGCACCCGTGGGCGGCACGATGTGCGCGGCGTCCCCCAACAGGAACAGGCTGCCGAAACGCAGCGGTTCGGCGACGAAACTTCTGAGGGGCGCAATGGACTTTTCCAGAGATGGTCCCGTTGTGACCTGCTCCGCCGCCTCGGGAGACAGGCGCAGGCGCAACTCATCCCAGAACGCATCATCGGACCAGTTCTCGATTGTTTCATCGGCACGACACTGGATGTAATAGCGGCTGCGCGTCATCGAGCGCATGGAGCACAGCGCGAAGCCGCGCTCATGGCCCGCATAGATCAGTTCGGGTGAACAGGGCGGCACATCGGCAAGCACACCGAGCCAGCCGAAGGGGTAAACGCGCTCGAAAGTCTGAATCGCGCCGTCCGGCACGCTGGCCCGCGAAACGCCGCGAAAACCATCGCAGCCCGCAATGAAATCGCAGGCTATGGTCTGGGTGATGCCACCCTTGCTGTAGGTGACGCGGGGTGACGTGCCGTCGAAATCAAGCAGCGTGACATCTTGCGCACCGTAGACGGTCAGGTGGCCCGCCGCTGCGCGCGTGTCCATCAGGTCGCGCGTCACCTCCGTCTGGCCATAGACCGTGACATGCTTGCCGGTCAGCGCTTCAAGATCGATCCGCAACGTGCGGTTGGCCTGCCCGAGGATGAAGCCCTCATGCACAAGACCCTGCGCCTTCAGGCGGTCCGCGACGCCAACGTGGGAGAGAAGATCGACCGTGCCCTGCTCCAGCACGCCAGCACGGACGCGCCCAAGGACGTAATCGCGCGATTGACGCTCCAGTATCACGGCGTCCACACCAGCTTTGGCCAAGAGAGCGCCCAGCATCAGCCCCGCAGGACCCGATCCGATGATGACGACCTGTGTCCGCATCCCTTACTTGGGGGCGCGCTTGGCCAGGATGCGCTGGAGCGTGCGCCGGTGCATGTTGAGCCGCCGCGCGGTTTCCGAGACGTTGCGGTCGCACAGCTCGAAAATGCGCTGGATATGCTCCCAGCGAACGCGGTCCGCCGACATGGGATTTTCAGGCAGCTCGGGCCGCGACCCCGGCTGCGCCTTGAGCGCCGCATCGATATCATCGGCATCCGCAGGCTTGGCGAGATAGTCGAAGGCACCCATCTTCACAGCCGTGACAGCCGTGGCGATGTTGCCATATCCCGTGAGGATTATGGCACGTGCATCGGGCCGCACCCGCTTCAGCTCCGAGATGACATCCAGGCCGGGACCGTCGGAAAGCCGCATGTCGATGACGGCGAAGGCAGGCGGGCTGAGGCGTATCGCGGACAGGCCAGCGGCGACGCTGTCGGCCTGGGTCACGACGTAACCACGCGATTCCATGGCCCGCGCAAGGCGGTTGAGAAACGGCTTGTCATCATCGACAAGCAGCAGCGAAAGG
>JANMMT010000161.1:0-1837 GCA_031373545.1 Hyphomicrobiales bacterium
CCGCGACGAAACAAATCACCTTCTACTTCGGCATTGTCGTTCTCATCATCATCATGTTGCTCTACGGATACTTTCGCAGCGTCGGGCTCACGTTGCTCGTCATGTTGAATATCCCGCTCGCCCTTATGGGCGCACTGGCGCTCACCTGGCGGCTCATCGACAACATCTCCATCGCCACCTTGGTCGGCTTCATCGCCGTCGGTGGCATCGCCGCACGCAACGGCATCATGATGGTCAGCCATTATCTCCACCTCATGAAACACGAAGGCGAAGGCTTCACCCGCGCCATGATCGAGCGCGGCACGCTGGAGCGACTCGTGCCCGTGCTCATGACCGCGCTCGCTGCCGGCATTGCCCTCATTCCCCTCGTACTCAGTCCGCATGAACCGGGTAAAGAAATTCTCCATCCCGTGGCCGTAGCGATTTGTGGCGGACTCATCTCATCTACCCTGCTCGATCTCGCCGTGACTCCCGCGCTTTTCTTGCTCATCGGTCGCAAGGCCGCCGCGCAAGCTCTCCGACTGGAAGCTCCAGCCTGCCAATAAAATCCAATATCAAAAAAATACACCCCATGAAAACCAAACTCATCGCCCTGCTCCTCCTCGCCACCAGCCTCCACGCGCACGAACGCATCACCCTTGGCCCCAAGGGCGGACGCCTCATCGCCATTGATTCCCCCACCACGCCGAACGCCGAATTCAGCGTCACCAAGGACAACCGATTTCAAATCGGCTTCCTCGACAAAAACCGCAAACCCTTACCAGTGGGCGAACGCAAACTCACCGTTACCGCCGGAGAACGCAGCAATTCCAAAAAGCTCACTGCCGAGATCAAAGACGAGGTCTTCATCACCGAGGTCGCACCCGCAGGCAAAGACTACCACGTCATCATGCAACTGCGCGAACCCGGTTCGACCAAGAGTAAGACTTTCCGTCTGCATTACAACCTCTCCAAGTGCCCTGAATGCAAGAACCCGGAATGGCTCTGCTCCTGCGGTGGCAAAGAGAGCGGCAAGAACATCCAACCGCCCGCCTCACTTGAAGGACTATGGGCCGAAATTAACCAGCACACCAAGGAACTGCGCGACGGAGTCGCCGACAAAGCCTATGAAGCCATTGATGAAGTGACCGAAGCCTTTCCCGTGCTCCTCAGTGCGCTGCCCGGCAAAACAGATGCCGCTAAAAAAACTGAAGCTCGCAACCACGTCGATGAACTCAAAGTCTCACTCACCGGCATCCGCGAAGCCTTCGCAGCCCGCCAGCCCGACGGCGCCACGCTGCACCTTGAAGCGGTGGAGAAAATACTCAGCACGCTAAAGGCTCTTTATCCCCCCGCCATCGCCAACGCGACTCTGAAAGAGTAGTGCCAGCTAAACCAATTCTGTTGAGAACCTGGCGCCTGCCCCTATACAAAGTGGAAGCTGTTGCCTGAATGTCATCGCGAACATTTTGAGCTGCTTGTCCTGAGAAAATGTATCTTTTTGAATGGATTCGGGCGTCGCGACGTCCATAGACCATTACTGCATCCTATGAAAACCCCCTGCTCCCTCTCACTTCTCGCGGCCAGTCTCGCGACGTTCATCCTCAGTTCTTGTGTGGTGCCAGCAGGCGATTACAACAGCGGCTACTACGATACCGGCTCCAACTACGGCCAAGACGATTTCTATTATTACGGCGGCGGCTCTTACCCCAGCTACAACAACCGCAGCTATGGCGGTTATGCCCAGGGCTACTCGTATTATCGCGGGTCCAGCGCGTGCCCCATCTGCCATCGTAGTCCGTGCTCCGGTCACAAGGGGCACTCGTCAAACTGGCAGCATTCGTCAGGCAATTACTCG
>JANMMT010000017.1:0-6051 GCA_031373545.1 Hyphomicrobiales bacterium
ATGGGATCGTGGAGGCCGCGGGCGCGGGCCGCGACACGCTCTATGCCAATTACAACATCGCCGCGCTGGCCGCCGATGTGGAGCAGTTGGTGAGCTACGGCGGGGCCACGGTGGGCAATGGCAACGGCGGCGACAACACGCTCTACGGCAACAACAACACGGTCGGCATGTCGCTGGATGGCTTGGCGGGCGCGGACCTGATCTACGGCTCGGGCTTTGCCGATACGCTTCAAGGCGGGCTGGGCAACGACACGCTGGTGGGCCTCGCCGGCGCGGACCGCTTTGCCTACGCCCAGGCGGGCAACATGGGCGCGGATCTGATCACGGATTTCGCGGACGGCGCGGACCTCATCGATCTTGCCGGGCGCGGCTACGGCGCGGGCAGCCTGGGGGGTGCCATCACCGTGGCGGCGCAAGGCGGCGGCACGCTGATCAGCTTCACCAGCGGCAGCCTCGCCGGCACCACCATCCTGCTCGCGGGCCTGGGTGCGGGCAACGTCAATGCCGCCGATTTTGCGTTTGTGTGAGGGGCTTACGGCTTGAGCGCGGCGCGGGCCGCCTCGATTTCGGCACGCTCGCGCAGATAATCATCGGTCGTCTTCGCTGCGGCCCGCTCGGGCGCGCCGTAGGGGTCGAAGCTCTGGGCTGACATTGCCCCCACACGGCAATCCTCGCACATGCGCAGCACTTTCATGCGGTCGCTGTTGGCCCCAGCGAACATCCAGTGCTTGCTCTCCAGTTTGGCGGCGATGCGATCGATGGTGGATTTGACGCCAAAGGCCTTGCCGCATTCGGTGCAGCAGGCGGGCTCCTCCTCCTTCAGCACGATGGGCGCGGCCCCGAAGGCGGCGAAGTTGACGCGCGGATCCAGCGTGATGACGTTTTCCGGGCATGTCGCGGCGCAGAGGCCACATTGCACACACAGACTCTCGTCAAACGTGAGCATCGGCTTGTCCGCGTTGTCGCCGAGCGCTGACACAGGGCAGGCCGAGACGCAGGAGAGGCACAGCGTGCAGCCCTCTGTGTTGACCATGACCCGGCCAAAGGGCGCACCCTTGTCGAGCGCGATGACAGGTACGGGCAGTGGTGCCGCGGCGTGCATCTCGCGCAGGGCCAACGTCATCAGATCGCGTTTGCCCCCCACGGGCAGAAAGCTGGAGGGACGGGGCGAAACCTTCGCCGCCGCGCGCCCACGCAGGGCCAAAAGCAACGCATCGGGATCATCCGTCTCGATGGTGGCGACCGGCTGTGCGCCGTGGCCCTGTGCGCTCAGCAACCGGTGCGCGAGATCAACGGTGGCGTGCAAGCCCGATATGTCGTGCTTGGGCCTGGCGCGCGTCAGCAGCCGCACCCCTGCCCCGCCATAGGCGAAGACGGCGCTGATCGCCTCGATGCCAATCTGCGTGACCTCGTTGATTTCCACTGGCAGGACATTCGCAGGCAGACCATCGCCGAAACGCGCCAAAGCCTCGATCAGGCCCCAACCGTGGTCGCCGTCGTGGAACAGCACGACGGGCTCCGCGCCGCCCGCAGCGGTGTAGGTGGTCAGCAGGGCGCGCAAGCGGCTGAGCAGAACATCCGCGCGTGGCAAAGCCGTGCTCGCCGCCCCTGTGGGGCACACTGCTGCACATGCGCCGCAACCCGCGCAGATTTCCGCCGATATCGCCACATGGTCGCCGTCAGGCGTGATGGCTCCCGTGGGGCACAGATCAAGACAGCGCGTGCAGCCCGTGATCCGGGAGCGGGAATGGGCGCACAGATCCGGCTTGAACTCGATGTACTTGGGCTTGTCGAAGGTGCCGACCAGATCACCGGCGGCAAACAGCAGATCTGCCACGGCGGATGGTGAGGCCGGGTCTGCCTTCAGATAGCCTGCGCGCAGATCATGTGCAGGCACCAGCGCGGGGCCGCCCGTCAGATCAATCACCACATCGCAGGTCGAGGTCAGACTATCGCGCGCGGGGCCCGCTTTCAGCCCGGCACGGCTCGATACCAGCGGCTCGGCGTAGCCATCAATGATCACCTCATAAGCACCCAGCCAGCCCTTGGCGTTGCGGGCGCGCCCCCGGCGAATGGGGAACTCCGCCTTGCGCGGGGGCATGATGCCCTCCAGAGAGGAGAGAACCACCGTCACGTCAAGGCGGCTCGCCAGCTTGGCGGCCACATCCACCGCCACCTGATCGCGGCCCAGAATGAGCGCGACGCCGCCGCTTTCCAGGGTCACCGGCGTGATGGGCGACGCCGCCACATTGGCGGCCGCCAGCAGCGCAGCGGTTTTCGGACCGGCCTTCCGGCCCTCGCTCGACCAGCCTGCCGTCTCGCGGATGTTCACGAAGCTCAAGCTTGCAAGCAGGGATTTCTCAGCCGCAACATCTGTGAACAGCGGCGCTTCCTGCGTGCAGCCGATCACCAACTGGCCCGGCTTGGCCGCCAGCATCTCAAACACCGCCAACTCGCTGCGGCACAGATGGTTGGCGTTGCGCACAGCTCCGCCGCAGGCCTTGGCCACGGCCTGACCATCAGGGGCCATCGTGTCTTCGCAGGTGCACAGAATGAGGGTGGCGTTGGACAGCGACACAAACTTCTCCCAAAGGATGTAATATGCGCATCTGTGCGAGGCGCGTGGAACGCTTATAAGAAGGGCCTTCACTTATCTGACAAGCGTCAGCTGTGCCATGATCAAATGGGAGAACGTGTGACACGGGATTTGGCATCACCAGAGGTATTCGGTGCAGGTGATGGCGATGTGCGGCTGGACCTGCCGCCCGGTTTCGAACTCGTGGCGCTGCGCGAAGGGTTTGACGCCTTTGCCCATGCGCAGACGCTGGCCAGTGCACGCGGCGCGGGCACGCTGGTGTGGGCGCGGCGGTTCGACCTTGTGGAATTCGCCGTGGTGCTGGAGCCTGCCGAGCCGCTCGCATCCGCACGGCGCGCGTTCTATGCCTGCATGAATGCCATGGCGGATTCGCTGGCCGTGCACTGCCCGCCGGAAAAGCCGGTGCAATTTCAATGGCCCGGCACCTTGGTTTTCGATCACGGCATCATCGGCGGCGGGCGGCTCGCCTGGCCCCAGGACGCACTGGAGGATCAGCCGCCCGACTGGCTGGTGTTTGGCGGGATCATGCGCAATGCCGTGATGCGCGGGCGGTTGAGCCCGGTTTCACTCGACCCCGGCGACTGGAGCCAAGGCACGGCACTGGAGGTGGAAGGCTTTAAAGAACTGGACATCGGCGGGCTGATCGAAAGCTTTGCCCGCCACCTGATGGTGCACGTGGATGCCTGGGGTGAGCGCGGCTTCAAGGGCATCGGCCGCGATTACCTAGCACGGCTGGTTCCCGAAACGGGTGCCCGCCGCGGCATTGATGTCCTAGGTGATCTCTTGATCAACCGCGCAGGCGCCGAGGAGCGGCAGGCGTTCATGCCAGCACTGGCACAAGCACGCTGGTATGATGCCGACACGCGCGAGCCGGTGCTGTGATGAAACTCCTGCGCACCATCCGCCTCGATCCGTCGGACACCTTCGCCTTTCCCACCGCCGCCGAGCCCGGAGAATGGGCGGTGCCCGGCTCCTTCGTGTTCTGGGATCAGGATGTGGCAGCCCTCAAGGGGAAGCCGCGGGTGGCGTTTCGCTCAGGGTTTCTGGGTCTGTCCAGCTTTGGCTGGTCAACGCTGGCCGTGGTGGTGCGCATTTCAGATGAAGAACGCCGGGAGGCTGTCCAAAATCTAGCCGCGCACCTTATGGAAGCGCATGGCGCCCCCAACATGGCCGCAGCGCTGGCCGCAGCGGATGAGGAGATCAGCTTTGCCCAGAGCTGCGCCGACCATCCCGAGCAGACGCTGGTGGTGCTGCACCGCACGCTGGACGGGGACGGCGCGATCCGCGAGCAGTTTCGCACGGTAAAGCCCGGCCTGCCCTTCAACAAGGATACCTACACCCGTGTTTTCAGCTTTGTGGAGGTGGAGGGCGAAGACGAGCCTGAAGAGCGCGTCGATCTGGCTGATCTGGCAGAAAGCGCACGCCAATGAACTCCGATAGTCTCACGCATGATTTCTGGGTTTCGTCCGGCCATGTGCTGCTGCAGCGCGACGAGGCAGGGCATCTGGGCGTGACCGATGCCTATCTCAAAGCCTTCTACGCCCGGCCCGAGGTGCTGCCTCCGCCGGAGGCCTGCGCGTCCGAGCGCGCGTTGCATGCGCGGCTGATGATCGCCCCCGGAGACAGCGTGACCGCAGGCGAAATCAACACACTGGCTGACCCGGATGCACGGGAGAACTGGACATTGCTGATCGCCTTCCGCGACCTGCTCGTGGCCTCCGGCACGCTTGAAAAAGCCTATCTCACGCTTCTCAAGCGCGGCATGAGCCGGACTCCGCCGATGTTCCTCAACCAGATGGTTCATTCCATCCTGCGCAATGCGCTCGACGGCGAGCATGACCCCTTTGTGCTGCGGGCGGCGGAGATGTTTTTCCGCGCCCAGCGCCTCACCATCCACGACGGCGCGTTGCTGCTGGCCGATGAAGAAACCGTGGACGGCGCCAAGATCGACACCCACGCCTCGCCGCTTGTGGCCATGTTCGGCGAACAGGCCGTGAAAGACCTTGATGTGATGAGCGAGGAGACGGCGCATGGCTACTTTGCCCGCTCCGATGCCTTTGACACGGTGCTGGATTTCGGCCTCGACAAACCTGCGCGCGCGGCGCTCGGGCGCGTGGTGGAGATCTGGGTGGCGCATTTGACCGGCCTCGACTGCCAGGTGCGCCCGCGTGCCGTCATCAACGATGAAGCGTGGCGCTGGTTCATTGGGCTGGATGCCGAGGCCACGCACATCGGCAACCGCCTGTGGCAGGGAAAGCCTGTGTCAGAGGTGGACCAGAAGCGCGTGGTGGCGCTCTATGACATGAGTTTCAAGCCAGACCAGAGGCTGCGCCCCGATATCGCCGACAAGCCGGTTTATCTGCTCCTCGCCATGGGAGAAGACCGCATGGTGCGCATCAAGCCGCAAAACCTCATCGCAGGATTGCCCCTGAAAGATCATCCATCCACGGAGGCGCACTGATGCCACTGTTCACGACCCAGATCGGCGTGGTGATGGAGTGCCGGAAGGCGAAATCCCAGTGGATCGACGTGATCTGGGAGGCCTACGGTGTCCTGGCCACGCCGCCCGAAACCGCGCGCGGCACGGCCCTCGGCGTTTCGGGCGACGGCGCGCTGTTCTATGCCGGAGCCATGACACTAGAGGCGCACACCAAGGAAACCGCTAACTACCGCACCAACCTGATGAGCGGCACGCCCAAGGTGTGGGTGGTGTTTCGCAAGCAGGCCGACGACAGCCTGCCGGAAATCGTGAAGGTGACCGTGGACCCCCATGAGGGCGAAGCCTTCAGCGAGACGGGCTGGGACATGGTGCATGTGGTGCCAATGCCCGAGGCGGTGGAGATCGCGCTGGTCGATTTCATTGCCGCGCATCATGTGGATGAGGTGTTCCTGAAGCGCAAGCGTGAGCGCTATGATCCCGAAATCATGGCACCTGGACGCGCCGGGCCTGAACGCGACCGCGCCCTGCGGCTGGCGGGTAAATCCGCTGCGGATGAACCCTCATGACACGACCCGACGACACGACCGACACTGGATTTCTTGGCCGTTGGTCCAAGCGCAAGCACGAGGCGAAAACCGCGCCGCCTGTGGTTGAAGCTTCGCCCGCACCCCCTGTTGACGATCCCGCCGAAGAGCCCGTTCAAGAACTCCCCCTGCCCTCGCTTGATGACATCATCCCCGGCGCGGATGTGGCGGCCTTTTTTCAAAAACACGTGCCGGACAGCCTGCGCCAGGCGGCCCTGCGCAAGCTCTGGACCACGGATCCCGAGATCAAGGGTTTCATCGAGATGGCCGACTACCAGTGGGACTTCAACAACCCCGATTCGATCCCGGGCTGGAGTTCGACCCTTCAGGGAACAGATGTGCAGAAGATGGTCGAGAACCTATTCAAGCCATGGCGCGACACGTTGACGCCCACCTTGAAAGAGGACTCTCCACACAATGTCGCCGAAGGC